>JAFDWC010000123.1 GCA_018268655.1 Actinomycetota bacterium
GGTCGGGGGACCCTCCGAACGTTTTGCGGCTGAGGCCGGGAGCTCGACCGGGGCGTAGCCCGAATACTCCGCAGCCGACAGGCCGAGAGAGGAGGGTCCCCCGAGCTCCTCCCCCGCGGAGTCCCTCTGCCTCGAGACGGAGTCAGCGGCCCAGCAACGCCGACGCCTCAGCGCATAGCTAAATCTCGCCGGCTTCTCCGAGCACCGCCTGATTCGCCCGCCTCAACGCCCACTTCGCGGCGGCGCAGCCGGCGATCGCGGAAGCCACTACCGCGATCGCCAGCAGCACCAGGGCGAAGAGGCCGAGGGGGATCGCGATCAGGAGGGAGACCAGGGGCACCGGGACATCGTCGGCGCCGTGTCTAAACACGGGCTGAGGGCTTGCCTAAATCTTCGTCGCGGCCTCGGCGGCGGCGTCGCTCCGCACCCGGTCGGGGATCGTCAGCGTCACCTCGGCGCCGCCGCCGTCGCGGTTGGCGGCGCGAGCCTCGCCGCCGTGGGCGCGGGCGACGGTGCGGACGATCGCCAGGCCGAGGCCGGAGCCGCCGTCGCGGCGGCTCGAGGAGGCGCGGCTGAAGCGCTCGAAGGCGCGGTCGAGGAACCCGGGCGGGAAGCCCGGCCCTTCGTCGCTGACGGCGATCTCGACCGCGCCGTCAGCGCGGCTGGCGGCGATCGTGACCGTCCCCGCCCCGTAGCGGAGGGCGTTGTCGACGACGCTGCCGACCGCCTGGTCTAGCCGCAGCCTGTCGCTGGCCAGCTCCAGCTCGCCGCCGACGACGACGATCTCCCGCCCCTCCTCCGCCGCCCGCCGCGAGAACCGCAGCCGCACCCCCTCCAGGACCTCGCCTAGCTCGACCGGGCCGATCCGCAGCGGCAGCTCGCCGCCCTCGGTCTGGGCGATCGTCAGCAGGTCTTCGGAGAGCTGGGTGAGGCGGTCGGTCTCCTCCGCGGCCGAGGCCAGCGCCGCCCGCAGTTCCTGCGGCGAGCGCCCTTCGGCAAGCGCCAGCTCGAGCTCGGTGCTGAGGATCGCCAGCGGCGTCCGTAGCTCGTGGCTGGCGTCGGCGACGAAGGCGCGCTCGTGCTCGATCGCGTCCCCCAGCCGGTCCAGCATTTCGTTCAGGGTCTCGCCGAGGCGGGCGATCTCGTCGCCGCTCGGCGGCACCGGCAGCCGCTCGTCCGGGGCGGCGGTGGCAATCGACGCGGCCCGGACCCGCATCGCCTCGACCGGCCGCAGCGCCGCCGCGGCGACCCAGTAGGCGGCGATCGAGGCCAGCAGCAGCGCCGCCGGCTCGCCGAGCAGCAGCAGCTGCCGGAGGTCGCCGAGAGAGTCCACCTGGTCGGCGGTCGAGGCGCCGACGACGGCGACCCGCCGTTCGCCGTCCGAGCTAGCCGGCGTCGCCAGCAGCCGGGCCGGCTCGTCGGTCCCGGGCACCTTGCCGCGGTCGATCAGGAGCGGTTCCTGCAGCGCTCGCTGCAGCTGGGCCGGCGAGAGCAGAACCCGGCTGCCGACGATCTGCGAGGAGTCGACGACGCGGCCGCCGGCAGTCAGCACCTCGGCGAAGCTGTCGGTTTTGCCGACCAGCCGGCGGTTCCCCTCGGCGTCCGCCTGGCGCACCACCGATGCCAGTTCGACCGCCCGCGAGCGCAGGCCCGCGTTGACGGTCGCGTCGAGCTCGGATTCGAAGCGGAGGTAGACGAAGACACCGGTCGCCGCGAGCACCGCCGCCATCACGAGGACGAAGACGAGGGTGACGCGAAGGCGGATCGAGAGGCGGCTGAGTCGGGTCAGGGGGTTCAGCGCCCTCCATCTTTACGCAGCCGGTAGCCGGCACCGCGGATCGTCTCCAGCGAGCTGACCTCGAACGGCACGTCGATCTTGCGGCGCAGGTAGCGGATGTAGACCTCGATCACGTTGGAGCGGTGTTCGAAGTCGTACTCCCACGCCTGCTCGAGCAGCTGGGTGCGGGTGAGGACGCTGCCGGGGTGGCGCATGAACGCCTCCAGCAGGGTGAATTCCTTCGCCGAGAGCTCGATCTCGGTCTCGCCGCGCCAGACCTGCCGGGTGGCCGGGTCGAGCTTCAGGTCCCCGACCTCGATCTGCGCCGGCCGCTCCGACTGGCCGCGGCGGACCAGCGCCCGCAGCCGCGCCAGCAGCTCGGCAAAGGAGAACGGCTTGGTCAGGTAATCGTCGGCGCCGCCGTCGAGGCCGGCGACCCGGTCCTCGAGGGCGCCCCGCGCGGTCAGCATCAGGACCGGCGACCAGACCCCGTCGATCCGCAGCTTGCGGCAGGTCTCGAAGCCGTCGATTCCCGGCAGGATGACGTCGAGGACGATCGCGTCGTAGTTGCCGCCGCCGGCCTTCGCCAGCGCGTCCTCGCCGCTTCCGGCGACGTCGACCGCCAGCCCCTGCTCGCTGAGGCCGCGGCGGATCAGCGCCGCCATCTTCACCTCGTCCTCGACCACCAAGACGCGCATCGGTCACACCTTCGCGGGCAAAGATGAAGCGTAGATGAGAGCCCCGGCGCGGTCCGCCGGGGCTCTCAGCGGGCTCAGGCGCTGGCCGGGATCGCCTGGATCGGGTAGCCGAGCTCGCCGATCCGGTGCTGGAGGTCGACGTGGAGCCAGTGCGAGAAATGGCTCGGCGGCGTCTCGAGGATGATCTCCTCGTAGCGCCTCCCCTTCAGCTCTTCGACGATGTCGTCGTAGGCGTTGGGGCTGTAGGCGACGCGGCCCGAGACCTCGGCCTCCGGTGCCACCCGCTCGAGCTGGCTGGTCACCTGCTCCAGCAGCTGCTGGCCGCGGGCGACGTCGAGGCTGCTGCGGTCGAAAGCGAGGTGGTCGGGGTTGGGGACGAGGACCTGGAAGCGGGCAGCGCCGGCGGCCAGCCGCTGCCGCACCGCGTCCAGCAGCGCCGGGGTCGCGTCGACCTTGTTGAGGACGACGAGCACGGTCGCGACGCCATCGGCGGCGGCGGTCGCGCTGATCGGCCCGGAGCGGATCACGTCGCGCTTGGAGACCGCCAGGTAGATGACCAGGAGGAGGATCGTCGAGAGGAACAGGATCGAGGTCATGGTGGTCCCGAGCCCCAGCCCCCCTTCCGCCTTCGGCGAGGCGAGGAAGTCGCCGATCGAGGCGCCGAGCGGCCGGGTCATGATGTAGGCGAGCCAGAAGGAGAGGATCGCGTTCATCTTGAGGACGAAGTGGCAGAACGCGATCAGAGCGATCGCGCCGGCGAAGATCCCGACCGTCGGCAGGTAGCCGAAGGCGAGCTTCTCGGAGATCAGGTCCCCCGCCGAGGTGCCGAGGGCGAAGGTGAAGAGGATCGTCAGCCAGTAGAACGCCTCGCGCTTGGTGGTGACGATGGTATGGACCGAGAGCGTGCGCTCACTCCAGTACCAGGCCGCGAAGGTGGCGATCAGGCAGGCGCTGAAGGCGATCGTCGTCGTTTCCAGCGTCACCCCGTAGTTTTCGACCAGGTTGTCGCTGATCAGGGTGCCGACGACGCTGATCAGCACCACCGCCAGCCAGTAGATCCCGGGGATGTACCGGCGGGAGCGGAACTGAGCGACGATGACGGCGATCAGGACCGCGCCCATGATGTAGCTCGTGTTGGTCAGGCCGAGCCCGAGGTTTTCGTTGAGGTTGTCGGCGAAGGTCTCGCCGACGGTGGTGCAGAGAACCTTGATCAACCAGAAGTAGAGGGTGATCTCGGGCACCTTGTTGAGCATTTGTCGGGCCCACCACTTGGTCTGGTGGGCGGCTGGCAGGGTCGTTGTAGCGCCGTTGTTGGTCGAGTCCATGGCGCGGCAGAGTTTGGGCCGCGGCTTAAACACAGATGAGAGGGCCGGAGGTTTTACCGGCCCTTCACCTCTCATCTCCGATTAACGGGCGGGCGCCACTGTGCAGCCGATGCTCGCCCTCCGCGCCTCCGCCACCGACTTCATCCTCAACCCGATCGTCGAAGTCGTCACCGAATTCATCGGCTCGGCCGGGCTCCCGGCGGTCTTCGTGCTGATGACCCTGGAGTCGGCCTGCATCCCGATCCCCAGCGAGGCGATCATGCTGTTCGCCGGCTTCGCCGTCTCCAAAGGCGAACTGACCCTGGTCGGGATCATCGCCGCCGGGGTCGCCGGCAACGTCGTCGGCTCCTGGATCTCCTACGCGATCGGCTACTACGGCCGCCTCGACCTGCTGGAGAAGAACCGGCTGATCCACGTCAGCCCGCGGCAGCTGGCCCGCGCCGACTCCTGGTTCGAGCGCTACGGCTCCGCCACCGTCTTCTTCGGGCGGATGCTGCCGCTGGTGCGGACCTTCGTCTCGCTCCCGGCGGGGGCGGCGCGGATGCCGTTCTGGCGCTTCACCCTGCTCACCCTGCTCGGCTCGATCCCCTGGGTAACGGCGCTGGCCCTGATCGGCCAGAGCGTCGGCGCGGAATGGGAAAGCTGGCGCCACAACCTCGGCTACCTCGACTACGTGGTCGTCGCCCTCGCCGTCGGCGGCGTCGTCTACCTGCTGATCCGGCGACGGCGCGACCGCAACGCCGGCGACGGCGCGGTGGGGCTCGAGCAGGGATGAGGGCCTCGCCGCCACCGGGCCCGGTCCGGGTTCGCCCGGCGGCATTCACCTCGGCCGGAGTCGTCCTCGTCGGCGCCGGCCTCCTCCTCGCCAACGGCTGGCCGCTGGTCCTCGGCGGCTTCGTCCTCCTTCTCGCCGCCGTCACCAGCCCGCAGTAGCCGGCGGGCCCCGCAGCGGCCTCGTAGCCTGCCTGGGTGACGATTTCGGACAAGCCCGCGCGGCTCGAGCGCTGGCGCCAGCTCGCGGCGCCGTTCGTCCACGCCGTCAGCGCCGGCGACGAGGCGCGGCTGGTCGAGATGCTCGCCGAGCAGAGCCGCCGCCACCGCCTGCTGGCGCCGTTCACCTTTGCCGTCGGCGGCCTCGCGATGCTGCTGGCCGGGCTGCGGGTGCTGTTCGAGAACTGGCGCCTGACCCTGGTCCAGGTGCTGCCGGCGACCTGGGTATGGCTGGCGATGTACGACCTCCGCGTCCACATGCTGAAGGGCCAGACACTGCCCGACCTGAAGGGCCCGATCCTGATCCCGATCGGCCTCGTGATCATCGCCGGCACCATCGCCGCCTACTTCCTCAACGCCGTCTTCGCCTTCGCCGTCGCCCAGGAGGAGCGGCCGGACGTCCGCCGCGCGGTCGGCGAAGCGCGGCGGCGGCTGCGGCCAATCGCCCTCTGGGGCGGCAGCGTCGGCCTCGCCCTGGCGCTCGCGACCACCGTCGTCACCCGCTCCCAACCGCCCTGGTTCGCGCTCTGCCTGGGGATCGTGGTCGGGGTGCTGATGGTCACCTACGTCGCCGTCCCGGCCCGCCTGCTCGGGGTCCGCAAAGACCGCCACTCCCCCCGCGACCGGCTCGCCGCCGCTGCCTTCGGGACCGTGATCGGAGTCCTCGTCAGCGCCCCTCCCTACCTGATCAGCCGGATCGGGATCCTGATGCTCGGCTCGCCCGTCCTCTTCGTCCCCGGGCTGGTCCTGGTCACGATCGGCGCCGTCGCCCAGGCCGGCGCCACCGGCGCCGTCAAGGCGGTCAAGGTCAGCGCCCGGCTGGGCTGAGGGGGGGCGCCGCGGGTCAGCCGCGGGAGCGGAGGGCGCGGCGGATCGAGGCGAGGAGGAAGAGCGGAACGACGACGGGGGCGACCCACCATGCGGCGAGGCCGGCGGCGACGGCGAGGGCGGTGAGGCCGAGCGCGAGGACGACGGCGAGGGCGAGCGTCCAGTCGTCGCCGACGACGAAGTCCCAGACGCCGCCGAGCAGGCCGCTCACCGGCGAACCTCTCGCGCGAATGCGGCGGGGGGTTGGCCCAGGGCGCGTCTCACGGCCCGGTCCTCGGGGCCGGTGCCGGAGCGGGCGCGACGGCATCGAGGGCAGCGCGCGCGTAGCGGACCAGCGCCAGCGCGACCAGGGCGATCAGGGCGACGAGGAACGGCAGCGACGCCTCGCCGCCGGGCCAGGAGGCGCCGGCGCCCTCGGCGCCCCAGAAGGTGCCGAAGGCGCAGAGCATCACCCCGACCACGAACTTCATCGTGTTCTCGGGGACCCGGGCGAGCGGCGCCCGCACCGCCAGCCCGAGCCCCAGCACCGCCAGCACCGCCGCCGCGGCGGCGGCCGCGGCGAGGCCGACGTCGTGCTGGTTGGCGCCGAAGGTGAGGACGATCACCACCACCTCGAGCCCCTCCAGCGCCACCGCTTTGAAGCAGATCGCGAAGCCGTAGCGGTCGAGGCCGGGGCCCGGCGGCGGCTCCTCGGCGGCCGCCGCGACCTCGGCGGCGAAGATCGCCGCCTCGTCGTGGAGCGCCTTGGCGCCGGCCGCGCGGAGGATCGCCTTGCGCAGCCACTGCAGGCCGAAGACCAGCAGCAGGCCGCCGACGACCAGCCGCAGCGCGTTGATCGGCAGGTTGGTCAGCGCCGGCCCGAGCGCGGCCGTCGCCACCGCCAGCAGCGCCAGCGCGGCGCCGGTCCCGGCCAGCGCCGAGGACGCCTTGCGGGTGCTGGCGATCGCCAGCACCACCGTAAACGCCTCGACCGCCTCGACCGCGCAGGCGAGGAAGACCGAGAGCGCGAGGCTGGTCTCGGCGGCCGTCACGGGGCGGCCTCGTGCCCGGCGAGGGGGAGGGTGATGGTGACGGTGGCGCCCTCGGCGCGAACCGTGCCGCCGTGGCGCTCGGCGGTCGCCCGGACGATCGCCAGCCCGATCCCGGAGCCCTCGCGCTCGCGCGAGCGGTCCGAGCGCCAGAAGCGCTCGAAGGCGAGCTCCTCCTCGCCCGGCGCGAAGCCCTCCCCCTCGTCGCTCACCTGCACCAGCGCCACCCCGTCGCCGAGCCGCAGCGCCAGCTCCACGCTGCCCCCCGGCGGCCCGTGGATCGCCGCGTTCTCGAGCACGTTCTCGAGGCTCCGCGCCAGCGCGTCCTCCTCGCCGATCACCGTCGCCGGCCCCTCGACCGCGGTCCGCACCTCGGCCCGTCCCTCCCCCATCTCCTCGACCAGCCGGTCCAGCCGCAGCGGCCGCTGCGGCGCCGCCGCCGCGCTCTCGCGCTCCAGCGCCAGCAGGTCGCCGACCAGCCGCTGCAGGCGGCGGGCGTCGCCGCGGACCTCGGCGATCACCTCCGCCGAGGCGCCGTGGCGGTCGAGGTACTCGAGGTTGCCGATCAGCGCCGTCAACGGGGTCCGCATCTCGTGGCTGGCATCGGCGAGCAGCCGCCGCTCGCGCTCGCGCGAGGACTCGATCGCCGCCAGCATCGCGTTGAGGGTGCGCGCCAGCTCGCCGATCTCCTGCGGATTCTCGGGGGTCGCCAGTCGCCGCGCGGTGTCGCCACTGCGCTCGATCTCAGCAGCGGAAGATGAGAGCGCCCGCAGCGGCGCGGTGGTGCGCCGGGTCAGGAGCGCCGCGGCGACGCCGCCGGCCAGCACCGCCCCGGCCCCGACCAGGAGCAGCAGCAGGTTGAGTTCGTGGACGGTCTCGTCGATGTCGGCGGTGCTGGCGGCGACGATGACGACGCCGCCCGCGGCCGGCCCGCCGGCGTCGGCGACCGGGGCGGCGAAGACCCGCAGCGGTTCGTCGCCGAGCTCGGCGTCGGCGAAGCTCGGGTGGCCGGCGGCGGCGGCCCGCACCTCCGGCCCCAGCGGCAGCAGCTTCGCCCCCAGCGCCAGCGAGCGAGCGACGATCGCGCCCCGGCGGTCGAGCACCTCGACGCTCAGCTGCCGGCCCGAGACCGGCGATTCGAGCGCCCCCGGCGAGTCGAGCACGGCCGGCGCCGAGACCGCCAGGTGGGCGACTTCGGCGGCGCGGGTGCGCAGGCTCGAGTCGAGAGAGGAGCTGAGCTTGCCGCTGACGATCAGCCGCGCCCCGATCCCGAGGATCAGGACCGCCAGCAGGACGGCGGCGATCGCCGCCAGGGTGAGCCGGGCGTTGAGGCTGCGCAGGCGCACGGCCATCAAGTCTCAAGCATCGAAGATGAAACCGACCCCCCAGACGGTCCTGATCAGCTGCGGGTCGCCGAGCTTGCGGCGCAGCCGGGCGACGTAGCGGTCGACCACGTTCTCGACCGCCGCCCCGCCCCAGATCCGCTCGACCGCGGCGGCGCGCGAGATCACCACCCGCGGCTCCCGCATCAGCATCTCCAGCAGCTGCGCCTCGCGCCCGGTCAGCTCGACCGGCTCCTCCTCGCCGCGCCGGACCTCGTGGCGGTCGGTGTCGAGGGTCAGCGGGCCGACGCTGACGAGGCCGCTGCGGTCGGTGCCGCGGCGCAGCAGCGCCCGCAGCCGCGCCACCACCTCGGCGATCGCGAACGGCTTGACGACGTAGTCGTCGGCCCCGGCCTCGAGCCCGCGGACCCGTTCCTCGACCCCGTCGCGGGCGGTCAGCATCAGCACC
>JAFDWC010000124.1 GCA_018268655.1 Actinomycetota bacterium
CATCAGGTGCAGCCCGGTCGAGTAGGAGGCGCAGCCGCCGACCACGGTTGGGACCGGGACTTCGGCGATGAACTCCTTCAGGTTCAGCGGCTCGACCGTGGTCGAGACGTGCTCGGCCGAGATCACAGTGCCCTGGATCACGAGGATGTCGAGGCCGGCCTCGACCGCCGCCTCATAGTGGTCGCGGACTTTCTGCGGCGTCAACGAGCCGCAGACGACCGCGCCGCGGGCCTTGATTTCCGCCACCCGCTTGGAGATCAGCTCCTCCTTGACGGGCGCGACGTAGATCTCCTGCATGATCCGGGTCGCTTCGTGCTTGGGCGCGGCGGCGATCGCCTCGAGTCGCTCCTCGGCGTCCTCGAACCGGGTCCAGATCCCCTCGAGGTTGAGCACCCCGAGGCCGCCGAGCTGGTTGGTCAGCACCGCGGTGTCGGGGCTGACGACGCCGTCCATCGCCGAGGCGAGGAGCGGGATGTCGAAGCGGTAGGGACCGAGGGTCCAGCTGATGTCGATGTCGTCGGGGTCGCGGGTCCGGCGCGAAGGAACGATCGCGATGTCGTCGAATCCGTAAGCGCGCCGCCCCTTCTTGCCGCGTCCGATTTCGATTTCCAAATTAGTCCTCCAGGGCGTGCGGGGTGAATCACCCAGCCTACACTTCGGCGGGGACCTCCAAGTCGTGCACTGCGACCTCGCCGAGCAGCCGCTCGACCTGGTTGCGGTCGACTGCGCCGGCGCCGAAGTGCTGGGTCGACTCGGCCCCGCAGGCGACCCCGTAGGCGAGGCACTCCTCGGGGGTCCGATCCTCGTAACGGGCGGCGACGTAGCCGGCGACGAAGGCGTCGCCCGAGCCGACCGTCGAGACCGGCTCCAGCGGCTCCGTGTGGACCTCGAGCAGGCGCCGGTTGGCGCCCTCGCCGACCGCGGCCACACAGCCGTCGGGGCGGGTGATCGCCGCCTCCTCGGCCCCGAGCCGGACCAACTGCTGGAGGCCGGTGGCGAGGTCGGAGCCGTCTTCGGCGAACTCCTGACCGACCAGCTCCTCGGCCTCGCGTTCGTTCGGGGTGACCATCGAGGCGCCGGCCCGGACCCCGGCCAGCATCGCCTCACCCTCGGCGTCGAGGACGACCGGGACGCCGCGCCGGGTCAGGTCGGAGACGAGCTTGGCGTAGAGGTCGTCGCCGGCCCCCGGCGGCAACGAGCCGGCGAGGACGCAGATCTTGGCGCCGCCGGCGAGGTAGCCGATTCGCTCGAACAGCCGCTTCACCTCCTCCGGGCTGACGGCCGGGCCGCGCTCGTTGATCTCGGTCTGCTCGCCCGAGGTCGGGTCGATCACGGCGAGGTTGATCCGGGTCTCGGCGGCGATCCGGACGAAGTCCGTAAGCACCGATTCTTCGCGCAGCTGTTCGAGCACCCTGGTTCCGGTTGGCCCGCCGACCATCCCGGCGGCGATCACCGGCCGGCCCAGCAGGCTCAGCGCCCTGGCGACGTTGATCCCCTTGCCGCCGGCGACGGTGCGGCTCTCGACGGCGCGGTGGCGACGCCCGAGCCGGAAGTTCGGCACGGCGACGGTGCGGTCGATCGCCGCATTCAGCGTCACGGTCAGGATCACCTGGCGTTCTCTCCCTCGGTCATGCGCCGCTTGCGCCGGGACCGTCTCAAGTACAGCAGCATCCCGCAGAGCAGTATCGCGCAGATCGCAGCCGCGATTGGAATCCAGTTGTTACCGAGGAAATAGCGGGCGCGATCGACGAAGGCGGCCCGCGGAATCGCGCGGCCGGCCCGTAGAAGCACCGAGCCGGCGGGGCTGCTGTCGACGAACACGTTGGCGCGGCCGAGCCTGGCGCCGCGGCGGATCGGCCCGGTCACCTGGGCCGGCGCTTCGACCTCGATTTCGAGCTGCTGCCCCTTGCGAAGGCCGACCTCGAGCGGCTGGGCGGCGCGCAGCGGCAGCGACCCGCCCGCATAGCGGATCGACGGTTCGGCGAGCGCCTGGCCGCGGTGGATCGCCTGCTCGTGGTGGTACTGCCGGAAGCCCCATTCGAGCAGTTCGAGGTTGTCGGAGAAGCGGGTTTCGTCGGTCGGCGCGCCGATCGCGACCGAGATCAATTCGGTCCCGTGCCTGCGGCCGGAGCCGACCAGGACGTAGGCGGCGCCCCAGGTGTGGCCGGTCTTCACCCCGGTCACCCAGGGGGCGTCTTCGAGCAGCTCGTTGATCGACTTGATCCGCCGCCGCGGCCGCACGCTGGTCAGCTCGGCTTCGCGCGAGTCGGCGATCTTGGCAAAGGCCGGGATCGCCAGCAGGTGCCGGGTCAGGGTCATCAGGTCGAGCGCGCTCGAGTAGTTGCCCTTCTGGTCGAGGCCGATCGGATTCGCGTAGTGGGTGTTGGAGAGACCGAGCGCCGCCGCGTAGCGATTCATCTGCTCGACGAACTTCGGGACCGAGCCGGCGGCGCGGAGGGCCAGGGTGTGGGCGGCGTCGTTGCCGCTGCGCAGGATCAACCCGTAGAGGAGGTCGCGGACGCTGATCCTCTGCCCCGTCCGCAAACCCATCAGCGACTCGCCGTATTCGGCGTCGTAGTGGGCCGCCCGCACGATCTTGTCGAGCGGCATGTCCTTCATCGCCACGTAGGCGGTCATCAGCTTCGTGGTCGAGGCGATCGGCAGGCGCCGGTTGCCGGCGTGGGCGATCAGGACTTCGCCGGTGCGGCCGTCGCTCAGGCCCCAGGAACGGGCCAGGACCGGCGGCCCCGGGGTCAGGTGCTTCGGGCTTCCCTGGCCTTCGCCGGCCTTCGCCGGCCGCTTTTCGGCGGCCTCGGCGCCGCCACCGCCGCTCGGCGCCGCCAGCGCCGGCTCGGACAGCCACAGCGCCGCCCCGAGCAGCGCCAGGACCACCGCGGCGGCGGCGACCCGCCGCCGCCCCCTCACCGCAGCTTCAGGACTTCGCCCGCGATCAGGATCTGCGGGTCGATTTCGGGGTTGAGCGCCTGCAGTTCGGCGACGGTGAGACCGGTCTTGTGGGCGATCGCGGTCAGGGTGTCGCCGCTCTGGATCGTGTAGGTCTTGGCCGTGGTCCGATGAGGGGCTTTGGCTTCTTTGTGTTCTTTCGCCTGGTGGCTCTTGCCCTTGCCCCCGCCGTTGTTGCTCCCGTTCGATTCGTTCTTGAACGAGGAGAAGATCACGATCACCGCGACGACGGCGGCGGCGAGGGCCACCACCGCCAGCAGGCGGGTGAGGTATTTGGAGGTTCTCTTCATCGGGCCTGATGCCGGAAACTGACTGGGGGCGGGATCGTAGCGGCGTACCTGAGGTTTTCAGCCGCCGGAGATCTTCCACACGATTCCCCTCAATTCCTCCGCCGCGGCACCCGGGTCGGGCGCCGAGGCGATTCCGCGAGAGGACGAGACCAGGGCCGCGGCCGGGCCGGGGGCGAAGGCGGCGCCGAGCAGCTCCGGTTGGCCGCCCTGGGCGCCGACGCCGGGCAGGAGGAAGACCGAGCGCGGCATCAGCTCGCGGAGGCGGGCGATGTGCTCGGGCTCGGTGGCGCCGACGACGGCGCCGAGCCCGCTCAGGCCGCCGGTCCCGATCAGGCTGGGCGCGAGCTCGTCGACCAGCGCCGCCAGGCGCTCGTGCAGCGGTTGGTCCGGCGCCGGCAGGTCCATCAGATCGGCGGCGCCGGGGTTGCTGGTGCGCACGAGGACGAAGATGCCCGCCCCGGCGGCCGCGGCGGCGGCGAGCAGCGGCTCGAGCGCGTCGCGCCCGAGCAGGGGGTTGGCGGTGAAGGCGTCGGCGCCGAGCCCCGGCACGGGGCCCCACGGGGTCGGCGTCTCGCCGACCAGCGCCTGTGCGTAGGCGGCGGCGGTGACCGGAACGTCGCCGCGCTTGCCGTCGGCGATCACCAGCAGGCCGGCGTCCTGCGCGGCGGAAACCGTCTCGCTCAACGCCGCCCAACCGGGAGCGCCGAGCCGTTCGAAGCAGGCCAGCTGCGGCTTCACCGCGACGCACGAGGGCCCCGCCCGTTCGATCAACGAGCGACAGTGGGCGGCGATGGCGGCCCCGGCCCGGGCGGCCGCGTCGGTCGAGTCAGCCTCGGTCCCGGCCCCGTCCCCGGCGAGCTGCGCCGGGTCGGGGTCGAGACCTAGGCAAACCTGGCTGCGGCGCTCAGTGACGAGCGCCGCGAGCCGATCCGCAAACCTGGTCAGTACAGCCTCAGGTCCGGTCGGCCTCAGCCGCCTTTGACCTTGCTCTTGAGCGCCGAGCCCGCGGAGAAGCGCGGCACTTTGCCGCCCGGGATCGTGATCCGCTCGCCGGTCCGCGGGTTGACGCCCTGACGGGGCCCGCGCTCGGCGACGTGGAATTTGCCGAAGCCGGTGAAGCTCACCTCGTCGCCGGAGCTGAGAGCATCGGCGATCGCGTCGAGCACCGCGTCGACCGCGTCGCTTGCAGCCTTTTTGCTGCCGAGCCGCTCATCGCTTGCCAGTTGGTCCAGAAACTCAGCCTTGGTCACGTCGAGATTCCTCCTCGGGGTTGAAAGACGCGGCCAATCTAACAACGCCAACGGCGGGAACCGCAGCCCCAAGCCATTAAAAGATCAAGAACCGCTGATCGAAAGCTCGGCGACCAGCAGTGCTGGCGTCCGTACCGAGCCCCCGAACGGAACCCAGCGGGCCTCGGCTCCGGCCGCCTCGACCGCCCCCAGCATCGCCACCAGCTCGCCGGCGATCGTGAACTCGCGGACCGGCTCGGCCAGCTCGCCGCCCCGGATCATGCGTCCAGAGGCACCGACGGAGAAGATCCCGGTGACCGGGTTGACGCCCGAGTGGAGCCCGGCGACCTCGGTCACGTAGACCCCCTCCCCCGCCCGCTGCAGCAGCTCCGCCTCGCTCAGCTCGCCGCTCGCGACCAGCAGGTTCGAGGCGGACACAGAGGGCAGCGAGCGGTAGCCGGCGCGGGCGGCCGAGCCGGTCGAGTGGGTGCCCTCGCGGTTCGCCGTGTAGGTGTCGAAGAGGTAGCCGCGGAGGCGGCCCTCCTCGATCAGGGCGGTGCGGCGGCGCGGCACCCCCTCGCCGTCGAACGGGGCCGAGGCCGGGCCCTCGGGGTCCCGGCCATCGTCGTGCAGCGCGAAGGCTGGGCTCGCCAGCTCCTCTTCGATTCGGCCGGCGAAGGGCGAGCGGCCGCGCTGGACCGCGTTGGCGCCGAGAGCGCCGCCGATCAGGCCGGCGAAGCTGGCGGCGACGGTCGGGTCGAGGACGACCGGGCAGGCGCGCGACTCGGGCTTGGCGGCGCCGATCATCGCCAGCGCCCGGGCGGCCCCCTCGGCCCCCACTCCCTCCGGGTCGAGCCCGGCCGGCCCGCGGGCGATGCCGAAGCCGAGGCCGGTCTCGCGGCCGTTCTCCCCGGCGGCGAGCGCCTGCAGGTAGGCGAAGCAGCTCGAGCTCTCGTACTCGCCCGCGACCCCGGCCGAGGAGGCGATCGCGACCCGCTCCGAGGAATCGGCGTAGACCGCGGTCTCGACCGCGACCACGCGCTCGTCGGCGGCCAGAGCGGTGCGCTCGACCGCCAGCGCCAGCTCGGCGACGCGGGGCGTCTCCCAAGTCGTGACCGAGGGGTCGCTGAGACCCGGCAGCGCCTCGATCTCCGCCGGCGCCGGGGGCGCCGCGAACTCGTCCTCGTCGGCGACCCCGGCGGCGGTGGCGGCGCGGGCGGCGATCGTCGCCACGCCGGCGTCCGAGAGGTCGGTGCCGTAGGCGTAGCCGACCCGGTGGCCGATCCAGGCGCGGACTCCGATCCCGCTCTGGGTCGCCGCGGTCAGGCTTTCGACCTCGCCGCCGTGGACCCGCACCTCGCGCCCGCTCTCGCGCGCCGCGTAGGCCTCGGCCTCGCCGGCGCCAGCCGCCTGGGCGGCCTCGACCGCGCGCCGCGTCGCCTCGCTCAGCTCGCTCATGAACACCTGGCTTCGCGCACAAATGGCCGCGGACCCGAGTAACCGGAAGTCACCGTGGCGATTCGTGCGCTCGCCACTCTCATCGGGCCGTTCCGCCCACGGTCATGCGGCCGACCCGGACGTGGCCCTGGCCGGTCCCGACCGGGACTTTCTGGCCGCCCTTGCCGCAGATCCCGGTCTTCATCCAGAAGTCGTCGGCAACGGCGTCGATCGCCGCCAGCGCCTCGAGGCAGTTTCCGACCAGGGTGGCGCCGCGGCAGGGAGCGGTCACCTTGCCGGCCTCGATCAGGTAGCCCTCGGAGACGCCGAAGACGAAGTCGCCGGTTGCCGGATCGACCTGACCGCCGCCGAACGAAACCGCGTAGAAGCCGTTCTCGACCTCTTCGATCATCCCCTCGACCGTGGCCTCGCCGGGGGCGATGTAGGTGTTGGTCATGCGCGGGATCGGCAGGTGGCGGAAGCTCTCGCGGCGGCCGTTCCCGGTCGGCTCGTGGCCGTCGCGCTCGGCGGTGACGTGGTCGTAGAGGTAGGAGACGAGCTCCCCCTCCGCGATCACCAGCGTCTTCTGGGTCGGCGCCCCCTCGTCATCGATCCCGTCGCTGCCCCACTCGCCCGGCAGGCGGCCGTCGTCGTAGGCGTTGAGGAGCGGCTGGGCGACGGCCTCGCCGAGCTTGCCGACGTAGACGCTTGCCCCCTTCTGGATGTGGTCGGCCTCGAGCCCGTGGCCGGTCATCTCGTGGAAGAGGACGCCGCCGAAGCCGCCGCCGACCACGACCGGCATCGAGCCGGAGGGGGCAGGGCGGGCATCGAGCAGGGTCAGCGCCTTGCGAGCCGCCTGCTCGGCGATCTGGCCTGGGTCGTCTTCGAGCAGCTCGAAGCCGCGGTGGGCGCCGAGGGTCTCGGCGCCGGTCTCGACGACATCGCCGCGACGGGCGACCGCCTGGGCGCCGATCCTGGTCCGGGTGCGATCGTCGGCGGCGAGGAGGCCGTCGGAGTTGGCGACGGCGACGCGGCGCCGGGCCTCCATATAGGAGGCACTGAACTGGTCGATCTCGGGCCCCTGGGCGCGGCCGCGCTCGTCGAGCTCACGCAGCAGCGCCGCTTTGGCGCCGGCCTCGACGTCCGCCGGTGCCCGCTCGATCGGGATCGGCCGCGAGAAGAGGGCGCCGAGCGGGCGCGGCTCGGCCCGCTCGCCGCGCAGCGCCGCCGCGGCCTCGTCAGCGGCGCGCTCGAGGTCGGCTGGGTCGAGCCCGTCGACATGGGCGAAGTACGTGGTCGCGCCGTCGATGACGCGGACCCCGGCGCCCTCCTCGGCGGCGGCCTGGACCGACTCCAGCCGCGACTCGTCGATCGCCATCGTCAGCCCCTCGCGGCGTTCGGCGAAGACCTCGGCGAAGCGGCCACCGTTGGCGAGGGCGCGGGCGAGGACGCGCTCTGCCACCTCCGGCGCGATCAGCCCATCCCCGTTGCCGCCGCTCATGCGCGCCTCCGGCGGGCGTTGCCCGCGACCTCGACCAGGGCATCGGCGGCGGCGAAGAGGGCGATCCCGTCGCGACTGTCGATGTCGTGGTCGGCGGCGCGGCCGTTGGCGTAGTAGAGGCGGGCGAAGGGCCGGCGGGCGATCTTGCGGCGGCGCATGTAGGCGGCGGCCTCGTCGGCGTAGCCGCTGACGCGGTCGATGAGGACCCGGTGCGGCTTCGGCGGCATCAGCTCGCCTCCCCGCTGCCGCCGGCCAGCGCCAGGTCGCGCAGCGCCTGACGCATGTCGAAGAGCATCAGCGAGGCGAGCGCGAAGCGCTCGGTGACGGCGACCGCCACCAGGCCCCGGTGCCGCAGCGCGAAGACCTCGCCGGACTCGCTGCCGACGTGGACCTGCTCGGCCGGCTCGGGGTCGGCGGCATCGGCGGCGGCGAGCAGGTCCCGCGCCGCGCCGCCCCAGGCATCGGCCTCGCCGCTGGCGGCAAGCACGGCACCGTCGCCGGCGAGGATCGCGGCGCCGCGCAGGTCCGGCGACATCTCGCTGAGAAACGCCAGCGCCGCCTCGGCAGGGCTGTCAGTCGAGGTCGCGGTCGCGGCGTCGGCCATCAGATCGCCGACCCTACGCTGGGGTGCCGCTCGGGGCCCGCCGGGCCGAGCAGATCGAGGACGCAGCGCGCGGCCTTTGCCGGCTGGCAAAGGCAGGCCCGAGGACCTAGGGACGCGACGGGTGCCGGGGGCGTCATCCAGGGGTGCCTCGGCGTGGGTCGGCCATCTAGGCGAAGATACCGAGCGATGACCCTGGCCCGTGCCTCGTGGATGATCGTCGTCGCCGTCTGCGCGATCGCCGCCATCCTCTTTGCGATCAGCGGCTACACCGGCTACACGTACGTTCTGATCGCAGTCGGCGTCGCCGCGGCGGTGAATCTGCTGCCGCCGGCGTATGACGACCGCAAGGGTTAGGGACTGCGGTTTCTCGGGAGGCCGGCTGCGCGGAACGCCGTCTCGCGGAACGC
>JAFDWC010000125.1 GCA_018268655.1 Actinomycetota bacterium
GTGGGCGCCAAGGGGCGAACGGTTGGGCTTCAGAGCGAGGCGACGGGCGACCCGCGACTCGCGTGACGTTGTCCCCGCTATGCGGGGACAGGTGCGCTCGGGGTCGGGTCGGGTCGGGCCGCGGGGTCAGGGGGCGATCGGTGCGTACTTCAGCGCCAGGCACTCGTTCAGGGAGCGCCGTGTTGGAAATGCCGGTGGGTGCTTCGACCACTTTGGTGCTAGCGGCAGCTCCTGGCCGCGGTGAGGATGGCTGTGATGATGAGTGCTCTCTGGCATCCATTTGCGGACATGTCGGTGTCCGCCGGCGAGAAGGTCGTGTTGCAGCGCGGCGAGGGCTGCCGGATCTGGGACGAGGCAGGAAACGAATACCTCGACGCCACCGCCGGCCTCTGGTTCTGCAACGTCGGCTACGGCCGACGCGACCTGATCGAGCAGGCCGCCGCCCAGATGGGCCGGCTGCCCGCCTACTCGACCTTCGACGTCTACGCCAACCGGCCGGCGCTGGAGCTGGCTGACCGGATCGCCACCCTGGCGCCGACCGCCGGCCCGAGCGGGGTCTTCTTCACCAGCGGCGGCTCCGACGGGGTCGACACCGCGGCCAAGATCGCCCGCCGCTACTGGCAGGTCGCGGGCGAGCCGCAGCGGACGGTGGTGATCTCCCGCGACGGCGCCTACCACGGCATGAACGCCTACGGCACCAGCCTCGCCGGCATCTCCGGCAACCACGACGGCTGGGGCCCGCTGGTCGCCGACGTCGTCAACGTGCCCGCGCAGGATCCGGCGGCGCTGGAGCGGGCGCTCGCCGAGCACGCCGGCCGCGTCGCCGCCTTCATCGGCGAGCCGGTGATCGGGGCCGGCGGCGTGCGGCCGCCCGCGCCCGGCTACTGGGAGCGGGTCCAGGAGCTCTGCCGCCGCGACGACGTCCTCCTGATCGCCGACGAGGTGGTCTCCGGCTTCGGCCGCTTCGGCGTCTGGTTCGCCTGCGAGCACTACGGGATCGCCCCCGACATGATCGTCGGCGCCAAGGGCGTCACCTCCGGCTACCAGCCGCTCGGATTCGTCGCCTGCGGCGACCGGGTCCGCTCCCTGCTCTGGGAGCAGGGCGGGGTCTTCCGCCACGGGTACACCTACTCCGGCCACCCGGTCGCCTGCGCGGTCGGGCTCGCCAACCTGGAGCTGATCGAGATCGAGAGCCTGCGGCCGCGGGTCGAGGCGCTGACCCCGGTCCTGTCGCGGGTCCTGACCGAGCTCGAGCGCGAGCCGGGGGTCGCCGGGGTGCGCAGCGCCGGTCTGCTCGGCGCGGTCGACCTGGCCGGCGCCGAGGCCGACCCCGGCCTGCCGGGGCGGGTCGTCGCCGCGGCCCGCGCGCGCGGCCTGCTGATCCGCGCCCTGGCCGGCGGCTCGCTGCAGATCTCGCCCTCGTTCGTGATCTCCGAGGTCGAGCTGGAGCGGATCGGGGAGACGATCGCCGCCGCCCTGGAGGCGGTCGGCGTGGCGGAGGTCGGCCGTTAACCGCTTCGAGGGGAAGTCGGCGCTGGTCACCGGCGCCACCGACGGCATCGGCCGGGCCGTCAGCGAACGCCTGATCGCCGAGGGCGCCGCCGTGCTGATGGTCGCCCGCGGCGCCGAGCGCGGCGAGGCGCTGGCGGCGGAGCTGGGCGAGCGCGCGCACTTCCTCGCCGGCGACGTCGGCGAGCCGGCCACCGCCGGCCGCGCCGTCGCCCTCGCGGTGGAGCGGTTCGGGGCGCTCGACGTCCTCGTCAACAACGCCGGCATCGACCACACCGCGGCGCTCGAGTCGGCCCCGCTCGGCCCCGTCCGCCAGGTCTTCGACGTCAATTTCTTCGGCGCCCTGCAGTTGATGCAGGCGGCGGCGGCGGTGATGCTCGACCGCGGCGGCGCGATCGTCAACCTGACCTCGCGCCTGGCCTCGATCGGGGTCCCGACGATGTCCCTCTACGCGGCCTCGAAAGGGGCCCTGCTGGCGCTGACGCGCGGCGCGGCGGTGGAGTGGGCCGGGCGCGGGGTGCGGGTCAACGCGGTCGCCCCCGGCCTCACCGAGACGCCGCTGGCGCGCGAGTGGATCGCCGCCATGGAGGACCCCGAGGCCTGGCGCCGCGAGGTCGAGGCGACGATCCCGCAGGGCCGGCTCGGCAGCGCCGAGGAGGTCGCCGCGGCGGTTGCCTACCTCGCCTCCGAGGAGGCCGGTCACGTCACCGGCGCCTCGCTGGCGATCGACGGGGGGTACACCGCGGCATGAGCGAGACCGGCGCGGCGTTCCTTCCCTACGCGGCGCGCGTGGGCGGCCTCAACGGCTCCGAGATCGACTCCAGCACCAGCCTGCTGCAGCGTCAGAACCACGACATCGTGCGGCTGGCGATGGGCAGCCCCGCCGCCGAGGCGATCCCCAGCGAGGTGCTGGGGACGATCGCCGCCGAGATCGTCGGCGCCGGCGCGCCGACCTTCGACTACGGCCCGACCGAGGGGGAGGCCGGCCTGCTGACCCAGCTCGAGCGGTTCACCGGCACCGCCCGCGAGCGGCTGCTGGTCACCGCCGGCGGCATGCAGGGGCTGGACCTGGTCTGCAAGCTCTTCGTCGACCGCGGCGACGTGGTCGCGGTCGAGGCCCCGACCTACACCAACGGCTCGGCGACGATCAGCAGCTACGAGGGCCGGCTGCTGGAGGTCCCGGTCGACGAGGACGGGATGGTGGTCGAGGCCCTGGCCGAGCTCGGGGCGGCTCTGCCGCGGCCGCCGAAGATGATCTACGCGATCCCCACCTTCCAGAACCCGAGTGGCAAGACGCTCTCGCTGCGCCGCCGCGAGGAGCTGCTCGCCCTCGCCGAGAGCTGGGGCGCGATGGTGCTCGAGGACGACCCCTACGGTCGCCTCGCCTTCGACGGGGCGCCGCCGCCGAGCCTGGTCTCGCTCAGCGACGAGGCGCCCTGGGTGATCGGCGTCCAGACCTTCTCCAAGATCGTCGCCCCGGGCCTGCGGGTGGGATGGGTGGAAGCGGCACCGGCGGTGATCGCGCGGATGATCGACGCCAAGCAGTGCATGGACACCTGCACCAACGTCCCTGCCCAGCTGCTGATGGAGCGCTTCCTGGCGCTCGGGGAGATGGACGCCCACCTGGTTCGCCTGCGGTCGATCTACCGCGAGCGCAAGGACGCGATGATGGCGACGCTCGATGCCGCCTTCGGCGCCGACGGCGCCACCTGGACCGACCCCGGCGGCGGCTTCTTCACCTGGGTCACCTTCGCCTCCCCGGTCGATACCCGCGACCTCTTCGAGGCGGCGCTGGCCGCCGGCGTCGCCTACATCCCCGGTGACGCCTTCGCCGCCGGGCCCGGGTTCGAGGATTCGCTGCGGCTCTGCTTCGCCTCCAACACGAGCGCGCGAGCGGCCGACGGCGTGGCCAGACTGCGGGCGGCGATCGTGGCAAAATACGGCTCCGGGTAAGCGGCTGGACAGGGGCCAGCCAAGAAGCTCAGTTCCCCCTCTTTTGCCCCTTTCGATGCAAGAAATGCTGTCGGCTCCGGTCTTCCGGGACGCCGAGGTGCTCGCCGGTGGGGATTACCTCGACGCGGCCGAGCTGCGCTGGATCACGGTGATCGAGGGGCCGGTCGAGAACTTCATCCGCCCCGGCGAGCTGGTGCTGACGACCTGCGTCGGCTGCGACCGCCCGCAGCTGGTCCAGATGGTGGCCGAGATCGCCGCCGCCGGCGCTGCCGCCCTCTGCATCAGCCTGCCCGAGCAGGGCGAGATCGAGACCGTCCCGGAGGAGGCGCTGGCGGCCGCGGCGGCGCGGCGGATGCCGGTCCTCACCCTGCCCTGGGAGGTGCGCTTCGCCGAGGTGATCATGGCGGTGACCGACCGGATCATCGCCAAGCAGCACGCCGCCGCCCTGGCCGAGCCCGACCAGCTGCTGGCCAGCGTCGCCACGGCGGCGCTCGAGGGGGCCGGGCTGGCGGCGGTTGCGGAGGCGCTCGAGACGATGATCGAGCGGGCGATCGTGATCCTCGCCCCGAGCCTGCACCTGCTCGCCCACGGGGCGCTGGCCCGCCAGCGGCTGGGGCGGGTGCTCGACGGCTGGGAGTCGCGGCTGACCGAGCTCAGTGCCGAGGAGGCCGCGCGGATCGAGCTCAGCCTCAGCGCCGAGACCGCGAGCTGGGTCGAGGCCGTCCCGAGCCTCGGTCTCGGCCCCGGGATGGCCGTCGGCGCCCGCGCCGGCCGCCGCGTTGTCGCGATCGTCTACGCGGCCCTCGACGACGACCGCGCCTTCATCCCGACCCTGGAGGGGCGGGCACTGAGCCAGTCGGCGATCGCGGTGGCGATGGAGATGCTGCGGATGCGGGCGGCGGTGGCGGCCGAGGAGCGTCTGCTGCAGAGCTTCGTCTGGTCGCTCGCCGACGGCGCCGCGCCGACCCGCGAGGTGGCGGCGCGGGCGGTCCTGCTCGGCCACGACCTGCAGCGCTCCTACCGGGTCACGCTCGGCCGCGCCGACGGCGAGGCGGCCGCCACCAGCCTGGCCGAGGGAATCGGCGCCGAGCTCGGCAAGGAGGGGATCGCCGCGGCCCGCGGCGAGCTGGTGCTGGCGCTGCTGCCGGATGCGGACCCACGATCGCTGCGGGCGCTCGTCGTCGAGTTCCAGGAGCGCCAGCCCGGGTCCGAGCGGGCGAGCTGGGGGGTGGTCGAGGAGCCGGCGCCGCTGGCCGACCTGCGGCTCCCGTTCCGCCGTGCCGAGCGGCTGCTCGAGCTCGGCCGCGTCCTCCACGGCGCCGGCACCGTCGCCGACGACGAGCAGCTCGGCGCCGCGGTCCTGCTCGGCGCCCTCGCCGAAGACGCCGAGGCGGTCGCGGCGGCGCGGGCGCGACTGGAGCCGCTGGTCGCCTACGACGCCGACTCCGGCCGCGACCTCCAGGGCACGCTCGAGGCCTACCTGCGCAGCCACGGCAACACCAGCGCCGCCGCCCGCGACCTCTACCTCAACCGCCATTCGCTGATGTACCGCCTGAAGAAGATCGAATCGCTGCTCGACTGCTCGCTGGAGAACTACGAGGACCGCTTCACGCTCAACCTCAGTCTGCACCTGCTGCAGCTGGCCGAGCTGCGGGCTCGGAGCGGGTCAGGCGGCTCCACCAAAGTGTTGGAGTCAAGGCCTGGGTTGCCCCCAGGCTGCGGCTAGGCGCGCCGCGGGCGCTCGCCTAGCGTTGGCGCAGGTTGCCCGAACTGGAGGGATTTAGTGGCTGAAGCGTCGATGGAGGCATCGCCAAAGTGAGCGCGAGCTCGCTGCTGGAGCGGGACGCGCGAACGATCGGCGCGATCGAGAAGCTGCGCTTCTCGCCTCTGACCGCGGTTGGCGGCGAGGGCTCCGAGCTGATCACGGCCGACGGCCGGCGGGTGCTCGACATGTCGGCGACCTGGGGCGCCGCCAGCCTCGGCTACAGCGACCCGGTCCTGGCCCGGGCGGTCGCCGAGGCGGCGTCGGGAATGGCCGGCGCGAGCATCCTCTCCTCGGTCGGCGAGCCGGCGCTGTGCTTCGCCGAGGAGCTGCTCGCCCGCGTCCCCGGCGAGGGCGAGCGCAAGGTCTGGCTCGGCCACTCCGGCTCCGACGCCAACGAGGCCGCGGTGCGGGCGATCGAGGTCGCCAGTGGCCGCCCCAACCTGCTCGTCTTCGCCGGCTCCTACCACGGCGGCACCGCCGGCTCGATGGCGGTCTCCGGCCACCCCTCCCAGGAGCACGCCCAGGCCCATCCCGGCCGCGTCCTCGTCCCCTACCCGGACCCCTACCGCGGCGGCAGCGCGGCGGCGGCGCTGGAGCGGATCGACGCCGCCCTCGCCGAGCACGGGCCGGAGACCTTTGCCGCCGCCCTGGTCGAGCCGATCATGTCCGACGGCGGCCTGATCGTGCCGCCGCCGGGGTTCCTCGCCGGCCTCGCCGAGCGCTGCCGCGCCCACGGCATCCTCCTGCTCTGCGACGAGGTCAAGGTCGGGGTCGGCCGCACCGGGACCTTCTCGGCTTTCGCCGCCGAGGGGATCGAGCCCGACGTCGTCACCTTCGGCAAGGGCATCGGCGGCGGCCTGCCGCTCTCGGCTGTGGTCGGGCCGGCGCCGGTGATGGACTGCGCCAACTCGTTCGCGATCCTGACCACCGCCGGCAACGCCGTCTGCGCCAGCGCGGGGCTCGCCGTCCTCGCCCGCAGCGACGAGCTCGGCCTCGCCGAGCGCGCCGCCGAGCGCGGCGCCCAGCTGGCCGCCGGGCTGCGCGAGCAGGCGCTCGAGCGGGAGCTGATCGGCGACGTCCGCGGCCGCGGCCTCGCGCTCGGGGTCGAGCTGGTCCGCGACCGCACCAGCCTGGAGCCGGCGAGCACCGAGGCGGCGAAGACGATCGTGCGGGCGCTCGAGCTCGGCGTCGCCTTCTTCTGCGTCGGCCCGGAGTCGAGCGTGCTGGAGCTGACGCCGCCGCTGACGATCAGCGCCGCCGAGGTCGACCGCGCGGTCGAGGTGATCGGCGCCGCCCTGGCCGACGTCGAAGCGGGCCGCGTCGCCGACGCGGCGATCGCCGGGTACGCCGGATGGTGAGCCCGGGCCCGGACCGGGCCGAGGTCAGCGCCGCCGGCCTCGTCCTCGTCGCCCAGGCCGACCTGGTCGGGATGGTCCGCGGCAAGGCGCTGCCGCGGGCGCGGCTGGAGGCGGCGGCGGCCGAGGGCGTCGGCTGGGTGCCGGCCAACCTCGTCCTCGACCCCTTCGGCGGGATCGCCCCCAACCCGTGGGGGCCGACCGGGGAAGTGCGGCTGCGGCCCGACCCGGCGGAGCTGCTGCGGATCGAGCGACCCGGCGGCCTGGCGCCGTTGCAGGTCGTGCTCAGTGACGCCGAGGAGGGGGGAGAGCCCTGGCCCGGCTGCCCCCGCGGTCTGCTCAAGCGGACCCTGGCCGAAGCCGAGGAGCTGACCGGGTGCGGCGTCGTCAGCTCCTTCGAGCACGAGTTCCAGCTCGACCCCGAGGCCCCGAGCCCCCACCACGACGCCTTCAGCCTGCAGGCGCTGGCTGCCGCCGAACCGTTCCCGGCCGAGCTCCTCGGCGTCCTCGCCGAGGCCGGCTTCGGGCCCGAGATGGTCTTCCCCGAGTTCGGCGACCGCCAGTTCGAGGTGCCGTGCGCGCCGGCGCCCGGCCACCTCGGCGCCGACCGCGCCCTGCTGCTGCGCGAAACCGTCCGCGAGGTCGCCCGCTGGCACGGGCGCCGGGCCAGCTTCACGCCGCTGGCGCCCGGGTCCGGGGTCGGCAACGGCGTCCACATCCACCTCTCGCTGCTCGGCGCCGGCGGGGCCGCGCCGCTGGCGACGCCGGAGGGGGGCGGGGAGGAGGCCGAGCTCGGCCGCAGCTTCCTGGCCGGGATCGTCGCCCACGCGGCGGCGCTCTGCGCGATCACCGCACCGAGCCCGGTCTCCTACGATCGCCTCGGCCCCGGCCACTGGAGCGCCGCCTTCGCCGCCCTCGGCGGCACCAACCGCGAAACGACGCTGCGGATCGTCGGCGCCGGCGGTGGCTCGGCCCACGTCGAGTACCGCGCCGCCGACGCCACCGCCAGCCCGCACCTGGCCCTCGGCGCGATCGTCGCCGCCGGGCTCGACGGGGTCCGCCGCGGCCTCGGCCCCTGCCCGCGCCACGACGGCGACCTGGTGGCCCTGGGCGCGGCCGAGCGCGAGCGGCTCGGCGTCCTGCCCCTGCCCGGCTCGCTGGAGGAGGCGCTGGCCGCCTTCGAAGCCGACGAGGCGATCCGCGACTGGCTGCCGGAACCGCTGCGCGGCGCCTACCTGCGGTTGAAGCGTCACGAGCTCGCCCTGGCGGCGGAGCTGGGCTCGGGGCCGGAGCTGAGCGAGGCCTATGGGCGCGTCTACTGAGCTGCCGCTGGTCGACCACCACTGCCACGGGGTCGTCGCGGCGGACCTCGACGACGCCGCCTTCGAGCGCTGGATCACCGAGAGCGACCGGCCGCCGGCGCCCGGTACCCGTAACTTCGAGACGCCGCTCGGGCTGGCGATCCGAGCCTGGTGCGCGCCGCTCCTCGACCTCGAGCCGGGCGTCGAGGCCGCCGATTACATGGAGCGCCGGCGCCAGCTCGGCCAGGCCGAGACCTGCCGTCTCCTGCTCGCCGCCTGCGGGCTCGAGCGGCTGCTGGTCGACACCGGGATCGCCGGCGCCGGCCTCACCGACCCGGACGAGCTGGCCGCCCTCGCCGGGGTGCCGGCGCAGGAGGTGGTGCGGATCGAGCTGGTGGCCGAAGAGGTCGCCCGGGCTGGGGCCGATGCCGCCGGCTTCCCGCACGCCTTCGCGACGGCGCTGGAGGCGGCGGCCGCCCCCGGCGCGGTCGGGCTGAAGACGATCGCCGCCTACCGTCACGGGCTGGCGCTGGCACCGGCCCCGCC
>JAFDWC010000126.1 GCA_018268655.1 Actinomycetota bacterium
CGAAAAACCCAGCAAGCGGGGGGAGGCACCCCGTCCCCTTTGGCGGTTTCTAGGGTCGGGCGTCCTGACAGATGGGCGGTGGGGGTGCGGCGGATGGGCGGTGGGGCTGCGACAGACGGGCCTGCTCTCCGTCAGACCGGCCGCCTGCTCTCCGCCATATCGGCCGCTGGCGGCGCGCCAGGCCGACCGCCCGCCGGGCGACCGCGGGGAATGGCAGGATCGAGGAATGACTGACCGACAGCCAGAGGACCGTCGCCGCGGCGACGGGCGGCAGGCGCTGATCGAGGCCCTGGTCCGGGTCGCGGCGCGGGAGCGCCTGACCCACGTCAGCTACCGCTCTGTCGCCGCCGAGGCCGGCGTCGCCCACGGCCTCGTCCGCCACCACTTCGGCACCCTCGACGCGATGATCGAGGAGGCGATGGCCTGGGCCGCCGACGAGGCGGTGATCGGGTCCGGGCTGCGGGTCGACGACGACCGCCTCGAGGCGCTGGCCGCCGACCTCGCGCAGCTGATCGAGGACGACCCCGAGCACGCGGCATTCCAGTTCGAGGTGATCCTCGAGGGACGCCAGCGCGAGGGCCTGAACAAGCAGGTGCGGGCGAACTACGACAACTACCACGAGGTCGTCGCCCGCTCCCTCGAGCGGCTCGGCCTGCCCTACGACCTCGACCTCGCGCGGCTGGTCTTCGCCACCCTCAACGGCCTCGTCGTCAACCAGCTGATCTTCGGGCGCCCGGAGGAGACCGAGCGCTCGCTGCGCTGGCTGCGGCGCCTGCTCGAGCACGAGCGGACGCCGCCCGCCGACGACTCCGCTTGACGTTCCGGTCCCGCCGCTATACGTTTGTATCGTAGCCCTGGTCCCCAAGGCCCGTTCGCGACGGGCAGATGAAGGAGCTTCTCGATGGCCGCCAAGCGCATGATCTTCTCCGCGATCCTGCTCAACAGCATCGCCCCGATCCCCGATGGCATGTGGCGGCACCCCCGCGCCGCCGCCGGATACGACTTCGCCACCCCCGAGTACTGGGAGGACCTGGCGCGGACCCTCGAGCGCGGCGGCTTCGACGCCGTCTTCCTCGCCGACCTCCTGCACCCGCACGAGGTCTACCGCGGCAGCCACGATCCGACCCTGCAGTTCGGCGCCCAGTGCCCGATCCACGACCCGCTGATGGTGGCGCCGGTCGTCGCCCGGGCGAGCCGCCACCTCGGGATCGGGGTGACCGTCTCGACCAGCGCCGAGTACCCGTACCAGCTGGCGCGCCGGTTCGCGACCCTCGATCACCTGACCGGCGGCCGGATGGGATGGAACGTGATCACCTCCTTCAACGAGGGCAGCTTCCGCGCCCTCGGCATCGAGCAGCCGCCGCGCGAGGAGCGCTACGCCCGCGCCGACGAGTTCCTCAACCTTTGCTACGAGCTCTGGGACAGCTGGGACGAGGACGCGGTCGTCGCCGACCGGGACAGCGGCACCTACACCGACCCGGCCAAGGTCAAGCTGGTCGACCACGAGGGCAAGTACTTCAGCTGCCGGGCGCTGTTCCCGGTCAAGCCCTCGCCGCAGGGGCGGCCCGTGATCTGGCAGGCGGGGTCCTCGCCCGAGGGCCGTGACTTCGCCGCCCGCCACGCCGAGCTGATCTTCGCGATCCAGCAGTGGACGCCGGAGATGCGGGCCTTCGACGACGACATGCGCGGCCGGATCGCGGCCGCCGGGCGCGACCAGGAGAAGGCCAGGGTCATGTACCAGCTCCAGGTCGTCACCGGCGAGACCGAGGCGGCGGCAAAGGCGAAGCTGGCCGAACTCGAAGGCCTGGTCCGGGTCGAGGGCGCGCTGGTCCTGATGTCCGGGATCTTCGGCTACGACTTCTCACAGCACGACCCGAGCGACCCGCTGACCGACGTCGCCGCCACCGGCGTCCGCGCCGGGCTGGAGTCGATCCTGGCCGCCTCCGAACGGCAGGAGGGCGGCTTCACGATCGCCGACGCCGCCAGGCTCTACGGGCTCAGCAGCGGCTCGCCGCTGGTCGTCGGCAGCCCCAGCCAGGTGGCGGACACACTCGAGGAGTTCGCCGACGAGGGCGGCGCCGACGGCTTCAACCTCCTCCCCACCGACATGCCCGGCTCCTACCGCGACTTCGTCGATCTGGTAATCCCCGAGCTGCGCCGCCGCGGCCGGGTCCGCACCCACTACGCCGGGACGACGCTGCGCGAGAACCTCTTTCAGCCGTAAGGCCAGAACAGACGACAACGACAGGAGAACGGAAATGGCAGCAAGTGATGTCGAGGCGGTGCGCGAGCTCTACGAGGCCTTCAACGCCGGCAACCTCGACCGGGTCCGCGAGCTCTTCAGCGATGACATCGTCTGGGAAGAGCCGAAGGGCTACTTCGTGACGGAGGCGGCGGGCACGACGCGCGGCATCGACGAGGTCCTCGCGATCTTCGAGTCTACCCGGGGATCTGGGACAGCTTCGCGCCGACGCCGGAAGAGTTCTACGACGCCGGCGACGGGGTCGTCTTCGTGGTCGGAACCCAGCGCGCCCGCACCCACGGCGGCACCGAGGTCGCCGGCTCGTTCATCAACCTCTGGCACGTCGAGGACGGGGAGCTGACCCTTCACCGGTCCTGGTCGGACACGAAGACGATCGCCGAGACGCTGGCGAAAGGCTGAGGGCGGCACCGCCCATTGGGCGCCTTTTGCACCCCCATGAGTGCGAAAGGCGCCGAGGCGCGGTGCTACGAGTCGCGGTGCTTGACACCAGAGACTTGATCAACTATTTCTCCCCGCCATGGGAACAGCTAGCTATGACTTCACTGACGATGTCGTTCTGATCACCGGTGCCTCGCGGGGACTGGGCCGCGATTTCGCCCTCAGCTTCGCCCGCGCCGGCGCCAAGGTCGCGGTCAACGACCTCGGTGATCAGTCGTTCGGAGACGAGGTGCCGTACGAGACCGGGACCGCCTCCGACCTCGACGAGACGCTCGCCGAGCTGACCGAGCTCGGGGCCGACGCGATCGCGGTTTCGGCGGACGTCAGCGACGAGGCCCAGGTCGAGGCGATGATCGCCGCGGTGCTCGAGCGCTTCGGCCGCCTCGACGTCCTCGTCAACAACGCCGGGGTCCACTCCAACGCCAAGTCCTGGGAAATGACCGAGGCCCAGTGGGACCGGGTGATCGACGTCGACCTCAAGGGCCCCTTCCTCTGCGGCAAGCACGCGGCGCGCCACATGGTCGAGCGCGGCGGTCCGGGGCGGATCATCACGATCTCCTCCAGCTCCGGGCTGGTCGGCATCCCCGACCAGGTCGGCTACCAGTCGGCCAAGCACGGCGTCGTCGGCCAGGTGAAAACGCTGGCCTTGGAGCTGGCGCCCTACAACGTCACCGTCAACGCGATCTGCCCGACCGTGGTCACCTCGCCGATGCTCGACCACCTGGTCGAGACCGGCAAGGCCTACTTCCAGGAGGTGGGCCGGCTCTGCGGCGCCTCGACGGTCTTCCCCGGCCTCGAGAACCTCGAGCCGGTCGACGTCAGCCATGCGGTCCAGTGGCTCGCCTCCGACGCCGCGCGTTACGTGACCGGCATCGCCCTCCCGGTCGACGGCGGCTTCACCTGCAAGTGACGCGCTGAGGCGAGCGGACGATGCGGGCCCTGCTCTGCGAGGACGGCGGCGCGATCCGGCTGGCGGAGGTGCCCGAGCCGGTGCTCGAGGACCCGGGCGACGTCGTCGTCCGGGTGACGCTGACGACGATCTGCGGCGGCGACGTCCACCTCCGCCACGGCGTGATCCCGGCCGAGATGCCGTTCGTCAGCGGCCACGAGTACGTCGGGGTCGTCGAGGAGGTCGGCGAAGCGGTCCGCACGGTCTCGCCCGGCGACCGCGTCGTCGGCGCGGCGATCATCTCCTGCGGCGTCTGCGACCGCTGCCGGGTCGGCGCTCCCCAGGGCTGCCGCTCCGGCGGCATCCTAGGCGCCGGCCCCAGCTGGGGCGGCTTCGGCGGCACCCACGCCGAGCGCCTGCGGGTCCCGTTCGCCGACGTCAACACGGTCAGGGTCCCGGACTCGGCCGCCGCGAGCAGGTGCTGCTGGTCGGCGACGTGCTCGGCACCGGCTACCACGGCGCCCGCGAGGGGGCGGTGGCGCCGGGCGCGACCGTCGCGGTCCTCGGCGCCGGCCCGGTCGGGCTCTGCGCGATCCACTGCCTACGCCTGTTCGGTGCCGGCCGCGCGATCGCCGTCGACCCCGAGCCGGCGCGGCGGGCGGCCGCACTGAAGCTCGGCGCCGACACCGCGATCGCCCCCGGCGATGACCTGGCGGCGGCGGTGCGGGCGGCGGCCGACGGCCACGAGGTCGACGTCGTGATCGAGTGCTCGGGCGCCCCCGCGGCGCTGCTCGCAGCGGTCGATCTGGTCCGCCCCGGGGGCCGGATCTCGGTGATCGGCAACCCCGGCGAGCACCGCGAGCTGCCGCTGATCGAGATCTTCAACAAGGCCGCCACCTACACCGGCGGGCTGGCCCGCCTCGACTGCCTGGCGGAGCTGGTCGAGCTGATCGACGCCGGCGTCCTCGACCTGACCCCGCTGATCACCCACCGATTCGGACTGGAGGAGATTGTGGACGGATTCGAGCTGTTCGAGGCGCGCCGGGACGGCGTCATCAAGGTGGGGGTGGTGGTGTGAGCGCCGAGTTCGACCCCTTCGCCGGCCGCAGCGAGCCCGCCGACGGCACCGTCGTCGAGACCTCGCGAGTGCCCCTCTGGTGCCACGACGACGGCGGCGCCGGCGAGCCGGTGATGATGATCGGCGGCTTCACCGCCGGCCACTTCGCCTTCGACTTCTCCCGTTCCCGGCTGCGGGGCGACCGCCGCCTCCTGACCTGGGAGCCGCGCGGCCTCGGCCGCTCCGCCTGCCCCGACCCGGCCGTCGAGCCCTACTCGGTCGAGATCTGGGCGGAGGACCTGGCGGCCCTCCTCGACGCGCTCGAGCTGGAGCGCGTCCAGCTCTGGGCGGCGGGCTTCGGCAGCTACATCGGCCACCGCTTCGCTGCCACCCACCCGGACCGGGTCGGCGCCTACGTCACCTACACAGACATCTGGTCGCGCGACCCGCAGAAGGGCTATCCGCAGATCTGGGAGGTCTACAGCGCGATCGTCCGCAACTTCGGCACCACCGGCTTCGGCGCCCGCGTCCTCGCCAACGTCTTCGACGTCTCCGACGTGCCCTGGTTCGGCACCTGGGAGGCCCGCAACATCGAACAGGTGCTGCACCCGGAGACAGTCGAGGCGACCGTCGGCCACTGCCTGCTCGAGGTCGACGTCCGCGACGACCTCGCCGCGATCCAGGCGCCGACCCTGGTCGTCCAGGGCGACCGCAGCTGGGACGGGCGCCCGGTCGATCCCGCCGACGACCCCTCGCTGACGCTGATGCGCGAACGGATCCCCGACTTCGACGTGGCGATCATCGCCGACGCCCACCCGGCCTACGTCGCCGTGCAGCGGCCCGACCGCTACGCGGCTGCGGCCGAGGCCTTCTTCGACGCCCACCCCCTCGACCCATAACCACCTGCCGTAGCTCGCTGGGCTGTTCCTTATGTCGGAATGGCATACATAACGAACAGCTCGCCGTGACGCCATCGGAATTCGCGGGTCAGCCCCCGTCCCTTGTCAGCTTCAAGAGAGATGGGGTGGTCTGAACCCTGGGGCGCCTGAACCCTCCGCGTTCGCAGCTGCTTGGGAGGCGGTCTGGGGGTCCTCCAGGGCGCCTCCGACGCGAAACCCCTGGTCCCTAAGACGAATCGCCTAGCCGGGATCCCCCGCCCGCCCCATCGCCTCCCCCAACTGGTCGAGGTGCATGTCAAGCAACCTCGCCACCCTGGCGGCGGCTTCGATCTGACCGAGCTGCTCGGGCGTCGCCTCCTGCCCCGGCATCCCGCGGAAGACGTCGATGAAGGGGTCCTCGCAGACCCTGACCCCGACCAGCTCCTCGATCACCGCGACGCCGCAGAAGGGCGTGTAGGCGGGCGAGTAACCGCCCTCCTGGATCACCACCAGCCTCCCCTCGCACTGCTCCTCGGCGACCTCCTTGACGACCCGGGTCAGCTCGCGGAAGGAGTCGCTGTGGAGCAGCATCCGGCCCATCGGGTCCATCGCCGCCGCGTCGTAGCCGGAGCAGACGAGGATCAGCTCGGGACGGTGGTCGCGAAGCGCCGGGGCGACGATCCGGTGGGCCGCCTGGAGGTAGGCCGCGTGGCCGCTGCCGGGCGGCAGCGGGACGTTGAGGTTGGCCCCGAGCGCGGCCGGGCCGCCGAGCTCGTCGAGGGCGCCGCTCCCGGGAGGGAAGTAGCCCTCCTGGTGGATCGAGAGCGTGAGCACGTCGGGGTCGTCCCAGAAGGCTTCCTGGGCGCCGTTGCCGTGGTGGACGTCCCAATCGACGATCGCGATCCGCTCGATCCCGTGGCGGTCGCGGGCGTGGTGGGCGGCGAGGACGGCGTTCGCCAGCAGGCAGGAGCCGACGCCTTCCCCGCGCCTGGCGTGGTGGCCGGGCGGGCGAACCAGCGCATAGGCGTTGTCGACGTCCCCCGCCACCACCTCGTCGACGGCGAGCAGGCACGCCCCCACTCCGAGGCGAGCGGTCTCGTAGGCGTCGGGGCCGACCGGAGCCGCTTCGCCGGCGTCGCCGCTGCCGGCGGCGTCGAGTTGGCGCAGCCGCTCGAGATAGGCGTCGTCGTGGAAGCTGCGGAGAGCATCCTCGCCGGCCGCGGTCGGGGTCAGCAGGCGGAGCCACTCGGAGAGGCCGCAGACGTCGACCAGGCTGCGCAGCCTCGCCTTCGCCGCCGGGGCGTCGACCGGCTCGTAGGGCTGGACCAGCCCGCCGGCGGGCGCGAAGCCGGCACCGATCCCGGCCTCGTACCAGGCGAAGCGCTCGTGCCAGACCAGCGCGGTGCGCCGGGCGGGACCCGGGGGCGAATCCGAGCTCGACGTCATCGGCGCGGTACGCTACCGGTCACCGTACAGATGTCAAGGAGAGCCCGTACGTCTGCGCAAGCCTCAAGGCGTGTCGCTCCCCGCCTACAGACCCGCCCCCCTTGCCATCCGCAGCGCTGTGCGATTGTAAGGGAAGCCTGAATGAAGAACCCGACGTCACCACAGAGAAAGCCCAAGGCCAAGGCGCGGGTCAAAGCCAAAGCCGGGGCGCCGAAGGCGGGCGGCGAGACGGCGGCCGCGAAGCCGGGGGTGATGAGGACCGGGGCCGAGCCGGTGCGGCGGGGGGAAGCGCGCGATGCGCTCTGCGCGGCGCTGATCCGGGTCGTCGCCCGCAGCGGCCTCGACGGCGTCACCTATCGCTCTGTCGCGGCTGAGGCCGGGCTCTCCCACGGCGCCGCCTCCTACCACTTCGCGACCCGTGAGGAGATGATCCACGAGGCCCTGGTCTGGGCCTCGCGGCACTCGATCCAGGTCTCGCGGATCTCGGTCGACGGGACGCTCGACAACCTCGGCGCCAACCTGCCGGAGCTGATGGCCGAGTACCCCGAGGAGTCGATGTTCTCCTTCGAGCTGGTGCTGGCGGCGGTGCGCCGGCCCGAGCTCGCCTCCGACGTCAGGGCCAGCTACTACGACTTCATCGACGCGGTGCGCAACTCGCTGGCGCGGCTCGGCTTCGGCGACAACCTCGGCCTCGCCCGGGTCGTCTTCGCGACGATCGACGGGCTCTCGATCCAGCACCTCATCTACCGCGACACGCGGGCGACCGAAGAAGGGGTGCGGACCCTGCAGCAGCTGCTCCACCTGGCCCTCGACGCGGCGCGCAAAGAGGGGTCGGGCTGACCCGACCGGCGCCGGCCCGGGTGGCGGCCGCGCTCAGCGACGCCGGCGGCGCCAGCCCAAGCGGCGGGCGATCCGGCCGATGCGGTCACGGCTGTTGATCACCAGCGCCCCGAAGCCGACGCTGAACGCCGGCAGGAGCATCGTCACCGTCTCCTCGACCGGAATGCCGGCGATATGTGCGAAGGGCGTCATCGGCTGGAGCCACGGCCGGCAGGGCCGCCGTCGGGGGGCCCTGCCGTGACCGCGAGCGCGGTCGGCCTCAGTGCTGGCAGTGCGCCTCCGGAGGCGGCACGTCGAGGGTCGGGTTGCGATCGAAGAAGCCGTCCGGGCGGAGGTGGAAGCCGACCGTGGTGACGGGCATGATCGGCCAGTCCTCGAGCCGCACCACGTGGTGCGATCCGAACGTGTACCAGAGCACGATGTCCTCTTCGGCCACCCTGCGGTTGCCGGCGACGTATTCGGGCAGCCCGGCGCCGCCGGGGTGCTGGTTCGGGTA
>JAFDWC010000127.1 GCA_018268655.1 Actinomycetota bacterium
CGCGACCGCTTCGCGATCCTGACCAAGACCCACCACGCGATGGTCGACGGCATCTCCGGGGTCGACATCGGCACCGTCCTCTTCGACTTCGAGCCGGTTCCCGAGCCGATCGAAATCGAAGACGACTGGATCCCGCAGCCGTCGCCGGGGACGGCCGAGCTGGTCGCCCGGGGGGTCGGCGACGCGATCTCGGTGCCGGTCAACCTGGCGCGGCGGGCGGTCGGCGCGGTCCGCCACCCGGAGACGACGGCGCGCAAGGCCGTCGCGGCGATCGAGGGGCTGAGCGAGATCGCCAGCGCCTTCGCCGACCCGGCCCCCGACGTGCCGCTGAACCAGCCGATCGGCCCCCACCGCCGCTACGTCTGGGCAAGCTCGGAGCTGGCGATCTTCAAAGGGATCAAGGACACCCTCGGCGGCACCGTCAACGACGTCGTCCTGGCCGTGGTGACCGGGGCGCTGCGCGGCTGGCTGCAGCAGCGCGGGATGCGAACCGAGGGGCTGGAGCTGAGGGCGCTGGTGCCGGTCTCGATCCGGACCGAGGACGAGCGCGGCAACCTCGGCAACCGGATCGCGCTGATGCGAGGCCCATTGCCGGTCTATGTCGCTGATCCGGTCCGGAGGTTGCGGGTGATCAGCGAAGAGATGGCCGGCCTCAAGCGCTCCAAACAGGCGCTGGGAGCCGAAGTGATCTCGCGCTTCAACGACTTCGCGCCGCCGACCCTGCTGGCCCAGGCCTCGCGGATCAACTTCTCGACCCGGCTCTTCAACCTGCTCGTGACCAACGTGCCGGGGCCGCAGCTGCCGCTCTACGTGCTCGGGCGGGCGCTCGAGGACGTCTACCCGGTCGCCTTCCTGCCCGAGAACCACGCGCTGGCGATCGCGATCATGAGCTACAACGGCAAGGTCGGCTTCGGCCTCCTGGCCGACTACGACTCGATGGAGGACGTCGAGGTGATCGGCGACGGGATCAACGCGGCGCTGGCCGAGCTCGAGGCGGCCGCCGGCACCGCCGCCGCCGCGGCCTGAGTAGCCGAGCCCGCGTTCGCGCCGGGCTACGCTTGACGGATGTGGTTCGTCGTACTCCTCTTCATCCTGCTCCCGATCGCGGAGATCTACGTGATCATCCAGGTCGGCGAACTGATCGGCGCCTGGCCGACGGTGGCGCTGCTGATCCTCGACGCGGTCGTCGGCGCGATGCTGCTCAAGCACCAGGGACGGGGCGCCTGGCGGCGCTTCAACGAAGCGCTGGCGCAGCGGCGCTTCCCCGGCCGCGAGGTGGTCGACGGGGTCCTGATCGTGATCGGCGGCACCCTCCTGATCACCCCCGGCTTCATCACCGACGTCGTCGGCGCCTTCTTCCTGATCCCGCCGACCCGGGCTATCGCCCGAGCCGTGCTGCGGCGGTTCACGATCGGGCGGATCGCGGTCGTCGGCAGCGTCGGTGGGGGTGGCTTCGGCGGCTGGAGTGGTCCTTTCGGCGGCGGACCGGGCCGGGGGCCTGAACCTGGCCCCGGCGCGCGCCCCGGCGGCCGCCCGCTGCGCGACTACGACTTCGACGCGACCGCTGAGGAGATGCCGAGCAACGGCAACGGCTCACGCGAGCTGCCGCGCCGCGAGGAGAGCTGAGCGCCGGCGAGGGCTGAAGGTCGCTCCGCGAGAGGTTGCCTTTTCCGTCGGCGGCCTCATAGCGACGAAAAGGGCAACCTCATCCGTCGGCGGGGCGGCCGCCGCGGCGGCGCGGGGCCCGGGTCGTCCGCGGCTGCCAGCCGCCGAGCTGGGCGTCCCAGTAGCGCATCCGGGTCGGGTCGGCGCGGTCGTAATACCAGCCGGGCGGGCGGGCGTCGTCGTCGTGGTCGTCGGGGTCCCAGGTTTCCTGAGCCGGCCTTGTGGGAGCCGGCCGCTCCCGGCCCGGCGCGAGAATGCTGCGCCGCGCCCGGGTCGTCTGTGCCTGCCAGCCGCCCAGCTCCGAGTTCCAGTAGCGCATCCGGGTTGCGTCGGACGGGTCGATGTACCAGCCCGGCGGCTGCGCCGGGTCGCTGTGGACGCTTGGGTCCGAGGCGGCCGCGTCCTGCGGCGGGGGCAGCTTCGGCCGGAACACGTAGCCGCGCGACGGCGGAGCCAACAGCAGGCCCAGCCCGATCAGGCCCCCCAGGAAGCGGTACCACGGCTCGCCGGTGATGATCGAGATCACCACGCCGCCGGTGCCACTGAGGACGAGAAGCCACCAGACGAACCGGTTTCCCCTGAGGAGGAAGAACAGGAGGACCGGCCCGACGAGCGCAAAGAAGACCAGAGGCTGCCAGTAGACCTTCCCGCTCACGGTCGCGAGCCCAACGGGCACGCTGACGACGACCAGAGCCAGGTAGGCCCACAGCGTCCACGGCGCTCGGCGCAGATCCTCGAGCGCGGTCGGCAGCATCGCCGAATTATCCCCGACCACTGAGCCGAATTCGGCGCGGTGGCTGGATCAGGGAGCGGCGATGACGCGGATCGGGTCGCCCGCCAGGAAGGCGGCGATGTCCTCGATCGCCTCGCCGAAGTAGACGTCGTAGGAGGCGCCGGTGACGTAGCCGAGGTGGGGCGTGAGGACGGTGCGAGGGGCCTGACGCAGGGGGTCGTCGGGCGGCAACGGCTCGGTGTCGTAGACGTCGAGGGCGGCGCCGGCGATGCGATTGTTCCAGAGGGCGTCGAGGAGGGCGGCTGTGTCGACGATCGGCCCGCGCGAGGTGTTGACGAGGAGCGCCGTGCGCTTCATCAGCCCCAGCTCCTCGGCGCCAACCAGGCCGATGCTGCGCTCGCCGAGCTTGTAGTGGACGCTGACGACGTCGGCCTCGCGGAACAGCTCCTCCCTGGCGACCGGGCGCGCTCCCGCCGCGACCGCCACCTCCGGGTCGAGGTTGAGGCTCCAGGCGATCACCTCCATCCCGAACGCCTTCGCCACCGGCACCATGCCGCGGCCGAGGCGCCCGAACCCGACCAGCCCGAGGGTGGCGCCGGCGAGGTCGACGCCGACCGTCGTCTGCCACCTCCCCTCCCGTACGTTGGCGTCCTCGAGCGGGAGCGAGCGCGCCCAGCCGAGGATCAGCGCCCAGGCGTGCTCGACGGTGGCGCTGCCGACCCCGCCGGTGCCGCAGACGGTGATCCCGTTGGCGGCCGCCGCCTCGACGTCGATCGCCACGTTCCCCATCCCGGTCGTGACCAGCAGCCGCAGGTCAGTCAGCTGGGCCAGCCGTGCCGCCGTGAAGGCGGTCCGCTCCCGCATCGCGACGACGATCTCCGCCCCCGCCAGCGCCGCCAACAGCTCCTCGTCGCCGCCCAGGTGCTCGCGCACCGTGCGCACTTCGCACTCCGCCGGCAGGTGGCTCCACGCACCGTGCTCGAGCGCCACGCCCTGGTAGTCGTCGAGGACGACGATCCGCATCGCGCGCCTCCGCGCCCGGTCGCCGCGGGAACGCCTAGAAGCCGAGCGCGAACTTGGCGTCGTCGGTCATCATTTCCGGGGTCCAGGCCGGGTCGAAGACCATCTTCGGGTGCACGGCGGAGACGCCGGGGAGGTCGCCGACGAACTCGCGCATCTGCTCGGAGACCTGGGGGCCGATCGGGCAGGCGGGGGTCGTCAGGGTGAAGGTGACGAAGACCTCTTCGTTCTCGATCACCACGTCGTAGACGAGGCCGAGCGAGACGAAGTCGAGGCCGAGCTCGGGGTCGATGACCTCCTCGAGCGCCTCGTAGACGTCTTCCTCGGTCGCCTTTTCCGAGTGCGACTCGGGCGGGGCCGGCGCAGGGTCGGGCGTCGGCGCGGACTGGTTCTGGCTGGCCGCCTCGGGGGCGGAATTCTGCTCGTCGGACATTCTTGAATGGTACCCGGAAGGGGCTCTCAGCCCGGTGCCAGCGGCTCCGCCGGCGCACCCGCCGGGGCCGGCGCCAGCTCCAGCTGCCACCAGCCGACGTCGAGCCAGCGCCCCTGCTTCCAGCCGATCTCGCGGTTGATGCCGATCGGGCGGAAGCCGAGGGCCTCGTGGAGGCCGACGCTGGCGGGGTTCGGCAGGGTGATCCCGGCGCAGGCCATGCGGAAGCCCTGCCGGCGCAGCCGCGCGAACAGCTGCTCGTAGAGGGCGCGGCCCCGGCCCTGGCCGCGCTCGCCGGCGCCGACGTAGACCGAGACGCTGGCGCTCCAGCGGTAGGCGGGTCGCTCGTTGAACCGGCAGGCGTAGGCGTAGCCGACCACCTCTCCCCCGCGCTCCGCGACGAGCCAGGGGTGGGTGGCCTGGTAGCGGCGCATCCGCGCCGCGATCTCCTCCGGCGCCGGAGCGCTGAGCTCGAAGGAGGTGACGCTGCGCTCGACCGCGGGCGCGTAGATCGCCGCGCAGGCGGTGGCGTCGCGAAGCGGGTCGGCGTCGCGGATCGTCACCGGCGGGGATTCGAGGCCACTCATCTCGGGCCGGGACAATAGGGTCTGGCGCGAATTCCGCGACGGACCCATAGGCTGCCCGGGCGATGGCGGCGAATCCGGGGCGAACGACGATTGTGCGGCGGTCGATCGGGATCGTCTTTTCGGACGGCGGGCTGCTGGCGATCACCTCGACTCTGCCCGGCGGCCGCGGCGAGCACGGCGACGAGAGGGTGGTCGCGGTCCTCTGCGACCCCGACGCCGCCCCGGTCGAGTTCGAGGAGGCCCTGCTCTCGACCGAGTACGGCGAGGACGGCGTCCAGCGGCGGGCGACCCTGGAGCTGTGGAGCCACCCCGAGGACGGACGGCCGCTGCGTGGCGCCGGCAGCCTGATCAGCTCGGTCCGGGTCGAGCGCGACGGGCTCGACGCGACGATCGCCTTCTTCCGCTGGTCGGTCGAGGGGCGCGAGGGCCTCGGCCACTACGAGGTCGCCCGCACCGGTGCCTGAGAGCGCCGCCATCGTCGGCCCGGTCGAGGCTGTCGTCTGCGACTTCGGCGGCGTCCTCACCACTTCCCTGTTCGAGGCCTTCACGAAGATCCAGGAGGAGTTCGGGATCGAGGGCCAGGACCTCGGCGCGGCGATGCAGCTGCTGAGCGAGCGCAACGACGAGAACCCCCTTTTCCCGCTCGAGCGCGGCGAGATCAGCGAAGAGGCCTTCCTCGCCGAGCTCGGCGGCGCCCTGGAAGAGGTGCTCGGCCGCGAGGCCCACGTCCACCGCTTCCGCCATGCCCTGTTCGACGGGCTCGACCCGAACCCGCCGATGATCGAGCTGATGCGCGAGCTGCGCGACCGCGGGCTGCGGATGGCGATGCTGACCAACAACGTCCGCGAGTGGGAGCCGCTCTGGCGCTCGATGCTCCCGGTCGACGAGATCTTCGAAGCGGTGATCGACTCCGGCTTCGTCGGCTGCCGCAAGCCCGAACCGCGGATCTACGAGCTCACGGTCGAGCGGATCGGGGTGCCGTTCGAGCGCTGCCTCTTCGTCGACGACCTCGAGGTCAACATCGCCGCCGCGGTCGAGCTCGGGATGCGCGCGGTCCGCTTCGAAAGCAACGAGCAGGCGATCCCAGAGATCCGCGCCGCGCTGAGCTGAGCGCGGCAGGCGGGCGCGAAAACCAAGCCTGGCCAGGACGCAGGGAGCGAGGGGAGGGGAGCGCACTCCAGTGCGTGACCCGAGCCGAGCGACCGAGGACGCCGCCAGGCGCCGGTTTGCAGCGCCCGCCCTAGTTGTCGCTGCCGGCGCGGTCCCAAACGTACAACTCGACCGCCTCGACGGCGAGCTGCATCAGGCGCGGCGGGCTGAGCAGGCCGAGGACCAGCTCGAGCGCGTCCTCCTCGGTCACCCCGGAGTCGACGGCCTCCTCGCCGCGAAAGCCGGCCGCGAGCTTGAGCGCCTCGCGGCGGTTCTCGCCGAGGGAGCCGAAGGCGCCCATCAGGAAGTCGCGGTTGGGGATCGGGGTTCCGACCTCGAGCGAGCCGTGCCAGGCGGCGAGCATCGAGAGGTCATGTTCGTCGAGCTCGGCGATCGCCTTCGCGTAGTGGATCTCGAGCTCGGAGTCGGGGATCTCGTCGACCCAGGCACGGACCGCCTCGCCGAGGAGCTGGCGACGGGCCTCGCGCCCGATCGAGTCGGCGATGGCGCGAATCGCATCGGCTGGATCTACGAAGCAGAGGGACATGGCGTGATGCGAAAGGTAGAGGGGATGGTAGACGGCAAAAATGGGCGTAGGAGCCGCAGTTTGCGGGGGTCCGGGAGCGCCGCGCGCACGCATAAGGTGGGGCGATGGCGTTGAAGTTGATCCACGGGCCGCCGAACGCGGGCAAGCGGGGGGTGATCCGGCGCGAGTTCGCCGCGGCACTCGACCGCGAGCCGGTCCTGGTGCTGCCGAACGCCGACGACGTCTTCTCCTTCGAGCGCGAGCTCAGCGCCGGCGGCGCCGCCCTCGGCGGCTCGGCGATGACCTTCGGCGCCCTCTTCCGCACCGTCGCCACCGCCGCCGGGGCGCCGCCCGGGGCGGAGCTGACCGCGGCCCAGCGGCTGCGGGTGATCGAGGCGGCGACCGCCGAACGGCGGCCACGGCTGGGGCCGCTGCGGCGCTCGGCCGCGCGACCCGGCTTCGCCGCCGCCTGCGAGCGGCTGCTCGGCGAGCTGCAGGCGGCCGGGATCGGGCCGGAGGCGGTCGAGGCGAGCGCCGCCACTCTCGAGGGCAGCGCCTACCTGGCCGACGTCGCCACCCTCTACAGCGCCTACGCGGCGGCCCGCGACCGGCTCGACCGGGTCGACTCGCAGGAGATCGCGCGGGCGGCGATCACGGCGCTGCGCGCCGACCCCGCGTTCTGGCAGCGCCCGGTCTTCCTCTACGGGCTCGACGACCTCAGCCCGAACCAGTTCGACCTGGTGATCGCCCTGGCCGCGGCGACCGAGGTGACGATCGCGGTCCCCTTCGAGCAGGGGATGCCGGTGCTGGGGGCGGCCCGGGCGGGGCTGATCGAGCAGCTGCGCGCCGCCGCCCCCGCCAGCCTCGCCGAAGAGGCCTGCCGCCCCGACCCCGCCAACACCGAGTCGCCGCTGCTCTACGCCCTGGCCCGCGGCTTCGGGCTGCCCGGGGCGCCGGCCAGCGAGCCGGACGGCAGCCTCACCCTGCTGCGCTCGGCCGGGGCCCGCGGCGAGGCCGAGGCGATCGCCGCGGCGGTCTCACGGCTCCTCCACGGCGGGGCCGACCCGGCCGAGATCGCGATCGCCCTCCGCGACCCCGCCCGCCGCGGCCGCGCCGTCCAGGCGGCGCTGGAGGCGAACGGCGTCGCGACCGCCCTCGAGGCCGAGCTGCCCGTCGCCGGGACCGCGGTCGGCGGCGCCCTCGTCGCCCTGCTCGAGGCCGAGTTCGGCGGCCGCCGGGCTGCCGACCTGCTGCGCTACCTGCGCGGCCCCTCGGGCTTCAGCCCCGGCCGGGTCGACTGGCTCGAGCGGCGGCTGCGGCGGCGCCGGGTCGACGGCGTCGAGGAGGCGCTGGTCCTCTGGCACGGTGAGGAGGGGGAGCCGCCGCGGGACCTGCTGCGGCTGCGGGAGGCGGCGGGGCGCTCGGCCGCCGAGCTGGCGACGACCGTGGGCCGACTGGCGGCGACGATGGCATCGCGGCCGCTGCGGGGCGATGGCGACGGGCCCCGGCTCGGCCCCGGCGATGGCCTCGAGCTGCGCGCCGCCGGGACGATCGCCGCGGCGCTCGGGGAGCTTGCCGAGCTCGGCCCGCTGGCGCCGCGGCCCGCCGAGCTGGCGGCGACGCTCGCCGGCCTCCGCTTCCGCGCCTGGAGCGGCCCGGTCGAGGGCCGGGTCCGGATCGCCAGCCCCTACCGGCTGCGGGCCGGCCGCTTCGACCACGTCCTCGTTGGCTCGCTCCAGGACGGCGAGTTCCCGCGCCGCGACCGCGGCGCCGACCCCTTCCTCTCCGAGGCCCAGCGCGAGTCCCTCGGCCTCGACCCGCGCCGCGACCGCGAAGCCGAGGAGCGCTACCTGTTCCAGGCCTGCCTGGCGCTGCCGCGGCGCACGCTCCACCTCTCCTACCGCGACAGCGACGAGAACGGCGCCGCCGAGGCGCGCTCGCCCTACCTGGACGCGGTGCGGGCGCTGCTGGCGCCGGCGCCCGACGGGACCGAGCCGGACCCGGTCGAGGAGGCGATCACCCGCGGCCGCGACCTCGCCCGCGTGGTCGAGCCGTTGGCCGAGGCGCCCTCCGAGGACGCGCTCGCCCGCGCTCTCGCCGCCCACGGCCCCAGCGCCGACGCCGCCGAGCTGCTCGCCGCCGCCGGGGTCGGCGGCGAGCGCGCCGCCCGGCTCGAG
>JAFDWC010000128.1 GCA_018268655.1 Actinomycetota bacterium
GCCCGCGAGCTGATGAGCGCCGCCGTCCTCAGCGGCCGCCCGCCGGCGGCGATCTACCGCCGCCGCGGCGGCGCCTGCCCTCGCTGCCGCGGCCCGATCTCCTCGCGCGGCCAGGGCGACGCCAACCGCACCACCTACTGGTGCCCGCGGTGCCAGGGCTGAGGCGGCCGCGCCGCCGCCGCGCCGCGGCCCCGCCCCGGGCGGCGCCTCCACGAGCGCCGCGTCCGCGTCCCGCCGCTTACTACGAGGTCGCCGGCGTCGCCCTCGACCGCGAGCTCGAGCGGTTGCGGGCGCTGCCGGCCTTCGCCGGCGGCCCGCTAGCCGCGGCGCGGCCGCAGCTGAAGGTGCGCCGCGCCCGCCGCCGGCCGAACCGGGTCGGCTTCGCGGTCCCAGCGGAGTTCCGGCTCTCGGTCACCGCCTATCCGGGCATCCGCGCCGGCGACGCGCTGGAGACGCTCCTGCACGAGCTCGTCCACCTCCACGTCGGCCGCGCCGCCGAAGCCCACGCCTGGCACGGACGTACGTTCAAGACGACCCTGGCGAGGGCGATGGGCGAGGCGTATGGCGTCGCCGTCCCGTCCTCCCGCGCGACCCTGCACGGCGCCTACGCCGAGGCGATCGAGCGGCGGCTGCGGGCCTGACGCTTTGGGGCGCCTTTTTCATCTGTGGGATGAATAAAGCGCCCCAAGCTGGCTCGGCGTGAGTAGTGTTTCGGCCGATGAACGAGCGGCGAAGCGGGGTTCGCCGGGCTGGTGCAGGAGCGATCCTCTGCTTTCTCGCCATCCTCGGCGCGACGCTGGGAACGGCGAGCGCCGCCTCCCCCAGCGGCGTCGCCGTCGGCGGCTGGAGCGCCGCCAGCGCCAGCCGCTTCTGGACTCCGGCGCGGATGCGCAGCGCGGTCCCGGTCGAAGTGGCCGGGCCGGGTGCGAGCGCCGCCGCGAGCATGGCCGCGGCGCCGCCCGCCTGGGCCGGCCCCAGCGTCGCCCCGAAGCCGGTCGCCCCGCACTCCGACTTCGCCGAGGTCCCGGACCCGACCGACAAGGTCTCGCGCGTCAACGGCGCCATCTTCTTCGAATTCAAGGGCGAGCTCGGGCGCTGCTCCGGGACCTCGGTCAACGCGCCGAACATGAGCGTCGTCTTCACCGCCGGCCACTGCGTGCACGAACTCGGCGGCTCCGGCGGCGGCTGGTACCGCGGTCGCTGGACCTTCGTCCCCGGCTACCGGTACGGCCAGCGTCCGTTCGGCGTCTTCCCGGCCCGGTGGCTCGACGCGACCCGGCGCTGGGTGAGCGAAGGCAACGAGAACTTCGACGTCGCCGCGGCGGTCGTCGGCCGCAACGAAAAAGGCCAGCGCCTGGCGGCGGCGGTGGGGGCGGACCGGATCGCCTTCAACCTGCCTCCCGACCAGGTCTTCGACGTCCACGGCTACCCGGTCGGCCGTCCGTTCGACGGCGAAACCCAGCGCCTCTGCCGCGGAGCCGGGTTCCTCGGCCATGACCCCGAGTCGGTGCTGTCGCCGGGGCCGCTGACGCTGGCGATCCCCTGCCAGGTGACGGGCGGGGCCTCCGGCGGCGGCTGGACGATCAATGGGAACGTCCTCAACGGGGTCACCGACTACGGCTACCCCGAAGATCCGATGACCGACTACGGTGCCTACTTCGGGCCCGAAGTCGAGCGTCTCTACCACCGGGTGGCGAGCCGGTGAGGCGGGCGGCGCTCGGCTCCGGCCTGGCGGCGGCCCTGCTGGCGCTCGCCTGCGCGCTGCTGCCCGGCGCCGCCGCGGCGGCGCCGTCGACGGCGACGGTCGGCTTCCATCTCAAGCGCGACCGCTACCACGTCAGCGTCGGCAACCTCGGCCAGAGCATCTTCCTCGCCGTCGAAACCGGCGCGCCCGGCTCCGGCAACCACGTCGCCGGGACCACCTACGTCGCCCACGGCACCGCGACCGAGAGCCGGCTGCAGGCGGACTTCGGCGAGTTCGGAGAACTCTCGATGCGGTTCCACCCGGCCGCCAACCGCAGCTGGGAAAAGCCCGACCGCAACTGCCGCGGGCTCGGCCAGTTCATGGTCCGGCACGGGGTCTGGGAAGGCCGGCTCCACTTCCATGGCGAAGGCGGCTACCTCACGCTCAACGTCAAGCGGGTGAAGGGGGCGGTCGAAACGATCGCGCCGCAGTGCCGCAACGGCGCCGCCGGAACCTCGGCGGCCCGGCCCGAGTCGAGCGCCGCCGCCCATGCCCGGCAGCTGATCCGTCCCAGCCAGGAACCCGCGCTCGGCCGCGAAGTGCCGGTCCTGCAGGGACACTGGCGCGAAGGCGTGCAGGGGGCCGAATTCATCGGCGGCGCCGGCCGCGAAGCAAGCAACTTCGTCGCCGCGACCGAGGAGGTCCATGGCAGGGTCGCGATCTTCCGCAGCGCCCACGCCGAAGGCAAGCCGCAGGCGGTCCGCGCCGACGACGCCCTCACCCGGGCCGATCTGAAGCCGCCGTCGCCCTTCCACGGCATCGGCCACTACCGCGCCGCCGCCGACGGCAGCAAGACCTGGGTCGGCGACCTCTTCGTCTCGTTCCCAGGCGCTCCCCACTACCAGCTGACCGGCGATCGCTTCGACGCCTCGCTCGAGCTCTTCCCCGAACTCCTGGTCGGCCTGATCGGCATCTTCAGCGCCCACGAAAAGCGCCCGGCCCCGCCCTGTATCGGCGGCGGCTGCCAGACGCCGCTGACCTGGCCGCGGTAGCGCCGGTCGGGCCGAGCCCGCTGGCCGAGAGCCGACGCTCGGACTTGAACCGAGGACCCCTTCATTACGAATGAAGTGCTCTACCAACTGAGCTACGCCGGCGTGATTGGCAGGGTACCGGGAACGCTGCCCTCCTCGACGGAGGCTGTCGGCGCCTGCGCCCGCGCGGTTCCGTCGCGGTCGACGTAGATGATCGCGGGGTGACCCGGGAAGAGATGGCAAAGCGGCGGGAGGAGAACGAGGTCGAGTTCTCGCGGATCGTCGCCTTCAGCGACGGCGTCTTCTCGATCGCGATCACGCTGCTGGTGCTCAACCTGACGCTCGAAAAAGGGCTGGCGGGCGGGGAAGTCGCCCACGCGCTCTTCGAACAGTGGGAAGACCTCCTCTCCTACGCGATCAGCTTCGCGGTGATCGCCCGCTTCTGGCTCAACCACCACCGCTTCTTCAGCGAGGTTGAGGCCTTCGATTCGCGGCTGATCGGGCTCAACATGGTCTACCTCGCGTTCGTCGTGCTTATCCCGTTCAGCAGCCAGGTGCTGGGCGAGTACGGCGGCCACGCCCCCGCGGTCGTCCTCTACTCGCTGAATCTGACCGCGGTGGTGCTGGTCGGCTTCTGGATGGGGACCGACGCCCGGCGGGCGGGGCTGACGACGATCGACGACCGGGCCGCGCGGGAAGGGACGGTGCGGGCGATCTTCATCTCCTCGGTCTTCCTGCTCTCGATCCCGATCGCCTTCCTCGACGCCGGCATCGCTCCGTTCTTCTGGCTCATCCTCTTCTTCGACCCGAGCCAGCGGATCGCCGCGATCGGCGACGGGGACGCCGGCGCGCCCGCCGCCTGAGCTCGGGGCACTAGCCCTTCTTCGGAACGAAGAGGATCGACTTGCCGGGGAGGGCGCAGCTGACCGCCGCGCGTTCGCCCTGCGCGGCGGCGATGCAGAGGTAGCCGTGGACGCGGCAGGAGGCGTGGGAGGCGCCGCCTTCGATCCGGCAGCCGGGGGCCGCCTGCCAGCCGGCCAGCACCGCCTTCGCCTCGGCGCAGGAGACGCCGGTCACCTGCAGCGATCCTTCGCCGCAGCTGCTCGGCGAGGCGCCGGCGGGGGCTTCGCCGGCCGCGGTCGAGCTGCCGCCGGTGGTGGTGGAGGAGCCGCCGCCGCAGCCGGCCAGGAGGCCGGCGAGGAGCGCCACGAGCACGAGTGGGAGGGCGAGCCGCATCGAGTCGCCCTCCAAACTACCCGCCCGTCGCCTCTTGAGTCCGGCGCGCCGGCTGCAGGTGGCCGCAGACCGGGCAGTCGGGCTCGGGCACGACCGGCTCCCGCTCGACCTCCATCGTCCGCAGGTCGTAGATGTGGCCGCAGCCCAGGGTCGACGGGACGGCGATCCCGGTCAGCTGGTGGAGCACCTCCATCCCGACCTGGCCGCCGATGATCCCGCAGGCCGGGCCCAGGGTCGCGACCGTCGCCGGTTTGCCGCTGCGCGCTTCGACGGCGACGTCGAAGTGCGGGTACTGGCGCCGGTAGGCGGTCTCCTGGCAGGCGAAGCAGCCGGTGACGCCGGGGACGTAGAGCGGCCCGACCCGGGCCAGGGGGAGGATGTTGCTCATCGTTATGTAGGGGATCCCGGCCTCGAAGCAGGCGGCGTTGCACCAGCGCTCGATCTCGTGCGGAGGCCAGTCGGCGGCGTCGACGACGAGGTCGGCGCCGGCGATGAAGTCGGCGATCTCGACCTGGCTCTCGAGCCGCCGCGCGGTTGCCGTCACCCTGATCGAGGAGTTGAAGGCGCGCAGCCGGGCCGCGGCGGCCTCGACCTTGAGCAGGCCGAAGTCGGCCTCGGTGTAGAGGATCTGGCGGTTGAGGTTGCTCGGCTCGACCCGGTCGCCGTCGATCAGCCACATCTCGCCGACGCCGACGCAGGCGAGCGCCCAGGAGGCCCAGCCGCCGAGGCCGCCGACCCCGAGCACCGCGACCTTGGCCTCGCGCAGCCTGCGCTGGCACTCCGACGGCGTGGGGCCGCCGCCGACGTCGCTGAAGTAGCGCAGCTGGCTCTCGAAGCGCCGCCGTTCGGCCGGCTCGATCAGCTCGTCGTCGGCCGCGTCCTCGACCACTTCCAGCTCCTGCAGCTGGGAGATCGCGTCGTCGACCGCCTCGGCGCCGAACTCGGCGTGCAGCTGGGCGAGCGTGCGGGTGCCGTCGAGGGCGTCGATCAGGCGCCGGTCCCGCTCGTCGGGCTGCTCGATCCTGATGTCCGAGCGGGCGCTCGGCCGGTGCAGGTAGAGGTCGCCGTCGGGCGCCCCGATCGGCTCGGTGGTCGGTTTGATCCGCGGTTTACGCAAGGCGCCTCCCCTGACTCGACTGGACTGGTGCGCCGCCCCGCCGGAACGCGAAGCGGTCGTTGGTGAAGACCGCTCTAACGGTGAGGGAAGTTACGACCATGACGACGTCACCTCGCGTGCCCGGGTGAGGACGGCGTCGATCATCGGCTCGGTCAGGGTGCCGGTGAAGGTGTTCTGCTGGCTCGGGTGGTAGCAGCCGAGCAGCCGCCAGCGGCCGATCTGCGCCTCGGCGCCGTGGCCGAAGCGCGGCCGCGGCCGCGGCACCTCGACCCCGAGCGCGCGCGCCGCCCGCAGCATCCCGTCCCAGCCGAAGGCGCCGAGGGCGACGATCGCGCGGGCGCGGTCGAGCAGCTCGAGCTCGCGCCCGAGGTAGGGGAGGCAGTTGTCGCGCTCGGCCGGGGTCGGCTTGTTGGCGGGCGGGGCGCAGCGGACGACGGCGCCGATGTAGGCATCGCGCAGCTCGAGCCCGTCGTCCCGCGAGACCGCCTGCGCCTGGTTGGCGTAGCCGGCTCGGTGCAGGGCGGCGAAGAGCCAGTCGCCGGAGCGATCGCCGGTGAACATCCGGCCGGTCCGGTTGGCGCCGTTGGCGGCCGGCGCCAGGCCGACGATCAGCAGCCTCGCCCGCGGATCGCCGAACCCCGACACCGGGCGCCCCCAATATCGCTCGCCGCGGTAGCGCTTCGGCGGGTCGGCGGCGACCGCCTCGCGCCAGGCGACCAGCCGCGGGCAGCGACGGCAGCCGTGGACCTCGCGCGCCAGCTCGGCGAGGGTCGCGGCGCTGGTGGAGTTCGTAGGCTTGGCCGCTCCCATGTCCTGGAACCGAATCACGCTCGGCGCCCGCGTGCGGCGCGGCCTGGTGCTGGCCCTGGCCGCCCTCGTATTCGCGGCGGGCCTCGCGGCCTGTGGCGGCGGCGGCAGCGACACCAGCGCCGCCACCGCGGCGGCGGAAAGCGAAGCCGACGCCGAGATCCTCCGCGGCGTCCTCGCCCGCCAGCTCGGCGTCGTCGCCGCCTACCCGCAGGCGATGATCATCCTCGACGCGCGGACGCTGGCCCTGCTGCGCAAGTTCCGGGCCCAGGAAGGGGAGCACGCCGACGCGGTGGTGAAGGAGCTGCGGGGGCTCGGCGAAAGCGCCGAAGCCGAACCGGAAGCGATCGAAGCCGGGAAGCTGAAGACCCGACGCGACCGGCTGCGGTTCGTCTACGAGATGGAAAGCGCGACGATCGCGCTGGAGCTGACCGCGATCGCGAACCTGAGCTCGGCGGGCGCGCGCTCGACCCTGGCGGCGACGGTCGGCAACCAGGCGGAGCACCTGGCGATCCTGCGCCGGCTGCTGGGGGCGAAGCCGTTGGCGACGATCCCGGAAGCATTCGAGACCGGGACGACGCCCGCACCGGCGCCCTGAGCCGAGATTCACCACCCTTTTTGGGTACCCGGAGGGTGCTCTCATCGGAGATACTGGGCCGATGACCGGCCCGCTATACGCGATCGGGCGGTTCTGTTCGCGACACCACTGGCCCGTGATCGGCGCCTGGTTCGCGCTGGCGATCGCGCTGGTCGCGATCAGCTCGGCCGCCGGCTCGCAGACGAGCGAAAACCTGACCCTCCCCGGCACCGGCTCGACGATCTCGACCGAACTGCTGGAAGAGAACCTGCCCGAACAGGCCTACGGCTCGAACCCGCTGGTCTTCGAAGCTCCCGCCGGCAAGAAGCTGACCGAACCCACGTACGCGGCGGCGATCGAAGAAACGGCCGCGAGGCTGGCCAAGCTGCCGGGGGTCAACTCGGCCGCGAGCCCGTTGCAGCAGGGCTCGAAAACGATCTCTGAAGACCAGCGGATCGCCTACATCCCGGTCGTCCTCGCCGACGGCCCGGGCGAAATCAGCGAAGAAGAGGCGCAGGAAATCCTCGACACGGCGAAGCCGGCCGAAGCCGCCGGCGTCACCGCCTCGATCGGCGGCTACGTCGGCCAGCAGCTCTCGAAACCGTCGACCGAGTTCGCCGAGGTGGTCGGCCTGGTCGCGGCGGTGATCATCCTCCTCTTCGCCTTCGGCACGGCGACGGCGATGATGCTGCCGATCGTCTCCGCGGTCCTCGGGCTCGCCTGCGCGCTCTCGATCATCAAGCTGCTCGAGCACGCGGTGCAGGTGCCGGGGGTGGCCACGACGCTGGCGACGATGATCGGGCTCGGGGTCGGGATCGACTACGCGCTCTTCATCGTCACCCGGCACAAACTGCAGCTGGGCGAAGGGATGGAGATGCGGGAGTCGATCGCCCGCGCCACCGCGACCGCCGGCGGCGCCGTCGTCTTCGCCGGCTTCACTGTGATGATCGCCCTCTGCTCGCTCGCCTTCGCCGGGATCCCGCTGGTCTCGACGCTCGGCTTCACCGCCGCGATCGCGGTCGTGGTCGCCGTCTGCGCGGCGGCGACCCTGCTGCCGGCGATGCTGGGGGCGCTCGGGCCCCACATCAACAGCCTCCGGGTCCACCTCGGCAAGACCCACCCGGACGACAGGAAGCCGCACGGCTGGCTGCGCTGGGCCGACGCCGTCGCCGACCGGCCCTGGCCGGCGTCGATCGTCGCCCTGCTGATCCTCTTCGTCCTGGCGCTGCCGATCTTCCAGCTCGAACTGGGCCAGAACGACATCAGCGCCCTGCCCAAGGACTCGACCTCGCGCGAGGCCTTCGAAGGGCTGAAGACCGGTTTCGGGCCCGGCGTCTACGGACCGCTGCTTGTCGCCTCCGAATTCTCCTCGCCGCAGGAAGCCCAGCAGGTGCTGCCAAAGCTGCAGAAGGCGACCGGCGAAGCCGGCGACGTCGCCGCCGTCAGCGAACCGAGCTGCGACAAGGCGGGGACGGTCTGCGTCTACACCCTGATCTCGAAATCGGAGCCGTGGAAGGACGAGACCGTCTCCCTGGTTGAAAACCTCCGCGGCACGGTGATCCCCGGCGCCCTCGAAGGGACCAAGGCGCGCTCCTACGTCGGCGGCCAGACCGCCGGCTACATCGACCTGGCGACGAAGATCTCCGACAAGCTGCCGCTGATGATCGCGATCGTCGTCGCCCTCAGCTTCATCGTCCTCCTGATCGCCTTCCGTTCGCTGCTGGTGCCGATCAAGGCGGCGGCGATGAACCTGATCTCGGTCGCCGCCGCCTACGGCGTCGTCACCGCCGTCTTCCAGCTCGGCTGGGGCGTCAACCTGATCGGCCTC
>JAFDWC010000129.1 GCA_018268655.1 Actinomycetota bacterium
TCCTTCTCGGGCCCCGGTGAAACCTTCGTCGCCAACGAAGGCAACGACGCCAAGAACATCAACAACCAGATCAGCGAAAACACGATGGGCCGCGAAGGCTACGACCCGAACGGCGAATTCGACTTCTGGGACGACGCCACCGGCGGCGGCAACTGCTGGAGCGGCAACAGCGTCAACTCCACCTTCGCCCCCGGCAACGGCACGGAGCCGCTGAGCTCGATCTACCCGACCTGCCCGCAGGCGCACGTCATCAACGACTCGGTCAAGAGCCTCAACACCACGGCCGGGCTGCAGGTGATCCTGGCGGACACGGGCAACCCGACGACGATCCTCGGCTACGCCGGCACCAGCCCGCCGCAGAACCAGCAGTGCAGCTGGGTGCGGCGCATCGCGAGCCACCCGAAGTTCCAGAACTACAAGCCGGTCGAAGTCGCTCCGGCTCCGGGTGAAGTGACGTGCGGCTGATGCGGCGCGGGAGGAAGCGGATGGTGGGGCGGCTGGCGCAGGTTGCGCTGGCCGCCGCCGCGGTGATGGCCCTGCTGGGGGCGACCGCGGCCGCCGCCCAGGCGCCGGCCGCGACGGCCTCGGCCAAGAAGTCGGCGCTGGTCACCGTCAACGACTTCTACTTCGGCCCCGAATCGGTGACCCTGAAGAAGGGCGGCACGATCAAATGGGTGTGGTCATCGGCCAACTCCTACCCGCACGACGTGCACCTGAAGAAGGGGCCGAAGGGGCTGAAGGAAAAGAAGACTTACTCGACCAAGACGACCGCGGTCACCGACGCCGAATTCAAGAAAGTTTTCAAGACCCCCGGCACCTACCACTTCATCTGCACGATCCACCCGACGCAGATGCACATGACCGTCGTCGTCAAGAAGTAGACGGGCATGCGCGAGCTCTCGGATAGACACTGATGGATCCGCTCGACCGCCGCGGCTTCCTCGCCCTCGGCGGCGCCGGCCTGATCTGCACGATCGCCGGCCACCAGATCACCACCGACGGCGGTCAGGTCGACGTCGAGAAGCTGGCCAAGGAGGTGCCGGTGCCGCCGAAGGTGGCGGCGGCCGAACGCGGCGGCGGCGAACCGCGGCGGGAGCTGGCGGCATTCGCCACCAGCTCCTCGGCGGTGCGCGAATACTGGATCGCGGCCGAGGCGATGAACTGGAACATCGTCCCCACCCACCGCGACCAGATGATGGCCGAGAAGGTGAAGGAAGGTAAGACGACGTTCAAGGCCTACGGGTACCGGCCCTACAGCCCGGGCTTCAAATCGCCGCTGGCGCCGGCCCAGGTCCCGGGGCCGCTGATCGAAGCCGCGGTCGGCGACACCGTCATCGTCCACTTCCGCAACAAGACGGGGTCGCCGGTGACGATGCACCCGCACGGGATCTTCTACGCCAACGAGATGGACGGCACCTACAAGGGCAAGTGGACGGACCCCGGCGGCTTCGTCCAGACCAACCGCACCTTCACCTACGTCTGGGAAGCCCGCGAAGGGACCGAGGGGACCTGGCTCTACCACGACCACGGGCCGATGGACCCGCTGCCGGTCTTCAAAGGGCTGTTCGGGCCGCTGGTGATCCGCAAGCCGGGCGAGGTCCCGCCCGAAGCCGAGTTCTTCCTCGGCTTCCACAGCTGGGACCCGACGGTCACCGGCCTGAAGGGGAACTACGCCTGCATCAACGGCCACGCCTACGCCGGCAACACGCCGACGCTGGAAGCGACGACGGGGCAGCGGGTGGCCTTCCACGTCTACGGCATGGACAACTTCTTCCACACCTTCCACCTGCACGGGCACCGCTGGATCGAACCGGACGGCCGCATCGCCGACACCAAAACGTTCGGGCCGGCGGACTCGTTCCGGGTCGAATTCACCGAGGACAACCCGGGCCGGTGGTTCTACCACTGCCACGTCTTCCAGCACCTGCACATGGGGATGAACGGGTGGTACATCGTCTCGTAGCGGGATTCGTGCGTGGTTGTCACCGGTATGCGGGGACGATTTCGCAGGCGCTGGTGCTGGCCGTGCTCGTGCTCGCGACCTCGGTGCCGGCGGCGCAGGCGGTGAACACCCGCGTCAACATCTCCCATTACCACTGGTCGATCCCCGAAGTCCACATCAACCTCGGTGAGAAAGTGACCTGGGACTGGCTCGGCCCCGACCTCGCCCACTCGGTGACCGGGATCTCCCCCAACGACCTGCAGTGGGACTCCGACCCCGGCACCGACGCCCCCTACCACCAGCCCGGCGACGAATACACGCTCCAGTTCAACGAACCGGGGGTCTACTACTTCCAGTGCAAACTGCACGCCTTCGTCCGCGGCGAGGTGATCGTCTCCGAAACGCCCGGGGAACCGTTCTCGGACCCCGGGCCAAGGCCGCCGCTCAACATCGACATCACGCCGCCGACCCTCGGCACGATCATCCTCGCCCATCCCAGCACCAGGGCGACGAGCGGGATCTCGACCAGCGCCCACATCAGCGAGAGCGGCACCCTCGACGCCGAGTACTACCGCCTCAACTCGAAGGGGCAGCGCGTCTACAACGGCTACAAGGTCTGGAAGACCTTCACCGGGATCAACCACTTCCAGCTGGGGGGGCGCTGGAAGCACTTCCGGGCGCGGCCCGGGCGCTACCTGGCGGTGCTGCGGGCGACCGACACCTCCGCCAACACCTCGAAGCCGGTGACCAAAGCCTTCACGATCTCCGGCCCGAAGAAGCCCGCCGGGAAGAACGGCCACCAGAAGCACCACGCTTAGCGCGCTTGCCCCGCGGCGGCTCCGGCTCGGCCTCCCGCTGCAGCGTCCGTTCCGCGGCTTTCTCGGTCGCCTCGCCCATCGTCAGCTGGAACATCGCCAGCAGCGCGTCGGAGGCGAGCGGCCGCAGCCGGTCGAGCGCCTCGCGCACCTTCGGCCAGTCCGCCTCGGGCCGGCCGGCGCGGTCGAACGGCTCCCAGATCTCCTTGACGAAGAGGTCGACGTAGGCGTGGGCGGCACCCTCGGCGTGCTCGTGCAGCTTCTCGGCGAGGGCGAGGGCGGCCTCGGGGCTGACCCCGAGCTCGATCATCTCGGTCCCGGCCCGCTGCAGGCGGGGGCTGATCGCCTCGATCTTGCCGTCCGGCAGCTCGCGCAGGATGCCGAGCGCGTCCGCCTGGCGCAGCAGCTTCGGGTCGACCTCTTCGACCTGCCAGGAGGCGGCCAGCTCGGCCGCGTCGAAGATCTCCGGTGTCTCGTCCTCGAACGGGGCGCGGATCGCGCGCGCGAAGTCGACGATCTCCTGCGAGGAGCCGGTGTGCTCGAGCACCCGCCGGATCGCCTCCAGGTTGAGCCCCTCGGCCTGCATTTCGCGGGTCAGCTCGATCCGGGCGACGTGGTCCTCGTTGTAGTAGCCGGTGCGGCCCTGCACTTCCGGCGGCGGCAGCAGGCCGCGGGTCTGGTGGGCGCGGATGTTGCGAACGGTCATCCCGGTGCGGCGCGCCAGCTCGCCGATCGTCATCCGCTCACCGGCTTTCGCGGGCGCGCTCCCGCCCTTCAGTGCTGACCCCTGCGCAGCGCTCATCAGCGCATCGTAAGCGGCAGCCGCTGCCCGTTCATCCTCGCCGCCGCTTCCGAGCAGACGAAGGCGATCGCCGCCGCCAGCTCCTCGGCCGGGGTGAAGGTGGCGAAATCGCCGTCCGGGTTGTCCGCCCGCATCCGCGGGGTCAGGATCGCGTCGACGACGATGATGTTGGCGGTGGCGCCGCCGGGCTCGAAGCCGTCGGCGAAGGCGAGGGTCCAGGCCTCGGCGGCGGCCTTCGCCGCCGCGTAGGCGGCGTTGGTGTTGCTCGGCGCCTGCGCCTGCTTGGCCGAGACGAGGACGAAGCGCCCCCGCGCCCCGGCGGCGTCGATCTGCCCGTGGAAGGCGCGGGTGGTGTTCTGGACGGTGCGGATCAGGAGGTCGTGGAGCAGCTCCCAGTCGGCGGGCGGCTCCTCGTGCAGCGGCACCCCGCCGCGCCAGCCGCCGACCAGGTGGACGACCCCGTCGACCCGGCCGAAGCGCTCGACCAGCGCCGCGCACCAGGCCCGCACCGCCTCCTCGTCGAGCAGGTCGACCGCGCGGCCATCCCAGCGCTCGCCGAGCCCGAGCTCCGCGCCGAGCGCCGCCAAGGTCTCCTCACTGCGGTCGCTGCCGGCGACCGCCGCCCCCCGCGCCCCCAGCTCCCGCGCCACCAGCGGCCCCAGCCCACCGCCGACGCCGGCGACGGCGATCACCCGCCCCTCGAGGCTCTCCAGCTCGCTCACCCGAGGAATCCTTTCGCATCGCGCAAGTGGCCGCGGCGATGCCGCCTTCTGCCTGGGTCGCGCGAGGATGGGCTTAACCGGACGGCATTTGAACCATGCGACGATCCGATTGTTGCATGAGACATCTATTCGGACGCCGAGAGACGCCACGCCTCTGGATCTCGGCAGAAATCAGCGCGGCGTCCGCGAGAGGCGGTTATTCCCACAGGACCCGCGCCGTTCGCTCGCTTAGTCTCCGCCATGCATGGCAATTGAATCTGCATCCGTTCCGGTAGCTGGACCGCCCTCAGAACACGGGGAGGTCTTTACCCGACGGTGGGTAGTCGAGCTAATCCTCGACCTCGTTGGCTATACCCCCGATCGGGATCTGGTTGCAACGAGGGCCATTGAGCCTGCATGTGGGTCGGGCGCATTCATCGTGCCGATGCTTGAGCGGCTCGCGGAGTCCGCTCGTCTCCACGGCCGAGACCTTTCTGACGCGTCGGGCTCCATTGGAGCAGTTGATCTAATTCCGCGAAATGTCGAGCTCAGTCGGGCCGCGGTCCGCCGAGCACTTGGTCTGATTGAGGTTCCCGCTGCTCAGGCGACGGAGCTCGCAGGGGCCTGGATTAGACAGGGCGATTTCTTGCTTGAGCCGCCAGTCGATCGCTCCGCGGACTTCGTCGTCGGGAACCCGCCGTACGTGCGCCTTGAGGCGGTTGCCCGCGAACGGTCGGATGCCTATCGACTTGCCTGCAAGACGATGGGAGGGCGCGCCGATGTCTACATAGGGTTTTACGAGCATGGTCTACGCGCCTTGCGCGATGACGCGATGCTCGGCTTTATTTGCGCCGATCGCTGGATGCGCAACGCCTACGGCGCGCGACTTCGAGCAATGGTCTCTGAGGAGTGGGCCGTGGACACCATCATTTCGATGACCGGCGTCGATGCGTTTGAGGACGAGGTAGATGCCTATCCGGCGATCACCATCTTGCGTCGGGGCGAGCAGAACCAAGGACCACTAGCCGTTGAGGCCACGTCGCGATTCGATTCTACGTCGGCATCCGAGGTCGTCGAGCTCACCGCGGGATCCAAGACCGATCACGTCCATCGACCCGGTTACCGAGGGGCGCGTCTCGCCGCATGGTTCAGCGGACCAGAAGGGTGGCCGCACGGTTCCCCGGATCGCCTTGCCGCGATCGCGGATCTCGAGGCTCGCTATCCGCCGCTCGAAGATGTCAACACTGGCACCAAGGTCGGAATTGGAGTTGCGACGGGCGCAGACCGTGTGTTCATCACCGAAGATACAAGCGTGGTCGAGGAGGAACGCCTACTGCCGATGGCGCTCCCTCGAGACATCGCCTCTGGCACCGTGCGATGGTCCGGGAAGTACCTCGTGAACCCATGGGATGCTGACGGCCTAGTCAATCTCGATGACTGGCCACGTCTCTCCAACTATCTATCCGGACATCGTGAGCTCCTTGCAAAGCGGCATACGGCGAAGAACGGTCGATGGCACAAGACGATCGATCGGGTGATCGAGGGTTTGGCGGATCGCGAAAAGCTTTACCTGCCTGATTTCAAGGAGACGATCTTTCCTGTCCTCGATGAGGGAAGAACTTATCCTCACCACAACCTCTACTGGGTGACGTCGGCCAGTTGGGATCTACGGGTCCTGGGCGGATTGCTACTCAGCGACGTAGCCGGCCTCTTCATCGAGGCCTACTCTGTTCGCATGCGAGGGGGCTATCTACGATTCCAGGCGCAATACCTGCGCCGGATCAGGGTTCCGAAGGCAAGCTCGATAGAGGGTGGAACGGCTGCTGCTCTGGCCCACGCATTCGAACGTCGCGATAGGCAAGAGGCGACCCGCTTGGCTCTTCCGCTCTACGGACTCGACGGCCTGCCAGCGTAGATGGCTCCCACGCGAGAAGATCTCGAGCTTGCTGTGGCTGCATATTGGAAGTCGAAGGATGAGCAGCTCGCCACGGCTGAAGAACTTGGCTCGACCGCTGAGGGGTCGGCAAAGTCCGTACGCGCTGGCACTCATTTTGCACCGATGGTGGCTCTGATTTCTCGGTTCTTCACCGATGCCGGGTATCCGGAAGAGTCTATTGGCGTGACTACGAGAGGCGTTACCCTGCCCAGCTACTTCCGACCCACCAAGAGGTGGGATCTCGTCGTCGTCCATAAGGAGGTGCTTGTGGCTGCGATTGAGATGAAGGGAATAAGCAGTTCCTACGGCAAGAACTACAACAATCGCCTGGAGGAGGCACTCGGTAGTTCGATCGACTTATCTCATGCAAATCGGGAAGGGCTCGTAGGCCCCGAGAAGCCGTGGAAGGGCTACCTCTATCTGATGAACGACGACGACGAGTCCAGGCGCCCCCGGTACCCACAAGAAGGTCCGTTCCCGGCGGAGGGGTACTGGGACGGCCGCTCGTATCAAGAACGTTTCGAGATCACTGGCAGCCGGCTATTGGATGAAAGCCTTTACGACGCCGTTTGCTATCTGGTTTCGTCGGCCGAAGACCCCGGACCGCGCGAACCGGTGCCCCGACTGGACTGGCAGCATTTTTCCGGGGCAATCAAAGCGCGTATTGAGTTCCTCACGAGTCTGGGGCTTCCCTGACAGCGGCACTCGCGTCAATCGATGCCCTATGAGCTTTCTCCATCTTGGACGGGCGATCGAAATGGGGGAGGTAGGTTCGATTCGCGATGCAGAGCGGCAGAGCGGCCCATCTGCGTCACACTTGCGTCAGCGGGCAGCGCCTGAGCCACCGACGACCCGGAGTTTGGGGGCGACGTTGGCAAATGCTGCGTCAACGTCCTCCAGTGCCCCGACCTCGCCGTGTCCGTACGTTTCGATCATCTTCGTGACCGTCGAGCGCTTCCAACCGGCCTGCGCGGCGATGACGCGATCCGGCATTTCCAAGACGGTGTGCATGTACCAGACGCCGTAGTGCTTGCTCGCCAGGTAGAAGTCGAAATCGAGTTCCGCCCGCGCCAGGACGCGCGCCCAGTAGCCGGAGAATCCACCGGCCGACATCCGTTTGCCGGTGATGCTCGGGAACACGTACTCGGACGTGCGGTTGAGATTGAGGATCGCCGCTTTCGCCGGAGGCGTCAGGGCGATTTCTTTCGCCCCCGTCTTCGGGTCCGCGACCTTGCCCCGATAGACCCGCTCGCACTTGTCGATGCGGTTCCGGTTGAAGTCGATGTGCTCCCACTTGAGCGCGTACAACTCGGACGGCCGCATGAGCGTGAACGCGGCGAACTCGAACATGGCGCGGATCGTCGGGGCGTAGTCGCCCAGGGCGGCCGTCGCGTCCAGCAAAACGTCGAACTCCTCCGGCGTCGGCGGCGGCGTGTCTGAGCGGCCGACCGTCTGTTTGGCGAGCTTGCGCGCGGGGTTCTTGTCGATTGGCCGATCCTGCTCGTCGATGACGAACGTGTAGAAGCTCGACACCGCGAACAGGTAGCCGTTCGGGATGGGTTTGCGCGGCTCGCCGTCCGCATCCTTCGCCCACTTCCCGCGAGCGGCCGCCCAGTCCTTGATTTCGTCGCGGGGGATGTCCACGGCGCGGTCCCCGAAGTCGGCGCGGAACCGTTTGAGCTGTTCGGTCTTCTGCGGCAGGGACTTGGGGAAGTGTTCGCCGTGCCATTCGAGGTAGGCCACGACCTCGTCCTCTACAAGGGGTAGGTCGGGCTTGGCGGCCGCCAGCTCGCGTTTGCGCTCGGCCACCGCATCGTCCCGTTCACGCTTCGTGTCGAACCGCCCGACCCACTCGAACTGCTGTTTACGTTTGCCCGTCTCGGGATCGACGGTGGAGCCGATCAGTATCCGGCCCTCCCACTTGCCAACGTGACGTTTCCTAGGCACCGGGACGCGCCCCCTTCGTCTTCGTCAGGTGGCCGTGCTCGCGCAACCAGTCTTCGCCCTCAGAGACGCGCAGCCGGGGCCGCCCGTCGATGTACTCGCAGGGCATCCCGGCCGCGA
>JAFDWC010000012.1 GCA_018268655.1 Actinomycetota bacterium
CGCCGGCCGCGGCCGGCGGCGGGGGGCGAAGGTGCCGCGGGTCCGCGCCTCGGTGATGCTCGACGGCGGCTCCGCCGGCGGCGCCGAGACCAGCCGCGCCGCCCGCCTCGCCTACCTCTCGGCCGAGCTCGGCCCCGACGAGGTCGACCTGGCGGAGATCGAAGACCCGACCCCGGTCGAGGAGATCGCCGCCTATGAGGCGCTCGAATTCGCCCCCGAGGGCAGCGGCCCGGAACTGGTCGAGAGCGGCTTCACCGCCCTCGGCGGGGTGCTGCCGGTCAACCCCAGCGGCGGCGCCCTCTGCCACGGCCTCTCCCGCGGCGCCGGCGGAATCCGGCAGCTGGTCGAGCTCTCGCTGCAGCTGCGCGACCGCGCCGAGCGCCGCCAGGTCCCCGGCGCCCGCGTCGGCCTCAGTCTCTGCGGCGGCCCCGCCAGCCCCACCGGTCCCACCGGCCTCACCATCGTCACCACCTGACCCTCCCACCGCGGCCTCCGAGCCGGCGGTTACCAGCGGCGGCTTCGTACGGCATCGACAAGGAAAGCATCACGACCGGTACCGCCGCCCGGATCCAGTCGAGGTACCGGCGGCAGGGAACCGGCATGGCGCAGATCGAGCACGTGATCGAGACGCCCTTCTTCACCCCCTCCCACTGGTCGCGGCCGCTGCAGATGGTCGACGTCGCGACCTATTACGTGGCTCGGCACCTGCGAGGGGCTTCGACGGCGTCGTATTGGGAGCGCATCGAGCGTCTGCTCGATGGCTACCCCAACTACGCAGGGAAAGGCCTGAAGACCTTTCCCTAGCCGAGAAATGGCGGCCGATGTAGTCGCCGATGGCGGCGGCTCACGTACGGTCGCCAGCGACCAAATATAGCCGGCCTCCGGACGGCGAAATACCTAAACCGGATCCGCCTCGACATTGGCGGCTGTGGGGAGTACAAAGCGGCGGCGCGATCTTCACCCGGGGCGGGGGCCCTGGTGAAATGGTTCCGCGGGGATGTATCGGGCGCTGCAGACCGACTTCGAGAGCCTGCCGCAGGTCCTCGCCGTGCGGGCGGGTGAGATCGGCGCCGAGCGCTTCGTCCGCGACGCCCACCGCGAGTGGACCTACGCAGAGTTCCAGCAGCGGGTGACCGAGGTAGCGGCCGGCCTCCGCGAGCTCGGCGTGAAGCAGGGCGACGTGGTCGGGGTGATCCTCCCCAACAGCCCCCACTACCTCGAGGTCTGGTGGGGGATCCTCTGGCTCGGGGCGGTCTTCAACCCGGTCAACCCGGCGCTGACCGCGCGCGAGGCGGCCGGGATCCTCGCCGACTCCGAAGCGGTGGTCGCGGTCTGCACCCCGGAGGCGGCGGCCGGGCTGGCGGAGCGCCGCGGCGAGCTGCCGAACCTGCGCGAGATCGTCGCCGCCGAGGGCGATGACCCGGCGGCGCCGCTGCGCGGTCACGGCGCCGTCGCCAACCACGCGAGGATCGCCCCCGGCGACCTCGCCGCCTTCGTCTACACCTCCGGCACCACCGGCCGCCCGAAGGGGGCGATGCTGGGCCACGGCAACTTCCTTGCCAACGCCTGGCAGCTGGGCGAGCCGCTGCCGGTCTCCCGGGGCGACACGCTGGGGATGGTGCTGCCGCTGTTCCACGTCAACGCCCAGCTCGTCACCACCGTGATCCCGCTCGTGCTCGGCGCCCAGGTGGCGATGTGGGAGCGCTTCTCGGCCTCCCGCTTCTGGGCCGACGTGGCGGCCTTCGAACCGGTCACCTTCTCCTCGGTGCCGACGATGCTGGCGGCGCTGCTGCACGCGCCCGGCGCCGACCAGGCCGAGTCGAACTCGCTGCGCTTCGTGATCTGCGGCGCGGCGCCTCTCTCGCCGGCCCTGTTCCGCCGCTTCGAGGAGAAGTTCGGGCTGAAGATCATGGAGGGCTACGGGCTCACCGAGGGCACCTGCTGCACCACGATCAACCCCTTCACCGGGCCGCGCAAGATCGGTTCGGTCGGGCTGCCGACCCGGGCCCAGGAGGTGAAGGTGATCGACGAGAGCGGCGCGGCCGTGCCCGACGGCACCCCGGGCGAAGTCTGCTTCCGCGGGCCGAACATGATGCACGGCTACTACCGCCGTCCCGACGCCAACGCCGAGACGATGGTCGACGGCTGGATCCGCACCGGCGACGTCGGCTACCGCGACGAGGACGGCTACTTCTTCCTCGTCGACCGGACCAAGGACATGATCATCCGCGGCGGCGAGAACATCTACCCGCGCGAGATCGAGGACGTCCTGCTCGAGCACGAGGCGGTCAGGGAGGCGGCGGTGGTGGGGCGGCTGGACGAGGTCCGCGGCGAGGAGGTGCACGCGGTGGTGGCGCTGGTCGCCGGCGCCGAGGTCGCCGTGCTCGAGCAGCACTGCCGGGCGCGGCTGGCGGCCTTCAAGGTGCCGACGAGCTGGGAGGTGGTCGAGGAGCTGCCGAAGACCTCGACCGGGAAGATCGACAAGAAGCCGCTGCGCGAGAAGCTCGCCGCGGCCGGTTGAGAGGAGAGTGCGATGGGGATTCTCGAGGGCAAGGCGGTGATGATCACCGGGGCCGCCAGCGGAATCGGCAGGGCGACCGCCGAGGAGGCGGCGGCCGAGGGGGCGCGGCTGCTGCTCTGCGACGTCGACGACGAGGGCGGCGCCGCGGTTGCCGCGGCGATCGGCGGCGCGGCGAGCTACCGCAGCTGCGACGTCACCGACGAGGCCGCGGTCGAGGCGGCGGTGGCGGCGACGATCTCCGAGCTGGGGCGGATCGACGGCGCCTTCAACTGCGCCGGGATCCTCGGCGTCCTCGGCAACATCGGCGAACTGCCGCTCGACGGCTGGAAGCGGCTGATCGAGGTCGACCTCAACGGCGTCTTCCTCTGCACCAAGCACCAGGTCAACGCGATGGCCGAGCAGGGCTCGGGCTCGATCCTCAACATGGCCTCGGCCGCCGGCCTGATCGGCTGGCCCGGCGCCTCCGGCTACGTCGCCGCCAAGCACGGCGTGGTCGGGCTCTCGAAGGCGGCGGCCCTGGAGTACGCGCCGCAGGGGGTCCGGGTCAACTCGATCTGCCCCAGCTACACGATCACCCCGATGGTCGAGAAGGACCTCTTCGAGGACGCCCTCGGCAACGACGAGGAGCTGATCGGGGCGGCCCGGGCCAACCACCCGATCGGGCGCTTCGCCGACCCGCAGGAGATCGCCAGCGCCGCCGCCTGGCTGCTCTCCGACAAGGCCTCGTTCGTGACCGGGACGGCCATGGCGGTCGACGGCGGCTACACCGCGCCCTAGATGGCCGATCCCGCGGCCAGACCCACCTCGATGACGTACCCGGCACGCACTTGGGGCGCCTTTCTCTCGTATACCGAGAGGAAGGCGCCCCAAACCCTGGAAACGGCCATCTAGCCTGTCCGCGACCCCGATGGCCGACCGCGACTCCTTCGAGCAGACGCCCTACCAGCTGCCGGCGGGCGCGACCGAGCTGATCCTGGTCCGCCACGGCGCCTCCTCGCCGCCGCTCGAGGGCGTCCCCAACCCGCTGATCGGCGGCCACTCCGACCCCGCCCTGGCGGCGGCGGGCCTCGCCCAGGCGGAGCTGGTGGCGGAGGGGCTGCGGCACGAGCCGATCGACGGGATCTTCGTCTCGACCCTGCGCCGGACCGGCGAAACGGCGGCGCCACTGGCGGCGGCGACCGGGCTCGATCCGGTCGCCCTGGAGCAGCTGCGCGAGGTCTTCCTCGGCGACTTCGAGGGCGGCGAGTACCGGATCCGGGCCGCCCGCGGCGACCCGGTGATCCGCCGCGTCTTCGCCGAGGAACGCTGGAGCGCGATCCCCAACGGCGAGGATTGGGAGAGCTTCTCGACCCGGGTCACCGCCGGGGTCGAGGAGATCGTCGCCACGGTCGGGCCCGACGCGGTCGCGGTCGCCGTCCTCCACGGAGCGGTGATCGGCCAGCTCTGCCGGCAGGCGACCGCCAGCCGCCCGTTCGCCTTCGTCCACGCCGACAACGGCTCGATCTCTCGGCTGGTCGTCGACGCCGACGGCAAGTGGCTGCTGCGCAGCTTCAACGACATCTCGCACCTGCGGGTGCGGACCGGATCGGCCGGCTGAGGCCGGCCGGCGAAAGGAGAGCACATGCCAGCGTTCCTCGTTCACGGCAACCCCGACTCCTCGCGGCTGTGGTCGCGGGTGGTCGAGCACCTCGGCCCCTACGGCGAGGAGGTGGTCGCCGCCGACCTGCCCGGCTTCGCCGCGGCGGCGCCGGCGGGCTTCCCCCGCAGCAAGGAGTCCTACGTCGAGTGGATCGAGGAGCAGCTGGAGGCGCTCGGAGGCGGCGTCGACCTGGTCGGCCACGACTGGGGCTCGCTGCTGGCCCAGCGGGTCGCCTCGACCCGGCCCAACCTGGTGCGGACGGTCGCCTGCGGCGGCGCCGCGGTCGACCGCGAGTACCCATGGCACCCGCTGGCCCAGGTCTGGCAGACGCCCGGCGAGGGCGAGCGCTACATGGAGGAGGAGCTGACCGACGAGTTCGGGATCGCCCACCTGGTCGAGAACGGGGTGCCGCAGGAGGACGCCGAGGCCAACATCTGGACCACCCCGCACGGCAAGGCGACGATCCTCGCCCTGTATCGCTCGGCGGTGGACATCGGCGAGGAATGGCAGCCCGACCTGGAGCGGATCGAGGTGCCGGCGATGGTGATCTGGGGCAAGGACGACCCCTACGTCCCGCTCGCCTTCGGCGAGGCGCTGGCGACGCGGATGAAGGGTGAGCTGGTGGTCCTCGATTGCGGCCACTGGTGGCCCTTCGAGCGCCCCGAGGAGACCGCCGAAGCCCTTCTCCGCCACTGGTCCGAGGCCGCCTGACAGCACCCCGCTGCCGCTCCCGGCGTTTGTGGGGAATCCACAAACCGGGGGCGCGGCGGGCGCTGGCGGTCGCGGGCCGACCGTGAGAGTCTGGCGCCTGGGATGTCGAGCGCTACCGACACCGAGCTCCTCGCGCTGCACGGACTCGCGGTGAAGAAGGCCGGGAGCCCAGCCGCGGTCGCGGCCGTGATCGGCGCCGAGGAGGCCGAGGTGGAGGCAGCGCTCGAGGCCGCCGTCGCCGCCGGCCGCGCCGCCGGCGCCAAAGGCACCTTCATGGTCGCCCCGGTTGGCCGCGAGTGGCTCGACGCGCAGTACCCGCAGGCCTTCGCCGGGTTCCGCGCCGACCCCGCCGCGACCGAGGCCTACGAGCGCTTCGAGCGGATCAACCGGGCCCTGCTGGCGCTCTTCACCGACTGGCAGATGGTCCCGACCGCCGGCGGCGAACGGGTTCCCAACGACCACGGCGACAGCGAGTACGACGCCGACATCGTCGATCGCCTCGGCGCCCAGCACGAAAAGGCGGAAAAGGTGCTCGACTCCTTCGCCGCGCTCGAACCGCGCCTCGGCCTCTACAAGCAGCGCCTCGACTCCGCCTACGACAGGGCCCTGGCGGGCGAGCACGAGTGGGTCTCGGGCGCCCGCATCGACAGCTACCACACGGTCTGGTTCGAGCTCCACGAGGACCTGCTGCGCATGCTTGGCCGCGAGCGCGAGGAGGCGCCGTAATCGTGTGCGTGTCCGGGCGCGAGCGCGAGGAGGCGCCTTGACCGCGGTCGCCGACCGCGCCGTCGTTCTCGACGGGGCGACGGTGCCGAGCAGGGAGGTGGTCGGCAACAAGGGGCGCAGCATCGCCTGGATGCTCAGCCTCGGCCTGCCGGTGCCGCCGGCGCTGTGCCTGCCGATCGAGGAGTGCCGCCGCTTCCACGCCGGCGGCGGCGAGCTCGACGATGAGGTCTGGAGCTCGGTCCTGGCCGGCGTCGCCGGGCTCGAGCAGAAGCTCGACCGCGAGTTCGGCGGCGGCGAGCGGCCGCTGCTGGTCTCGGTCCGCTCCGGCGCCGCGGTCTCGATGCCGGGGATGATGGACACCGTCCTCAACCTCGGCATCACCGACACGGTCGAGGCGGCGCTGGCTCGGCTCTCGGGCGACGCCGACTTCGCCCGCCAGACCCACTGCCGCTTCGTCCACCAGTTCGGCGCGACCGTGCTCGGCGCCGACCTCGACGAGCCCGCCGCCGACGCGACCCCGGCCGCGGTCCGCGAGGCGGTCCGCCGCGACAGTGGCGAGGAGGTTCCGACCGACCCCCAGGAGCAGCTGCGGGCGGTGATCAAGACCGTCTTCGGCTCCTGGTCCTCGCGCCGCGCCAAGGCCTACCGCCGCCACTGGGGCATCCCCGAGGACGGCGGCACCGCGGTGATAATCCAGGCGATGGTCTTCGGCAACCTCGGCCGGGACTCCGGCACCGGCGTCCTCTTCAGCCGCAACCCGCTCAGCGGCGAGCCCGAGCCCTACGGCGAGTGGCTGCCGGGCGGCCAGGGCGAGGACGTCGTCAGCGGCACCCACGACCCGCTGCCGCTGGCCGCCCTCGAGGCCTCGCTGCCGGCGGCCCACGAGCGCCTGATCGCGGCCGCGACGCTGCTCGAGCGCGAGCACGGCGACGTCCAGGACGTCGAGTTCACGGTCGAGCACGGCCAGCTCTACCTGCTCCAGACCCGGGCCGCCAAGCGCTCGCCGCTGGCCGCCGTGCGGGCCGCCGTCGACCTCGCCGCCGAGGGCGCGATCGACCGCGCCGAGGCGCTCGACCGGGTCACCCCCGAGCAGCTCGCGAGCGTGCTGGCGCCGCGCCTGGAGGCCGAGGTCGCCGCCGCGGCCGAGGTCCTCGCCCGCGGCACCGCCGCCTGCCCGGGGGTTGCGAGCGGGGTCGCGGTCGGCGACTCCGAAGCCGCCTGCGAGGCCGGCGGGGACGTCGTCCTCGCCCGCCCGACGACCAGCCCCGAGGACGTCAGCGGGATGATCGCCGCCCGGGCGGTGGTGACCGAGCGCGGCGGCTCGACCTCGCACGCAGCCGTCGTCACCCGCGCCCTCGGCCGCCCCAGCGTCGTCGGCGTCGGGGAGGGGGAGAGCGCGGCGCTGCTCGGCCAGGAGCTGACCGTCGACGGCTCCGAGGGCGTGGTCTACCGCGGCGCCCTGCCGACCGCGGCGGTCGACCCGGCCAGCGTGCCGGGGCTGTCGCGGCTGCTCGAGTGGGCTCGCGAGCTGAGCCCGGTCGAGGTCGCCGCGGCGACGTCCCCGGTCGACCTACTTCGTCTCGCGCAGGGCAAGTCGATTCCACAGGGTTCCGAGCAGGAGGAGGAGATTTCGTGACCGTCAAGCAGGAGGGCAAGAGGCCCTATCCCGACAAGTGGTCGCGCGAGTCGGCGACGCCGCTGGTCGAGCGCTACCACAGCGCCGTTCGCGCGCTCGCCGCCGATAAGTTCGCCGCCAGCGGCATGTCCTGGGAGCAGGCGGTGGCCGCCGGCGTCCTGATGCCGACCAGGGCAGAGCTCGAGCAGATCGAGGCCGACGTCCTCGCCGAGGGCTACCGGTTCGACGTCTCGGCGACGATCTCGCTGAAGGAGGAGCCGGACAAATACAAACCGCTGGCCGGGATCGCCGATTCCGGCGCCCAGGAGAGCGACGAGCAGGGGCGCCTGATCGTCGGCAGCGGCGACAACGTCTTCAAGGCTGCCGCCGACGTCACCGGGATCGCCCGCTACATCTCCGACGTCGACCGGGTGATGGAGATGCTGACCGGTGGCGTCCCGGAGAACACGGTGGCGATCATCGACGACTCCGGCGGCACCCTGACCGCGCCGATCCTCGGCGACTTCACCGCCGTCGTCTGCATGGGCGGCACGGTGCGCTCGCACCTCGGGATCCTGACCCGCGAGTACAACGTGCCGTGCCTGATGAACGCCGAGCTCGACGGGCTCGCCGACGGCGACGAGATCACGGTCGAGTACTCCAAACCCGCCGCCGACGCCTATGCCGACGCCGGAGCGGCGGCCGAGCACCGCGCGCGCATCATCAAGGTCGCCTAGGAGGGGGTCCCGAAATGCCGATCAACCACAGCTACGTCGACCTGCTGGAGAACAACAACTTCATCCAGAAGTGGGCCGACTCGTTCTTCTTCCAGTGCACGACCCGGACCGTGCAGGAGTCGAAACTGTTCCCGGTCAACCCGTACATCGCGATGTCGTACTACAACGCCTGGTACCGGTACCCCGAAATCCTCCGCAAGGTCGACGCGGCGCTGCCGGCCGAGGAGATCGGCGACCGCGCCCGCCAGGTGGGGACCTACTGCAACACGATCTCGATGGGGGTCGGCCCGCAGTTCTACCTCGGCGGCCGCCAGTGGCTGCTCGACATGGGCCTGCTGAAGCCGACCGACTGCGTCGAAGACATGCTCGACGTGCTCGACTTCTGCCGTCGCCTCAACATGTCCTACCACCGCTCGGAGAACCACATCATGCCGAGCGACGGCAACCACAAAGACCAGATCCACACCGCCCGCCAGACCGAGTTCTTCGAAGACGGGGCGATCGGGGTGACCCCGGGCGACAAGCTCCACACCGCCTTCACGCACTTCATGGCCGCCGTCTCCGCCTACGGCTTCCTCAGCCACTGCGAGTGCCGGCTCAGCTTCTGCAACCACGGTCCCTACCGGACCCGCGACGGCAACCAGATGCTGGTCCGCGACGCGGTCGACCTCGCCGAGTGCGACTTCCCCTGGATGGACGGGGCGGCGCGGGAGATCGAGCACAACAACCTGACGATCCCGGTGGTGATGAAGGACACCGACTTCTACATGGTCGACGACTGGGGCAGCTTCGAGGCGAAGCCGTCATACGACAACCAGAACCTGGTCGCGATCGGGCTCTACACCTCCGACTGGCTCTCCGACGGCTACGTCCCCGTCCACATGGACAGCGCTTCCGAGCTCGCCGACTACCTCGACGACCAGCGCGAGAAGATGGAAAGGGCGACCGCCGAGATGTGGCAGATGATGGCCGGCTGGACCCGTGAGCAGATGGTCGACGCGGGGCTGCTGGTGTACTTCGCGATCCTCAAGGACGTCGCCCACTTCGCCGGCGAGTACGACCAGGACGACTGGTTCCTGGTCGACGATCGCACCCAGCTGTTCCGGCCGCTGATGAACGACGAGTACGGCAACTCGGCGATCGCCGAGCTGGTCGGGCTGGTCTCGCTGACCTCGCAGGACCGCGGCCCGCACCGGATGGAGCGCTACTCGCGCGACCGCACCGAGATGTGGACCTCGATCCCCTACTCGGTCCTCGCCGACGACGACTGGACCGCCGGGGTCGGGCCGATCGGGCCGGGCAGCAGCTCGCTGCCGCCGAAAACGGCGAAGTGGACGACCACCCTCGGCAAGCTCAGCCAGGACGAGTGCAACGCGGCCGCCAAGCAGTTCCACTCGGCCAAGTACGACCTCCGCCATTACGACGACGACGTCTGGGCCAAGAACAACCCCGACGCCGAGCAGACGACGGCGCTGGCGAGCTAGGGGGCCGAGATGAGCGAGCGGGTCAATCGCGCCTACCGCCTGCGCCGGCGCCCCACCGGCGAGCTCGCCGACGGCGACCTCGAGCTGGTCGAGGAGGAGGTCCCGGAGCTCGGGGACGGCCAGGCCCTGGTCCGGACCAGGCTGCTCTCGCTCGACCCGACCAACCGGATCTGGATGAGCGACATCCGCGGCTACATGCCGCCGGTGCCGCTTGGCGCGGTGATGCGCGGGATCGGGATCGGCGAGGTGGTCGAGTCCAGGCGCGAGGACATGCCGGTCGGGGCGACGGTCAGCGGCTTCCTCGACTGGCAGGAGCTCTGCCTCGCCGACGACTCGCGGCTGCTGGCGCCGCTGACGGTCCTCCCGGACCCGCTGCCGGGGCCGGAGTCGGCCTTCCTCGGCGCCCTCGGGCACACCGGGGTCACCGCCTACATCGGAATCGACCTGGCCGAGCTGGGGGAGGGCGAGACGATCGTCGTCTCCGCCGCCTGCGGCGCGGTGGGCTCGATCGCCGGCCAGATCGCCCGTCAGCGCGGTGCCGGTCGCGTCGTCGGCGTCGCCGGCGGCCCCGAGAAGTGCCGGCACGCGGTCGAGGCGCTCGGCTACGACGCCTGCGTCGATCACCGCGCCGACGATTGGCGCGAGCAGCTTGACGCCGCCACCCCGGACGGCATCGACGTCGACTTCGAGAACGTCGGCGGGCCGATCATGGACCACGTCCTCGGCCGCCTCAACATCGGCGCCCGCGTCTCCCTCTGCGGGATGATCGCCGAGTACAACAGCTACAACGAGGGTGGCGAGCACGCTGGCGGCCTGACCAACGTCGGCCAGCTGATCATGCAGCGCTCGACGATCAGGGGCTTCCTCGTGCTCGACTTCGGCGACCGCTTCGAAGAGGCGATCGGCTACCTCGGCGGCCTGCTCGGCGAAGGCAAGCTCCACTACGACGAGACGATCGTCGACGGTGGCATCGAGGCCGCCCCCGGCGCCCTCGCCGAGCTCTTCGACGGCGGCAACCTCGGCAAGCTGCTGGTCCGGGTCGCGGACTGAGCCGATGAGCCTCTGGGCGGTCGAGCGGCGCGGCGACGGCATCGTCGTCGCCGCCTACACCAACCCGCCGATGAACTACTTCGTCGCCGCCGGAGTCGAAGAGCTGGCGGCGCTGATCCCGAGCTGGCGCGATCCGGCGGTCCGCGCGGTGATCATCACCGGCGGCCCCGCCGACCAGTACCTCACCCACTACAGCGTCGAGGAGCTGGCGGCGCTGGCGGCCGACCGCGAGACCATGCGGGCGCTCGGCACCGACGTCAACGACGGCTACCACGCGCTGGTCCAGGACCTCAGCGACCTCGAGGTGCCGGTGATCGCGGCGATGAGCGGCGACACGATGGGCGGCGGCCTCGAGCTCTCGCTCGGCTGCGACATCCGGATCGCCAAGCGAGGCGACTTCTCGATCGGCTTCCCCGAGGTCTCGCTCGGGATCATCCCCGGCGGCGGCGGGACGCAACGGCTGCCGCGGATCATCGGCGCCGGGCCGGCGCTCGACTTCGTCCTTCGCAGCCGCATCGTCTCGCCGCAGCAGGCGCTCGCGCTCGGCATCGTCAGCGAGCTCGCCGACGACCCCAGGGCGCGGGCGCTCGAGGTCGCGGCGAGCCTGGTGCGCCAGTCGCCGACCGCGCTGGCGGCGGCCAAGCGCGCGGTCCTGCGCGGCTCCTCGCTGCCGCTCGCCGAGGGCCTCCGGGTCGAGGCCGACGCCTTCCTGGCGACGATGCTGAGCGACGAGGCCGTCGCCGCGATGAGCGAGTACGCCGGCACCCCGGACGCCGACCGCCGCGCCTGGGCGCGCTCCCGGGCGACCGCCGTGCCCGGCGACCCGAGCTGAGCGAACCTGGAGCCCGGGCGCGGCGGTCCGGGGTCCCGACGCGATCGCGGGGCCGGTGTGACACCTGGTGTTACACTCGCCCGCGTGCCGACCACCAGACGCCGCCACGCGATAACCGAGACGCCTCCGGTCAAGGAGGCGCTCGACGAGCTGCGAGCCGAGCTCGGCAGCGACAAGGTGCCGATGGGGGAGATCGTCGTGCTCGGCGCGCGCGACAAGCTGCGGCAGCTGCGGGCGGAGCGCGAGGGTCGGTTGCTGCGCCGGAGGCGGCTCACCGATCGGATCCGCGCCAGGGAGCCCCTGGCCGATCCTCTCGCGGCCGCGGAGATCCGCAGGCAGGGCTGGGCGCGGCCGCTGTGAGCACCGCGCTTCTGATCGACAACTCCGCCTGGTCGCGACTGCAGCTCGGCTCCGTCCCGGACCAGCGGGCGACCGAGATCGCCGACCGCCTCGACGCCGGCGAGATCTCCGTCTGCCTTCCCTTCATCCTCGAGGCTGGATATTCCGCCAGGGGACTGCTCGACCACGACGCGCTCTACGACGGCCTCGTCGCCTTCTCGCACGTCCTGATCGACCGCCAGGTGGAGCGCCGCGCGCTCGACGCGCAGGCGCAGCTGGCGCGGATCGGCCACCACAAGGTGCCTCCGGTCGATCTGATCATCGCCGGGCTCGCCGACCGGTACGAGCTCGGAGTCCTTCATTACGACCCCGACTTCGACCTCATCCTCGAAAAGACCGACCTCGAGTACGACAGCGAGTGGCTGATGCCGCGAGGCTCGCTGAATTAGATCAGCGCGGGAGCAGGCGGGCCAGCCGTAGCGCCACCCGCAGCTCGAGCTGGCGCTCGCCGAGCGGGTGGCCGAGGAGGGATTCGGCGCGGCGCACCCGGTAGGCGACGGTGTTGGCGTGGACGCCGAGGCGGCGGGCGGCGCGGACGAAGCTGGCGCTCTCGTCGAGGAAGATCGCGAGGGTCGAGGCGAGGCGGACGGTGGCGTCGTCGGGCGCCGCGAGGGGGCCGAGCTCGCGGGCGGCGAAACGGCGGGCCGCCTCGGGGTCCTCGACCAGGAGCGCCTCCAGCGCGAGGTCGGGGTAGGCGGCGCGGGCGCCGGCGGCATCCCCGCGCAGCTGCGCGACCCGGCGCGCGACCAGCGCCTCGCGGTGGCTGAGGACGAAGCCCTCGACCCCGTGCGCCGGGGTCCCCGCCGCCACCGAGAGGCCGCGGCCGGCGCCGGCCGGCAGCCGCAGGCGCGCCAGCTCGGGCCGCTCGCGCCGTCCCGCCCAGCAGGCGAGGTGGCGGCCCTCGGCGACGGTCAGCGGCGGCCCGGCGCCGAGCGACTCGGCGATCGCCTCCGCCGCCCGCTCCATCGCCGCGAAGAGGGCACCGGCGTCGCCGGGTCGCTCGCCCGCGCCCTCGCTCCAGACCACGTAGCCGACGTGGAAGCGGTCGAGCTCGTAGCCGAGCCGGAGGCTGACCGCGGCCGAGTCGGCGGCGGTCCCGGCGAGGAGCGCCCGCACCTCGGCGGCGCGCAGGGCGGCGGCGCCGCGGACCCACTGCTCGCGCTCGGAGAGGTAGACGTCGGTGAGCCGGCGCTCGATCGCCTCGATCCAGGCGAAGATCCAGGCGTTGAAGAAGGCCATCGCCTCGGCCAGGTGGTCGGGGTCGTCGGTGGCTTCGCGCAGGCGGGCGAGGATCATCCCGGCGAAGACCCCCTGGGCGGTGCGGTAGGCGCGCTGCAGGAGGACCAGGTCGAGGCCGCGGACGACGTACTCCTTGGCGTAGCCGATCGCCTCCGGCGGCGGCTGGGCGCTGCTCGGGTCGGCGCCGGCCCGCATCAGGGTGACGATCAGCCCGAGGTTGGCGCGGGTGCTCTGCAGGGTCCAGGTCCGCATGTCGTCGTCGAGCTCGTCGAGGTGATCGTGGATCGTGTCGGCGAGGGTCGCGGCGACCTGGTCGAGCTCGGCGCTGAGGGTGTCGACGATGGCTTCGACCTCGCCGCGACTGGCGGCGGGCGGGGCGGAGATCGCCGGGCCTCGGGCCATCCGTACGAACGTAGCCCGTTTGTGCTCCCGGCACAAAGGGGGCCGCCGCGATCGGTTGTGGAAGACGACGACAGCGCCGCCGGCCCGGCCTAGGGTCGGCCGATGGCGACGGGAGCTGGGAGCGAGGAGCACGACCCGCGGGTGCTGGCGATCGACGCCGGCGGCACGATGACCGACACCTTCATCGTCGACGGCGCCGGCGCCTTCGTCGTAGGCAAGGCGCAGACGACTCCGCAGGACGAGTCGGTCGGGCTGATGCATTCGGCCGAGGACGCGATGCGGCAGTGGGACTCGACCACGGAGGCGGCGTTCCCGCAGATCCAGTCGGCGGTCTTCAGCGGCACCGCGATGCTGAACCGGCTGCTGACCCGTCGCGGCCGCCGCGTCGGCGCCCTCGTCACCGCCGGCCAGGAGGACGCGCTGCAGATGGAGCGGGGGATCCAGACCTACCTCGGCTTCTCCTACGCCGACCGCCTCCACATCGCCACCCACCACCACAACGAGCCGCTGATCCCGCGCTCGCGGATGCACGGCGTCCGCGGTCGGATCGACCTCTTCGGCAACGAGGTGCTGCCGCTGCGCGAGGAGGACGCCCGCGCGGCCGCCGCGGCGCTGCTCGACGACGGGGTCGAGGGGATCGTCGTCTCGCTGATCTTCAGCTACCGCAACCCCGCCCACGAGCAGCGGGTCCGCGAGATCCTCGAGGAGGAGAAGGCGAGGCGCGGCCACAACGGCGACTGCCCGATCTTCGTCTCCTCCGAGCTCTACCCCTCGCGGCGCGACTTCCCGCGCCTCAACACGACGGTGATCGAGGCCTACGCGGCCGAGCCCTCCCGCGGCACCCTGCGCGCCGTCCGCGACCGCACCAAGGAGCGCGGCGCCGGCTTCGAGCTGCGGGTGATGGCCTCCCATGGCGGCACGATCTCGATCGACGCCGAGCAGCTGGCGACGACACTGGTCAGTGGCCCGATCGGCGGTGTCGTCGGCGCCCGTTGGCTCGCCGACCGGATCGACCTCGACAACGTCCTCTGCACCGACATCGGCGGCACCTCCTTCGACATCGCCCTGCTGACCGGCAAGCGCTACGAGGTGACGACGACCCCGGACATGGCGAAATTCCTGCTCAACATGCCGCTGGTGCAGATCGACTCGGTCGGCGCCGGCTGCGGCTCCTTCGTCCGCATCGACCCCAACGCGCGCCGGCCCGAGGTCGGCCCCGACTCGGCCGGGGCGATGATCGGCACCGCCTGGCCCGAGGGCGGGGTCGAGACCGCCTCGATCACCGACCTCAACCTCGTCCTCGGCCGGCTCAACCCCGACTACTTCCTCGGCGGCCAGGTCCAGCTCGACGTCGAGCGCGCCCGCCACGAGGTCAGGCGCCAGGTCGCCGACCCGCTCGGGCTCGGGGTCGAGCAGGCGGCGGCCGGGGTGATCGAGCTGTTCGAGACCTCGCTCCGCAACGAGGCGGTCGGCCGCATCCTCGGCAAGGGCTACAGCCCGGCCGACTACACCCTGCTCTGCTACGGCGGCGGCGGGCCGCTGCACGTCGGCGGCTACACCCGCGGCGTCCCCTACCAGCAGGTGCTGGTGCCGGAGTGGGCGGCCGGGTTCTCGGCCTTCGGCTGCGCCTGCGCCGAGTTCGAGTACCGCTTCGACCGCCAGGTCGACCTGCCGCTGCTGCCGACCGCAGCGGAGGCCGAAAAGGTGGCGATGGGCGGGATCCTGACCCAGGCCTGGCGCTCGCTCGAGGAGCGTGTCCGCGCCGAGTTCGCGAAGTCGGGATACGCCGCCGGGGAGGTCTCCTTCACCCACATGGTGCGGATGCAGTACTACGGCCAGCTGGTCGACATCGAGGTCGACGCGCCGCGGCCGGCGATCGAGTCGATCGCCGACGTCGAGGAGCTGGTCGAGACCTTCGAGCGGACCTACACGCGGATGTACGCGCGGGCGGCCTCCTCGCCGGAGCTCGGGTACCTGGTCGCGCAGGCGATCGTCAAGGGCTCGGTCCCGATCGAGAAGCCGACGCTGCCGGTGATGCCGCGCGAGTCGGGGTCGCCGCCGGTGAAGGAGACGCGCCAGGTCTGGTGGTCCGACGGCTACGCGACCACCGACGTCTACGAGATGGACGACGTCCGCAACGGCCACGCGATCGAGGGCCCGGCGGTGCTCGAGGCCGAGTCGACCACCTTCCCGATCCCGCCCGACCGCCGCGCCTGGCTCGACGAGCACGGGATCTTCCACCTCGAGAACAAGGAGGCCTGACGGCGATGGCGACGATCGAGAAGACCCGCGTCCTCGAGCCCGACGAGCGGGCCCCGATCGGCTGGGACGGGCAGACGCTGGCGCAGATGCTGGCCGCCTCGGAGGCCGCCTTCGAGCAGACGGGCCACTACCACGGGCTGCGCGAGCTGGCGATGAAGGAGTCCGACCCGCTCCACTTCGAGAAGCTCTTCTCGCGGGTCCGCGGCGGCATGGTCACCGCCCGCGAGACCGCGCTCAACATCTCCGCCTCGCCGATCGTCCGCGAGCTCGGCGAGATCTGCTTCGCGCTCTACACGCCGGAGGGCGACAACGTCGCCCTCTCGACCGGGATCATCGTCCACGTCCACACGATGAGCGAGGCGATCAAGTTCATGGTGCGGAACGGCTGGGAGGACAACCCCGGGATCGCCGCCGGCGACATCTTCGCCAACAACCAGCCGACGATCGGCGACGTCCACAACGCCGACGTCCAGACCTTCGTCCCGATCTTCAACCCCGAGGACGAGGGCGAGCTGCTGGGCTGGGCCGGCGGCGTGATCCACGTGATGGACATCGGCGCCTCGACCCCGGGCGGGGTCTGCGTCGCCCCGACCACCCGCTTCGACGACGGCATCGACCTCCATTGCATGAAGATCGGCGAGCGCGACACGCTCGCCCAGTGGCACACCAAGCGGGTCTCGATGCAGAGCCGCGCGCCGGGCCTCTACCTGCTCGACGAGCGCACCCGGCTGGCCGGCTGCCACATGATCCGCGACGCGGTCGAGCGGCTGGTCCTGGAGGAGGGCGCCGAGCCGTTCAAGCGGTTCATGCGCGAGGCGATCGAGGACGGCCGCCGCGACTTCAAGTCGCGGGTCCGCGGGCTGCTGGTCCCCGGCCGCTACCGCTCCGCCGGCTTCACCGAGGCGAAATACGCCAACAAGCAGAACCTGCCGAAGCGGGCCCAGCGCGACCTGATCATCCACGGCGCCTACGAGGCGGTGGTCGACCGCGACGGCCGCTGGACCACCGACCTGCGCGGCTCCTCGGCCTGGGGCTGGCACTCGTTCAACGCGACCCCGGCGGCGCAGCAGGGGATGCAGTGGATCCTCTTCACCCAGACCCTGATCTGCAACGACAAGATCAACGACGGCGCCTACTACGCGACCGAGCTGCTGCTGACCGAGGGCAGCTGGGCCGACCTCGGCCAGGCGCCGTGCTCCTCCTCGTTCCCCTGGATGCCGATGTTCACGACCTCGACCGGGTACCTGCAGGCGATCTCCCGCGCCCTGCAGTCGCGCGGCTACATCGAGGAGATCGTCTCCACCTACACGGTGCCCGGGAACGTCGCCCAGGGTGGCGGGATCGACCAGTACGGGCAGATCTCCGGCTTCATGAACTTCGAGATCGGGGCCCAGGGGCAGGGCGCCAAGTACGTCCTCGACGGTCTCGACTACGGCGCCGCCGTCTTCAACCCCGAGGGCGACATGGGCGACATCGAGATGTGGGAGCTGGTCAAGCCGATGGTCTACCTCGGGCGCCGGATCAAGCCCAACACCGGTGGCTGGGGACGGCACCGCGGCGGCTCCTCGTTCGAGACGCTGCTGCTGGTCAACGGGACCGATGATTTCGAGATCGAGAACATCGGCGCCGGCGGCATGCTGACCTCGCCCGGCCTGTTCGGCGGCTACCCGGCGCCGAGCGCATACGTCCACAACGTCTTCGGCTCCGACGTCTTCGAGCAGGCTGCCGCCGGCGCCGCCTACCCGGTCGGCGACGTCAGCGGCGAGGAGACCGCGCTGGCGGCGTTCGCCGGCGAGCACCAGCTCGAGCAGGACCCCTACACGATGATGATCGCGGTCCGCACCGGCGACCTCTACCTCAGCAGCGGCCGCGGCGGCGGCGGCCTCGGCGACCCGCTGCTGCGCAGCGAGGAGCGGGTCGAGGAGGACATCGCCGGCGGCCACCTGCAGCGGCGCTGGGCCGAGCGCGCCTACGGCCTCGGCGGCCGCGAAGGGCTGATGCAGGCGCGGCTGGCACGGGCGCGGCCGGCTCGCGAGTGGTGGGCCGAGCAGCGGCAGCGGATCCTCGCCGGCGAGCTGATCGAGCCGGTGCAGGTGATGTACGCGGAGTCGATGCGGCTGGAACCGCGCTGGGCGGCCGAGTTCCGTGGCTTCTGGGACCTGCCCGAGGACTTCGAGTTCGAGGTCGTCACCCCGACCACGGCGAGCCAGCGCTCCGAGCCGGGGAAGCTGACTCCGGAGGACTCGGTGCGCCAGTTCCTCGCCGGCTCCGAGGTCTTCCTGCCCGCCGACCTGCACCAGGTCCCGATCACCACCGAGGTCAGCGCCGAGACCCTCGCCGACCTGCTCGACGAGAAGCTGAGCCGGCGCGCGGTGAAGGAGATCCAGACCGGGATCAAGGACCCGGACCGGTTCGAGAAGTGGGTGGCGCTGCTGCAGGCCCGGGTCGACTACGACGACCCGATCGTGCTGCCCTACGGCGAGGGCATGAACATCGTCCGCCGCGCCGCCGACGGCGAGCTGGTGATCCGCACCGACGCCGGCGCCGACCTCTGCCGCTGGGACGAGAACTGGAAGCTGAGCGTGCCGGTCTTCGTCCGCGACAGCGACGAGCTCTACGAGGAGGTCTACCCCGAGCTCGGCCACCCCGACGGCGAGTGGCAGGAGCTGCGCGAGTACTACTGCCCGCTGTCCGGGCGCCTGCTGGAGACCGAAGCAGTACCGCCCGGCTACCCGGTGATGCACGAGTACCTGCCCGACATCGAGGGCTTCTACTCGGGCTGGCTCGGCCGCGACGTCCCCTAGGTCCCGCGCCCCGCCCATCGTTTGTAACCCACTGGGTTACAAACGATGGTGGTCGGCTCAGCTCTCGCCGAAGAAGACCCGCTCCGCGTTGCCGGCGGTGAAGGCCGCCAGCACCGGCGGCGGCAGCTCGAGGGCGGCGAGGTCACGGCGCACTTCTCGAGCTCCAGCAGCGGGTGGTCGGAGGAGAAGAGGACCTTGTCGCGGCCGCGAGTGCGCCGAGGGCCGGTCGAGGTTGAAGTCGAGGATCGCCCGCTCGACCCCGTGGGCGTCCATCGCCTCCAGCAGCTCGGCCGCCTCGAGCCGCCGCAGGCCGGCCCGGCCGGAGCCGAGGTAGCGCTCGGCGACCGCGACCATCCAGGGCTCGTCGCCCCACTCGGGCATGTCGGCGTTGATCCAGGGGTCGACGATTCGCATGCGGCTCCTTCGCTCCGGGCGCAGCCGAGACTAGGCGCCGCCGACGCCGCTCCCGCGGGCCGCGGCGGCCGCCGCTGGGGATTCGACAAAGCCGCCGGCGCCCGGTCCCGGCGCAGCCCCCCGGCCGGGTTAGGTTCGGCTCGATCGGCGCCGAACCGAAAGGCAGAGATGGACTGGAACGCAGCGCAGACGGCTGAGACCAACGGGATCACGATGGAGTACTTCGAGGAGGGCGAGGGGACGCCGGTCCTGCTCCTCCACGGCTTCCCCGAGCACCCCTTCTCCTTGCGCCGCCAGGTGCCGACGCTGGTCGAAGCGGGCTTCCGGGTGATCGTCCCGAGCCAGCGCGGCTACGGCGGCACCGACGCCCCCGCCGACCCGCTGACCTACAGCGTCAAGAACCTGGTCGCCGACCTGACCGGGCTGCTCGACGCGCTGGGGATCGAGCGGGCGGTCTTCTTCGGCCACGACTGGGGGTCGATGCCGGCCTGGTACTCGGCGATCTTCGCGCCCGAGCGGACCCTCGGCATCGGCAGCCTCTGCACCCCCTACTTCACCTGGGAATCGCCGAAGGACATGATCGAAACCTACGACGAGCTGCGCGGCCCCAACCACTACATGCGGACCTTCCAGGAGCCCGGGGTGGGGGAGGAGATCCTCGGCCGCGACGTCGAGCACACCTTCCGCTCGATGCTGCGCGGCCGCGGCATGACCCGGGCCGAGTTCGAAGCGGCGCCGCGGGCGGTGCAGGAAGTCCCGGCCGGCGTCTTCGTCGCCGATCCGCAGCTGTTCGGCGAGCCGATCGTCAGCGACGAGGAGCTCGGCTTCTACGTCGACGTCTACTCGCGCACCGGCTTCACCGGCGGCCTCAACTGGTACCGGGCCCTGCGCAGGGACTTCGAAGAGGCCCAGGGCTCGAACTACGTCGTCGACCAGCCGGCGCTCCTCGTCTACGCCGCCGACGACTGGTTCTTCCCCGCCGTCGCCTACGACGGCCTCGACGCCTTCCTGCCCCAGCTCGAGCAGCACGAGATCGCCGACGCGGGCCACTGGCTGCAGCAGGAGAAGCCGGCCGAGGTCAACGCCCATCTCAGCGCCTGGCTCCAGCGCAACTTCGCCTGACCGGACGCTCGTCTAAGGCGCCGTGGTCCGGTCGCGGGCGAGGGCGGCGAGGGTCGGGACGCCGGTCTCGAGCCCGGCGAAGAAGGGGTCCGACGTGGTGCCGGCGCCGAAGCGGCGGTAGCTGCCCTCGAGGAAGATCGCGGCCTTCCAGAGGGCTAGGACCTGGTACCAGGGGAGGGCGTCGATCGCGCGGCCGCTGGCCTCGGCGTAGCGGCGGGCGAGGGCGTCGCGGTCGGGGAAGCCGTCGCCCCGGGTCACCGCCGAGAGGTCGCCGACGGGGTTGGCCGGGTCGCCGGACTGCGACCAGGTCGCGGTCAGGTAGCCGAGGTCGGCGAGCGGGTCGCCGATCGTCGCCATCTCCCAGTCGAGGATCGCCGCCAGCCGCACCGGGGCGGCGGCGACCATCACGTTGCCGAGCCGGTAGTCGCCGTGGACGACGGTCGGCGGCGGCGAGGCCGGCAGGTTGTCGCGGAGCCACCCGGCGACCACCTCGACGTCGGGCAGGGGCCGGGTCGCGTTGACCTCGTAGAGGCCCTCGAAGCGCTTCAGCTGGCGCTCCAGGTAGCCCTCGGCGCGGCCGAACCCGGCCAGCTCCTCGGCCGCGGGGTCGACCTCGTGCAGGGCCAGCAGGCCGTCGACCAGGTGAGCGGCTATCGCCTCGGCCTCGCCCGCCAGCGCCGCCGGCAGGCGGTCGCCGAGGACCGCCCCGTCGACGAACGCCATCAGGTAGAAGGGGGCGCCGATCACGGCCGGGTCATCGCAGATCGCCACCACCTCCGGCACCGGCACCCGGTGCGGGCGCAGCGCCCGCAGCAGCCGCGCTTCGCGGACGACGTCGTGGGTCGAGGGCGCCAGCGGCCCCCGCGGCGGCCGCCGCAGGACCAGCCGCGCCCCCTCGCGCTCGACCGCGAAGGTGAGGTTGGAGTGGCCGTCGCCGATCGGCTCGATCCGCACCGGGCCGGCGCCGAGCTGGCGCTGGTCGAGGTAGCCGGCGAGCGCCGCCCCCGGCGCCAGCTCCGCGACTTCGGTGGCGTTCACGATCCGGCGGCGGCCTGGGCGGCGGCGTGCGCGCGAAGCTGGCGGCGGGCGATCGACCAGAGGTGGGTCTCGGTCGGCCCGTCGTAGATCCGGAACGGCCGCAGCTCGTTGAGGAGCCGGGCCAGCGGCCCCTCGCCGGAGACGCCGGTGGCGCCGCAGACCTGGACCGCGTTGTCGACGACGCGGTTGACCGCCTCGGCGACGTGGGCCTTGGCGACCGAGGACTCGTGCTTGGCCGGCTCGCCGCGGTCGAGCGCCCAGGCGCAGCGCCAGATCAGCAGCCGCGAGGTCTCGATCTCGATCAGCGAGCGGGCCAGCTTCTCCTGCACCATCCCCAGCTCGCCGAGCGGGCCGCCGAAGGCCTCGCGCCCGGCGACGTAGGAGAGGGCGAAGTCGAGGGCCCGCCGCGCCGCCCCGAGCCAGCGCTCGCAGTGGGTGAGCCGGGCCGGCGCCAGCCGTACCTGGGCGTAGCGGAAGCCCTCGCCGACGGTGCCGAGGACGGCGTCCTCGCCGACCTCGCAGCCCTCGAAGAGGACTTCGGCGTGGCCGCCGGGGAAGGCGCGGTCGGTTGCCTCGAGCACCCGCTCGACCCGGAAGCCGGGGTTCTCGGCGTCGACCAGGAACATCGTCGCGCCGGCGCCCTCCGCCAGCGCCATGCAGATCGTGAAGGCGGCGCCCTCGGCGCCGGTGATGAACCACTTGCGACCGTCGATCACCCAGCCCGAGCCGGACCGCCGCGCCGTCGTCCGCAGCATCGAGGGGTCCGAGCCGGTGCCGGGGGCGGGCTCGGTCATCGAGAAGGAGGAGCGGATCTCGCCGGCGGCGAGCGGCACCAGGTAGCGCTGGCGCTGCGCCGGCGAGGCGATCAGGTCGAGCATGTGCATGTTGCCCTCGTCGGGCGCGGCGCAGTTGAGCGCCTGCGGGCCGAGCAGGCTGTAGCCGCACTCCTCGAGGATCACCGCGGTGCCGCGGTGGTCGAGGCCGAGGCCGCCCAGCTCCTCGCTCAGCTGCGGGCCGAAGATGCCCCAGCGCTTCGCCTCCTCCTGTAGCTCTGCCCGCAGCCCCTCGTCGGTGCCGTGGCCGCCGACGTCGCGCGGCTCGGCCGGGATCGCGACCTCGCGGACGAACTCGGCCACCCGCTCGCGCAGCTCTCTCAGCTCGGGCTCGAGCTCGAAATCGATCACCGCCTCGACAGTAGTCACGGCTCGGCCCGCCCCCCGGGCGACGCCGGCGCCGCCTTCGTCGAATCCACAAGCGCCGCCGCCGCGGCCGTTGGGCGCCGCCGCGGGATCTGGGACCGTCTCCCCATGGCGATCCTTGTCACCGGGGGGTCGAGCGGGCTCGGCCGCGCGATCGCCGAGCGCTTCGCCCGCGACGGTGCTGACTCTGCGGCCGAGGGCACCGACGTCTTCGTCAACTTCCACGCCGACGATGCGGCGGCGGCCGAGGCCGAGGCGGCGATCGCCGCCGCCGGCGGCATCCCGCACCTGATCAAGGCCGACGTCGGCAGCGTCGACGGGGTCCGCGAGGTGATCGAGGTCGTCCGCGCCCACACCGACCACCTCGACCAGCTCGTCCACTGCGCGGCGAAGGCGGTCAACGGGCCACTGCTCGAGCTCGACCCCGGGCAGCTGCGCGAATCGGTGATCGTCAACGGCCTCGCCATGGTCGACCTGATCCGCGAGGCCGGGTCGCTGCTCGGCCCCGGCAGCGTCGTCTTCTACCTCTCCAGCCGCGGCGGCCGCTTCGTGATCAACGAATATGGCGCCCTCGGCATCGCCAAAGCGCTCGGCGAGCACGTCGTCCGCTACCTCGCCAAGGAACTCGGCCCGCGCGGGATCCGGGTGATCACGATCGCCCCCGGCGCGGTCGACACCGCGGCCCTGCGGGCGATGTTCCCCGGCACCTACCAGGACCGGCTCGCCGCCGCCGCGAAGGCCAACCCGCTCGGGCGCGGGGTCGAGCTCGAAGACGCCGCGGCGCTGGCCGCGGCGCTCTGCGACCCCGGCCTGGAGATGGTCAACGGCCAGACGATCACCGTCGACGGGGGCCTCTCGCTTTGAGCCTGCCGTCAGCAGGAGGGGCCCAGGACTTCCCGCTGACGCTGACCCACCTCCTGCGCCGCGCCCGCGGCGTCAACGGCGACGCCGAGGTGGTGACGGCGCTCGACGCCGGCGGCCGGGTCGAGCGGGCGAGCGCGGCGGCGGTCGGCGAGCGGGCCGAGGCGCTCGCCGCCGGCCTGGCCGGGCTCGGCCTCCGCGCCGGGGATCGGGTTGGCGTCTTCGCCTGGAACACCCGCCAGCACCTCGAGGCCTACTGGGGGGTTCCCTGCGCCGGGCTCGTCCTGCACACGATCAACCCGCGGCTCTCCCCCGAGCAGATCGCCTTCACCGTCCGCCACTCCGGCGACCGCGCGATCGTCGTCGACGGCGCCCTGCTCGGCGCCCTCGAACGCGTGCTCGAGCTGCTCGGCGGCGAGGGGGTCGAGCACCTGATCACGATCGATGCCGGCGACGCCGCCCCGCCCGGCGCCCACGATTACGAGCTGCTGCTCGCCGCCGCCGGCCCCTACGAGTGGCCGGCCCTCGACGAGCGCGCCGCCGCGGCCCTCTGCTACACCTCGGGCACCACCGGCGACCCCAAGGGCGTCGCCTACTCGCACCGCTGCCTCGCCCTCCACACGATCCTGATGGCGGGCGCCGACACCTACCGGATCGGCCGCCGCGACCGCGTCCTCGCCGTCGTCCCGATGTTCCACGCGATGGGCTGGAACCTCGCCTACCTGGCGGGGATGACCGGCGCCGACCTGATCCTCCCCGGCCGCTTCCTCCAGCCCGAGCCGCTGACCAGGCTGATCGAGGCCGAGCGCGTGACCGCCAGCTGCGGGGTGCCGACGATCTGGATGGACGTGCTGCGCTACGCCGACGAGCACGGCTCCGACCTCTCCGCCTTCGAGCTGGCGATCTGCGGCGGCACCCAGGTCCCGCCGCAGCTGATGCGCGACTTCGAGGCCCGCCACGGGGTCGCCGTCGTCCAGGGCTGGGGGATGACCGAGACCCTGCCCGGCGCCGTCCTCGCCCACGACCCGCCCGGCGCCGACGAGGAGGAGCGCTGGCGCCGCCGCGAGCAGGCGGGCCGGGTCAGCCCCTTCTACGAGCTGCGGATCCTCGGCGACGACGGCGCCGAGCTGCCCCGCGACGGCGCCAGCCAGGGGGAGATCCAGGTCCGCGGCCCGGTCGTCGCCGGCTCCTACTTCGAGGCGCCGGCGGCGAGCGCCGCCGCCTTCGACGGCGGCTGGCTGCGGACCGGCGACGTCGGCACCCTCGACGAGCGCGGCTGGCTGCGGATCACCGACCGCGCCAAGGACGTGATCAAGTCCGGCGGCGAGTGGATCTCCTCGGTCGACCTCGAGTCGGCGCTGATGGCGCACCCGGCGGTGGCCGAGGCGGCGGTGATCGCGATCCCCGACGAGCGCTGGAGCGAGCGGCCCTTCGCCTGCGTCGCCGCCGCCGACGCGGTCGAGGCGGAGGAGCTGACGGCGTTCCTCTCGGCCCGCGGGGTCCCGCGCTGGTGGCTGCCGGACGGCTTCGCCTTCGTCGCCGAGATCCCGAAGACGAGCGTCGGCAAGTTCGACAAGAAGGCCCTGCGGGGCACCTACGCGGAAGGCGGTGAGTGATGGCCGGGGAGAGATTGGCCGGGAAGGTGGCGCTGGTGACCGGTGCCGGCTCGGGGATCGGCAGGGCGAGCGCCGAGCGCTTCGCCGCCGAGGGGGCGCAGGTCGTCGCGGTCGACGTCAAGGGGGCCGAGGAGACCGCGGCGGCGATCGCGGCGGCCGGGGGAGAGGCGCTGGCGCTCGTCACCGACGTCGCCGACGAGGCGGCGGTGGCGGCGATGGCCGCGGCCGCGCTCGAGCGCTTCGGCCGGGTCGACGTGCTGATGAACAACGCCGGCATCCTCGACGCCTACGAGCCCGCGGCCGAGACCAGCACCGAGACCTGGGACCGCGTCCTCGGCGTCAACCTCCGGGCCCAGTTCCTGACCGCGCGGGCGCTGCTGCCGCAGATGGTCGAGCGCGGCGCCGGGGCGATCGTCAACGTCGCCTCGACGGCCGGCCTCAACGGCGGCAACGGCGGCGCCGCATACACCACCTCCAAGCACGGGGTGATCGGCTTCACCCGCCAGCTCTGCTTCGACTACGCCCGCAGGGGGATCCGCTGCAATGTGCTCTGCCCCGGTGCGGTCGAGACGGGGATGACGAAGGAGATCTTCGCCTCGCCCGATGCGGCGGTGATGGCGGCGGTCGAATCGGCGCCGATCGGCCGCTGGGCCCAGCCCGAGGAGCTGGCCGCCGCCGCCCTCTTCCTCGCCAGCGACGAGGCCAGCTTCGTCAACGGCGCCGTCTATCTCGTCGACGGCGGCTTCGACTCCAAGTAGGGGATTCCACAAGGCCGCGGCGCCGGCCCCCGGGGCGTCCGCGCGGCCGCGCCTACAGTCAGGCGGGGACTGAACTCGACGGAGGGATCACCGATGGACAACGCCGCTTTCGCCGCCTCCTACTCGCAGCCGATCGGGCCCGGCAGCGCCTACGGGCCGCCGCCCTACCTCTACCGCGACGTCGAGGACTGCTTCATCGTCTACGAGGCCGACCGCGCCGGCGTCGAGTCGCTGCTGCCGCCGGGGCTGGAGATCGCCGACGAGGTGCCGACCTGCATCGCGTGGGCGCGCTGGGTCCCGTTCTCGACCTTCGGCCAGTACCACGAGGCCTACATCATGGTCCGCGCCAGCTTCGAGGGCCAGACCTACCTCTACCAGCCGTTCATCTTCGTCGACAACGAGATCCCCCTCACCGCCGGCCGCGAGATCTGGGGGTACGCGAAGAAGCTCGCCGTCTTCGAGCGCAACTGGGGCGGCGGCGAGGTGCCCTTCGGCGAGCAGATGGTCTTCACCGTGCAGCGGCCGCAGGGGCAGCCGATCATGACCGCGACGATGATCGCCGACCGGGTCGCCGACCCCGGCGAGCTCGACGACGTGCCGGTGCTCTCGACCCGGATCATCCCCAACTCCGAGCCCGGCAAGCGCCCCTCGGTCGCCGAGCTGGTCCGGCTCGACGTGCCGGCGACCCTCCACACCGCCCAGGACGGCACCCCTCGCCTGTTCGCCGGCCGCGGCTCGCTCTCGCTGCCGACGGTATCCAGCGTCGACCCCTGGTACCTGCTGGCGCCAACCCGGATCGTCGAGTCCTACTTCGGCGTCTTCGACTTCGACCTCCCGCACGGCCGGGTGATCCACGACTACCTGGATGAAGACGAGATCTGGCAGTCGGTCGAGAGCGGCAAGTTGGCGGCGGCGTAGGCAGACCCTGAAAGTCCGCATCTTGTCCAGACAGGGGCGTTGCGGAGGGAGGGGCTCAGGGGACCCTCCTCTCTCGGCCTGTCGGCTGCGAAGCATTCGGGCGACGCCCCGGTCGAGCTCCCGGCCTCAGCCGCAAAACGTTCGGAGCGTCCCCCGACCCCCTCCCGCACAAAGTCAGCTCAAGACAAAGAGGGCGGAGCCCCCAACCGGGAACATCCGCAGCTTCTTCGTGAGCTTCGGGACGTAGCGAGTTCCGCAGTCGTTTCGTAGGGAGCGGTGCGCCGGCGCTCCCCCCGCCAACCCTGATCCCTAGCTGGTCTCCCGAGACGCCCCGATCGGGTTTCCGAAGCGCTCCAGGAAAACGGTCTCCTCCACGGGGCGCCTGGTGAGACGGCGCGGGAAGCCGTCGGCGGGGTAGCCGGCGGCGAGATGGCAGGCGGTCAGGTAGCCGTCGGGGATCGCCAGCAGCTCGCGCACCTCGGGCTCGGCGGCGACCGAGAGGGTGGTGATCGTCGTCGCCACCCCCTGCACGCGCAGGGCGATGCAGAGGTTCTGGACGTAGGGGTAGATCGAGGCCCCGCCGACCACCGAGGGACGGTCGAGCTCGAGGTCGGTGAGGTGGAGGTCCTCCTGGTGGGCGCAGACGACGATCAGCAGCGGGTGCTCCGCGAGGTTGCGGGCGAACTCGTCGGCGGCGAGGACCGCCTGCCGTGCCGAGGAGTACTCGCCGAGTGCCTGCGTCCCCGCCATCGCCGCCTCGAAGTAGGCTCGCCAGGGCACCAGGTAGAGGTCTCGCAGCCGCTCTTTCGCCGCCCGCTCGCGGACGGCGATGAGCCGCACCGGTTGGCGGTTGCCGCCCTGCGGCGCGAACCGCGCCGCCTCCGCCGCTCGGTAGAGGACCGCGTCGGGGACGTCGTCGGGCTGGTAGCGGCGGCAGGCGCCGATCGTCCGCATCGCCTCGAGCGCGTCCACCGTCCTCAGCCCCCGGCGCCCGCCCCGTTCCGCCCGGCGCCGCCGGCCTCCTCGGCGCCGCGCAGCTGCACCGAGATCCCCGGCTGGCGCAGGGTCAGGTGCTTGACCGAGCTCTCGTTCTCGATCAGTTCGACGACCCGTTCGAGGACGCCGTCGCCGTGGACGTGGCCCTCGGTCCGCAGCGGCGGCCCGGCCAGCATCTTGTCGACCTGCTCCTCGGGGCAGAAGTAGCGCAGCAGCAGCTCCTCGTCGGAGATCTTCTGGCCGAACCGCTTGCGGAACTCGGCGACCGGGGTGCGGTCGCGTTCCCACCCCTCGAGTTCCTTCGCCCGCGGCTTGCTGAAGATCCTCTCGGCGACCTCGGGGTCGACCGGCCGCATCAGCGGCCCGTAGTGCCCCATCGCGTACTGGATCACTTCGTCCGGGACCACCTGGTAGCGCTCCGGCAGGACCACGTTGAGGACCGCCTGGATGCCGACGAACTGGGAGAACGGGGTCGCCATCACCGGCTCGCCGAGCTCGCTGCGGACGATCACGATCTCCTCGATCACCTGCTGGAACCGCTCCGGCATCCCGTACTCGTCGAGCTGGTTCTTCAGGGTCCCGGTCATGCCGCCGGGGAGCTGGTGTTTGTAGGGGAGCATCCGGTACTCGTTCGGCACCCCGACCTCGTAGCCGAGCCGCGCCGCTTCGGCGTAGAAGTGGTCCGAGACCGGCTTCAGGTGGGATTTGTCGAGGTTGTGGGTGTGGCCGAGCTCCTCGACGATCTCGACCATCGCCTCGGTCGAGGGCAGCGAGGGGCCGTTGGCGAGCGGCATCGTCGCGGTGTGGACGAGGTCGATCCCGGCCTTGATCGCCTCGACGTAGACGAGCGGCGCCAGGCCGGTGGTGTTGTGGGAGTGGATCTCCAGCCGCACCTCGCCGGTCGCCTCCTGCAGCGCCGGCAGCAGCGTCGCCGCCCGCTCCGGGGTCAGGACCCCGGGGGCGTCCTCGACGTAGATCCGCTTGATCCCGTCCCAGCTCGCCATTTCGCGGGCGCGGTCGGCGAAGAACTCGTCGGTGTGGAGCTCGGAGAGCCCGTACATGATCGCCGGCACGACTTCGCCGCCGACCGCCTGCAGCGCCTCGGTCCGCGTCTTCATCAGCGGCATGTCGTAGAGGCAGTCGAAGAGCCAGTGGCTCTGGACCCCATGCTTGACCAGGGTCTCGATCCAGAGGTCGAGGATGCCTTCCGGGACGAAGCCGAAGCTGCCGGCGGCGACCGGCCGCAGGGCGGAGCGCAGCGGCGCGTCCGGGAGGTGGCTGACGGTGTGGTCGAGCCAGGCCCAGGGGTCGTCGCCGGAGTCGCGCATCATCACCACCATGCTGGTGGCGCCGAGCAGGTCGATCGTGTCGAACCCGGTCGCGTTCAGGTGCGGCAGCGCCGGGGTCGCGTGCTGGGCCCGCATCCGCATCCCCCACAGGCTCTGAGGCCCGTCGCGCAGGGTCTGGTCGATGAACCCGATCTCCATCCTGCGGCGAAGGTAGCAACGGCCGCCCACCGGCTGGCTCAGGCCGGGCGCCCGCGGCTGGAGGATCGCCAAAGCGGCGCCCGGGCCGGGCGACTACGTGCTGGCCGCGACCGCCGCCGCCCGGCGGGCGCGGGCGCTGGTGGTCACCCCGCCGACGACGAGCGCGACCAGGCCGCAGAGGGCGATGATCGCCCAGCTGATCCGCGCCGCTGAGGTGAAGCCGGCGCCGGGCCCGACCGTGGTCACGTGCTCGGCGATCACCGAGCCGATCACCGCCACCCCGAGCGCCGAGCCGAGCTGGCGGGTGGTCGAGGCGATCGCCGCGGCGACGCCGGCCTGCTCCCGCGGCATCCCGGCGACGGCGGTGTCGGTGATCGCAGGGTTGAGCAGGCCGAGCCCGGCCCCGAGCAGGACGTAGGCGAGGAACAGGCGCAGGTCCGACGGTTCCCCCGCCGGCAGTGCCGAGACGAGGCCGGCGGCGAGGACCGCGGCGCCGCCGAGCAGCAGCGGCGCGCGGGCGCCGCGGCTGCCGGTCATCCGCCCCGAGAGCGGCGCCGTGATCATCATCGTCGCCGCCATCGGGATCAGCGCGACCCCGGCGTGCAGCGCCGAGTAGCCGCGCACGTCCTGCAGGTAGAGGGTGCTGAGGAAGAGGAAGCCGCCAAGCGAGAAGAAGGCGCAGGTCGCGACGACGGCGGCGCCGCTGAACGGCGGCGAGCGGAAGAAGCGGAGGTCGATCAGCGGTTCGGGGTGGCGGCGCTCGTAGGCGACGAACCCGACCAGGGCCGCCAGCGAGGTGGCGAAGCAGGTGAGGATCAGGGCCGAGCCCCAGCCGTGCTCGGGCGCCTCGATGATCCCGAAGACGAGCAGCCCGATCGTGGCGATCATCAGCACCTGCCCGACCGGGTCGAGCCGGCGCGGGTGGGCCGCCCGCGACTCGGGGACGAAGCGGGAGCTGAGGGCGATCGCCGCCAGCCCGACCGGGACGTTGATCCAGAAGATCGAGCGCCAGCCCAGCGCCTGCACCAGCAGGCCGCCCAGCAGCGGGCCGCTGGCGATGCTGATCCCGGCGACGCCGCCCCACCAGCCGATCGCCCGCGCCCGCTCCGAGGGCTCGGTGAAGACGTTGGTGACGATCGAGAGCGCGACCGGGTTGAGCATGCTGCCGCCGATCGCCTGCAGCATCCGGAAGCCGATCAGCCAGCCGAGGCCGGGGGCGAGGCTGCAGAGCAGCGAGCCGGCGGTGAACGAGGCGAGGCCGATCTGGAAGGTGCGGCGGCGGCCGAGCCGGTCGCCGGTCGAGCCGGCGAGCAGCAGCAGGCTGGCGATCACCAGCGTGTAGGCGTCGATCGTCCACTGGGCGCCGGAGACCGAGCTGCCGAATTCGCGCTGGATCGACGGCAGGGCGACGTTGAGGATCGTCACGTCGAGCCCGACCATGAGGATGCTGAGGCAGCAGATCGCCAGCACCAGTTTGGGGCGGACCGGCGCGCGCCGCTCCGCCGCCGCGCCGAGGTCGGCTGGAGCCGAGTCCATCACCTCATTCTCGCCGACCCGTTTTTCGTCCAGCCCGATGCGGCCGGCGTTGCCCCGAGCGCCACGCCCAAGGCGAAGAAGCACCGCCGCGCGGACCACTGAGCCGCCCAGCCGCTAGCTGAAGGCGCGGCGCAGCAGCCGCTCGACCATCGGCGGGTGGTGCGGCGCGATCTCGGCCCAGGCGGCGCCGGCCCGTTCGCCCCGCAGCCGGACGAAGGTCGCGTAGGTGAGCGCCTCGGGCCCGCGGGCGAAGACGAGCTCGGCCTCGATCCCGAGCGGGGAGGCGGCGGCGAGGACGGCCACCTCGTCCTCGCCGCGCCGCAGCCGCCAGCCCAGTACCTGGCGGCCGACCCCGGCGCCGAGCCGCAGCCCGAGCGCCGACCAGCCCGCGAGCAGCAGCTGGCGCAGCTCGGCCGGCGCTTCCGCGAGCGTCGCCACCGCCGCCGCGACCGCCGAGCCGGCCGGCGCTGGGGCGACGAGGAAGGCGTCCTCGTAGTCGACCGCCGCAAGCACGGTCAGCTCGCGGCTGCTCCGCGGCACCTCGATCCGCTCCACCCTGGTCGTCGCTATCGCCGTCTCGGTCACGCTGGCTCCTTCCCGTCGGTCTCACTCCTATGACGGACGACGCCCCGCGGACGTGACTGACCGGCGGACGAGAGCTGGCGCCCTAGGCGAACTCGATCACGCTGCGGATGCCGTCCTGGGCTTCCATCAGCTCGAAGCCGCGGTTGACGTCGTCCAGCCTGAGCCGGTGCGAGAGGAAGGGCTCGACGTCGATCTCGCCCGCCAGGTAGCGCTCGACCAGGACCGGGACCTGATCGCGGCCCTTGACGCCGCCGAAGGAGGAGCCGGCGATGCGGCGGCCGGTGATCAGCAGCCGCGGGACGACGTCGAGGGTCTCGCCCCTGCCGGCGACGCCGGCGACGGTGCAGAGGCCCCAGGCCATCCGCGCCGCCTCGACCGCCTGGCCCATCACCCCGACCAGGCCGGTCGCCTCGAAGGTGTAGTCGGCGCCGAAGCCGCCGGTGGCCTCGAGGATCCGCTCGACCGTGTCCTCGCCGCCGATCATCGTCTCGGTCGCTCCCTGGCCCCTGGCCAGCTCCAGCCGCTCGGCTGAGAGGTCGACGCAGATGATCCGCTCGGCGCCCTGCAGGCGGCAGCCGGCGACGGCGCCGAGGCCGACCATGCCGGCGCCGAAGACGACGCAGGTGGTGCCGGGCTCGACCGCGGCGGTGTTGATCGCGGCCCCGAGCCCGGTCGAGAGGCCGCAGGCGAAGAGGCAGGCGTGCTCGAAGGGGGCCGCGGGGTCGATCTTGGCGAGGGCGATCTCCGGCATCACCGTGTACTCGGCGAAGGTCGAGCAGCCCATGAAGTGGCGGATTCCCTCGCCGTCGCGACGCAGCCGGGTGCTGCCGTCCGGGAGGTGGCCGAGGTTCTGCTCGGTGCGGATCGCCAGGCAGAGGTTGGTGCGCGGGTCGAGGCAGTGGATGCACTCGCGGCACTGCGGCGAGAAGAGGGTGACGACGTGGTCGCCGACGGCGAGGTCGGCGACGCCCTCGCCGACCTTCTCGACGACGCCGGCGCCCTCGTGTCCGAGCACCGTCGGCGCGTAGCCGGAGGGGTCGGCGCCGGAGGCGGTGTAGAGGTCGGTGTGGCAGACGCCGCAGGCGGCGAGCCGGACCAGCACCTCGCCGGCGCGCGGCTCCTCGAGCTCGATCTCCTGCACCTTCAGGGGCTGGCCGAACTCCTCCAGGACGGCAGCGCGCATCCTCATCGGCCGGATCCTAGCTGCGGGCCGGGCACTCGCGAGCGGCGCCGTGGCTACGCGTGGCCGATCGCGATGCCGACGCCGGCGACCATCGCTCCGGCCATCGTCACCTGGACCAGCGACTGGCTCAGCGCCACCTTCAGGTAGCGCTTGCGGACGAAGGCGATCGCCAGCAGCTCGATCGCGACGACGGCGTAGGCGACGAGCAGTGCCTGGCTGACGTTCGGGATCAGGAAGGGGAGGGAGTGGAAGGCGCCGCCGATGAAGGTGGCGATGCCGGTGATCAACCCGCGGTTGACCGAGTCGCCGCGGCCGGTCAGCGAGCCGTCGTCGGAGAGCGCCTCGGAGATCCCCATGCTGATCGCCGCTCCGAGGGCGGAGGCGAGCCCGACCAGCAGCGCCGCCCGCGAGCCGGCTACGTAGGCGGAGGCGAAGATCGGGGCGAGGGTGGAGACGGTGCCGTCGATCAGCCCGATCAGCCCCGGCTGCACGACCTGGAGCACGCGCTCGCGCTCGTCAGCGCCCTTCCAGCGGGCGATCAGGGCCTGTGCCGCGGCAGTCATCGCGGGAGACTATAGCAAATCACTTAAAATAAGGTCTCCCTAAGAAGAGTAAGTTAGGCATACCTGATAGGCGCTATCCTTTGCTCAGGATGACCACGGCGACGATCCCAGCCGCAGAGCAGGAGCTGAGCGGAGCGCTGCGTGAGCGCGGCCTCCGGGTCACTCCCCAGCGGCTCTTCATCTACCGGGCGCTGCTCCGGCTCGATCGCCACGTCAGCGCCGAGGAGGTGCTGGCGGCGGTGGGGGAGAGCCTGCCGAACGTCTCGCTGCCGACCGTCTACGCGACCCTCGAGCTGTTCGAGGAGATGGGGCTGGTGCGGCGGCTGGGAGTCACCCAGGGCGCCGTCCTCTACGACCCCCGCCCCGACCAGCACGATCACCGGGTCTGCGACCGCTGCGGCGCGATCGAGGATTTCGAGGCGGACCTAGACCTCGCCGCCGCGCTCCGCCGCGCCGGCCGCGGCGGCTTCCACGCCGGCCGCGCCGAGGTCGTCGTCCACGGCCTCTGCCCGCGCTGCGCCGCCCTCGCGGCGTAGGCCTCGGGCCTCAGCCGGGGCGGAGGCCGTCGAAGAGGACGTCCAGCGCCCGCGCCGCGGCTTCGCCGCGCTGGCGCTCGTCGCCGGCGGCGGCGAGGGCGCCGGCCAGCATCGCCAGCACCGCCATCACGTCGTCGAGGTCGAGCTGGGGCCGCACCAGCCCCGCTGCCTGCGCCGTCGCCAGCGGCTCGCGGAAGAGGGCCCTGGCGCGATCGGTCAGCCGCCGCACTCGCGCCGGCTCGAGCTCGCCGCGGCGGATCGCCACGGTCAGGGTCCGGTCGCGGGCCTGTTCGGCCGCGACCGAGCGCAGCAGCCGCTCGAAGCTGCCGGCCTCGACCGCCTTCGCCGCGACCCGCTCCTCCAGCTGGGTCATCGCCTCTTCGGCCAACGCCCCGAGCAGGTCCCGGCGGTCCTCGAAGTGGCGGTAGACGGTCGCCTGTCCGACCCCGGCCGCGTCGGCGATCTCGGCGAAGGAGGGCTCGCTGCCGTCGGCGAGGAGCTTGCGGGCGGCGTCGAGGATCGCCCGGCGGCTGCGCAACGCGTCTTTGCGGATCGTCGCCTTCGCCACCACAAGACCATAATGGGTACGGGTCAATCTAATAACGATTTATCTATTCGGGCCAGATCGGACCTGGGCCGCATGAGAGGCGATTCCCAACTAAAGGGACGCGGCGCCGCCGCCGATGGGGAGCGGGTGACTCGTGCGCGCGGCTTCCTCGCCGTCCTCTTCTCGGTCCTGGCGGCGCTCGCCGCCGCCGCGCCCGCCGGCGCCGCCCCGATCGACCGCTTCACCCCGGTCGCGGCCGAAGTCCTCGCCGCACCCGAACCGGTCCTAGCCAGCGACGGTCGCCAGCACCTCGAGTACGAGCTGATCCTGACCAACCACTCCTACCCGCCGGCGACGGAGACCGTGAGGAGCGTCCAGGCGCTGGCCGGCGGCAGGGTCGTCGGCTCGCTCGCCGGGGCGCGGCTGGCGGCGGTGATGAAGCCCTTCGACCTCGGGCCCGAAGACGCCAGCAGGCCGACCAGGGTGCTGGCGCCGGGGGTAAGCGCGACCGTCCTCGTCGACCTCTCGTTCCCGCGCGGCGCGAAGCTGCCGCGGCGGCTCGTCAACCGCCTCGCGATCGCCCAGCGGCCGCCGAGCGAGGTGATCGCGACCAGCTATCTGGCCGCGCCGACCCGGGTCTCGACCCGGGAAGCGATGGTGGTGGCGCCGCCGCTGCGCGGGCCGGGCTGGGTGATCGGCAACGGCTGCTGCGCCGAGCCGACCTCGCATCGCGGCGGCGTCCTCTCGATCAACGGCGGCCTCCACAACGGGGAGCGCTTCGCGATCGACTTCTTCCAGCTCTCGAGCGACGGCCGGGTCGTCGACGGCCCCCGCGAACAGCTCTCCAGCTACCCCTTCTACGGCGCCGAAGTGCTCTCGGCGACGGCGGGGAGGGTGGTCGGCGTCGTCGATCGCCTGCCCGACGGGCCGATCACCTTCGCCCTGCCGCCGATCACCGCCGCCGACGCCGGCGGCAACCACGTCGTCGTTGCGATCGGCGGCGGCCGCTTCGCCTTCTACGCCCACCTGCAGCCGGGCAGCGTCCGGGTGAAGGTGGGGGACCGGGTCCGGGTCGGCCAGCCGCTCGGGCTGCTCGGCAACAGCGGCAACAGCAACGCCCCGCACCTCCACTTCCAGCTGATGGACGGGCCGACGCCGCTGGCCTCGAATGGGATCCCGTTCCGCTTCTCGAGCTTCCGCGAGGAAGGGACCCTGGCCAACTTCGCCCCGGTCCTGGTGCTCGGCGCCAGGGCCAGGATCCAGCCGCACCCGCGCGGCGAGCGCCACCGCGAGCTGCCGCTGGACAACGAGGTCGTCGGCTTCCCCTGAGCCGCCGCTCAGCTCGAGGCGAGGATCGTCGCGATCACGCCGAGGAAGCCGACCAGCGTCACCGCGAACATCCCGCCGAAGAGCTGGACCATCGCCCGGTTCTGGGCGGCGAACTGAGCATTCATTTCGCCGAAGCGCTCGTTCATCTCGCTGCGGACCGCGCGGAACTCGGCGCGCGTGTCGGCGAAGCCTTCGTCGGTTCGCTTGCTGAGGTCGTCGAGCCGCTCGTCGGTCCAGGTGTCCCCGCGTGCCATGGTCGCCATGATGCACCTTAGCGGTCGGAATGAAACTTTCCGTCTGCGTCGATGATGGATGCTGGGCGATGGACGGCGAGGGATCGGGGCTTGGCGTGAGGGTCCTCGGGATCCCCTCCCAAAACGCTCCGCCTGCGGCTCCGCTGGAGTGTTTGGGAGGGGACCCCGACGCCCCTCCAACGACACCGAATCGCCACCCCCCTTGGCTTGAAGCTGACAAGGGACGAAGGTCCGTCGTAGTTCGGCGAAGCGCGGGCGCGCTACGGTGCAG
>JAFDWC010000130.1 GCA_018268655.1 Actinomycetota bacterium
CGGGCGGCGCCGACCCGCAGCAGCTCCGGGGTGATGTCGAGCGCCGTCACGGCGGCGCCCGCGGCCGCCGCCGGCAGGGCGGCGTTGCCGGTCCCAGAGGCGACGTCGAGGACGGCCTGGCCGGGGCCGACGCCGGCCAGCTCGGCCAGACGGGCGCCGAGCTCGGGGATCATCCGCTCGCAGACGTCGGCGTAGTCGCCGCTCGACCACACCTCGGCCGGGCTGGGTGGGAGTTCGGAAGTCTTCATGGCGCCAGCGTCGCGCCGGCCGAGCTCTCGCTCAAGTAGCAATTTGCGACCACGCGGTCGCGGCGGGATACGCTGGCGAGGTGGACGGATACGGGCAGTTCTGTCCGGTCTCGATGGCAGCCGAGATCTTCGCGCGGCGCTGGACCCCGCTGATCATCCGTGAGCTGCTGGCCGGCAGCACCCGCTTCGGAGAGCTGCGCCAAGGGATCCCGAGCATCACCCCCAGTGTCCTCTCGCGCCGCCTCGACGAGCTCGCCGTCGCCGGCATCCTCGAGCGCCAGGAAGACGCCGAGGAGGGCACCCGCTACGTCCTCACCGAAGCGGGCGAGGCGCTTCGGCCGGTGGTCGAGCAGCTCGGGCTCTGGGGCCGGCGCTGGCTGCCGAGCGAGTACCGCGACCAGGACCTCGACCCGCGCCTGCTGGTCTGGGACATCCACCGCAACATCCGCCTCGAGCAGCTCCCGGGGCGGATCCTGATCGAGCTCCGCTTCCGCGACGCGCTCCCCGGCCGTCGCGCCTACTGGCTGCTGCTGGCGCCGGACTCCGCCGACGTCTGCCTCACCCACCCCGGCGGCGAGGTCGACCTCAACCTGACCAGCGACGTCCGCACCCTGACCCAGATCTGGATGGGCGACGTCGGCTGGGGGCAGGCCCTGCGAACCGGCTCGCTCGAGCTGAGCGGCCCGGCGGACCTGCGCCGGGCGCTGCCGGGCTGGCTCAAGCTCAACCCGTTCGCGGCCGTGCCGAGCGGCTCCAGCGGCGACGCCGGCGCCGCGCTTCAGGACAGTTCCGGGGTGCCCTCGTAGGCGGTCGAGGCCTCGGCGTGGAGGCGGCGGGGGATGCGGCCGGCGCGGGCGGCGGCGGTGCCTGCCTCGGCGGCGAGGCGGAGGGCGCGGGCCATCGCCGGCGGGTCCTCGGCGCCGAAGATCGCGGAGGCGGCGAGCACGGCGTCGCAGCCCAGCTCCATCGCCAGGGCGACGTCGGAGGCGGTGCCGATCCCGGCGTCGAGGACGATCGGGACCTCGGCCCGCTCGGCGATGATCGCGATGTTGTACGGGTTGCGGATGCCGGCGCCGGAGCCGATCGGGGAGCCGAGCGGCATCACCGCGGCGCAGCCGGCCTCCTCGAGCCGGCGAGCGAGGATCGGGTCGTCGTTGGTGTAGGGGAGCACCGTGAAGCCGTCGGCGACGAGCTGCTCGGCCGCGGTGAGGAGCTCGACCGCGTCGGGGAAGAGGGTGCGGTCGTCGCCGATCACCTCGAGCTTGATCCACTCGGTCGCGAACGCCTCGCGGGCGAGCTTGGCGGTGCGGACGGCATCGCGGGCGGTGTAGCAGCCGGCGGTGTTGGGGAGGACGAAGAGGCCGAGGCGGTCGATCACGTCGAGGACCGAGCCGCCGGCGGCCGGGTCGACGCGGCGCAGGGCGACGGTGACGATCTCGGTGCCGGCCGCGCTCAGAGCCGCCTCCATCTGCTCCAGCGAACGGAAGCCGCCGGTGCCGGCGATCAGCCGCGAGCCCCACTCGCGACCGCCCAGCTCCCAGGTTTCCGCCCCGCCCTGGATCGCCGCCAGGACCTCCACCTGCTGGCCCTCGACGAGCGCGGTCGAGCCCCACTCGCTGCGCGGCACGACCTCGCCGTCGATCGCGATCGCGACCCCGCGGCACCCCTCCCCCGCCCCCGCCTCGCGGGCGGCGTCGGCGACCGTCGCCCCCGGCGGCAGCTCCTGCGGCTCGCCGTTCAGCTCGATCCTCATCGCGCCTCCTCCAGCTGTTCCTCTTGCTCGCCAGACAGATGCGAGGAACGGTTCGCGGGGACGCCGGCGAGCTGGGCGGCGACGAGCTCGGCGGTCAGCGGGGCCAGCAGGATCCCGTTGCGGAAGTGGCCGGTCGCCAGGACCAGTCCCTCGACCGCGCCGGGGCCGATCCGCGGCAGGTTGTCGGGGGTGCCGGGGCGGAGGCCAGCGATCGCCCCGGCCAGCTCCATCTCCGCCACCTCGGGCAGGATCCGGTAGGCCTCGCGCAGCAGCTCCAGGGCGCCGCCGGCGGTCACGGTCGTGTCGAAGCCCCGCTCTTCGACCGTCGCGCCGACGATCAACCGCTGGTCCGGGCGCGGCACCAGGTAGACGCGCTCGGAGCAGACGATTCCCGCCGCCGGTGGCTCGTGGCCGGGCCGGACACGCAGCTCGAGCACCTCGCCCTTGACCGGCCGCACCGGCGGCCGCGCCGCCTCCGGCAGCCACCCGGTCGTCCCCGACCAGGCGCCGTTGCAGAGGACGACGGCATCGCCGCGCAGCTCCGCCTCGCCCTCCTCGCCGCCGGCGGTCCGCACCCCGGCCAGCCGCTCGCCGTCCCAGAGCCCGTCGACCACCTCGCGGCCACTCCGCACCTCCACCCCGCTCCGCTCCAGCGCCACCAGCAGCGCCAGCGTCAGCGCCCGCGGGTCCACCGCCGCCTCGCTCGGGGCGTGGACGCCGCCGTTGAAGGAGGGCGAGAGGCCCGGCTCGAGCTCGCGGCAGGCCCGCGGCGCCAGCCACTCGGCCTCGAGCCCGAGCGAGCGCTGCAGCTCGTGGCGGCGGCGCAGCTGCGCCGCTTCGTCGCGATCGAGGGCGACGTGGAGGGCGCCGCAGCGGACGTAGGTCGAGGGCCGCCCGGAGGCGTCCTCCAGCGCCGCCGCGAAGTCCGGCCACAGCGCCGCCGACTCCAGCGACAGCCGCAGCAGCTCCGGCTCGCCGAAGCTGAGCTCGCCGACCGGCGCCAGCATCCCCGCCGCGACGCCGGTGGCGCCGGCGTGGGGGCGCTCGGCGCGCTCGACCACCACCACCTCCGCCCCGCCCTGGGCGGCACGCCAGGCGCAGGCGAGGCCGATCACGCCGCCGCCGACGAAGACCGCATCGAAACCGCTCTTGTCACTCACCCGAATACCTCCGCCGGCATTACCCGGATCAGGTTCAGACGGTCGGTGGCCTCGATGCCACCCTCTCAGCCGTCAGGCTCCCGTTTACGTCTCTGATGCTAGCGACAGCCATAATCGAGGCATGAGCTCCGCGATGCCCGAGGGCCAGGGGCCGCTGCTGCGCGAGCGGCTGCGGACCGCCCGCCTCTACTTCGTCTGCGACGCGCGGCCGCCCGGCGGCGACCTCGAAGCCCTGCTGCGGCTGGCGCTCGGCGGCGGCGCCGACATCGTCCAGCTGCGCGAGAAGGAGCTGGGAAGGGCGGGGATCGAACGCGCCGCCGACACCTACCGCCGCGTCGCCGACACCTTCAGCGCCCTCTTCATCGTCAACGACGATCCCGAGCTGGCCCGCGCCTGCGACGCCGACGGCGTCCACGTCGGCGAGGTCGGCGAGGTCGCCGCGGCGCGGGAGCTGCTCGGCCCGGACGCGATCGTCGGCGTCTCGACCCACTCGCCGGAGCAGATCGCCGCCGCCGACGAGACCGCCGTCGACTACATCGCGGTCGGGCCGATCTGGGAGACGCCGACCAAACCGGGCCGGCCGGCGGTCGGCCTGGAGCTGATCAGCGAGGCCGCCGAGCGGGCCCGCCACCCGTTCTTCGCGATCGGTGGGATCAGCCCGCTGAACGCCGAGGAGGTGGTGCGGGCAGGGGCGCGGCGGCTCTGCGTGGTGCGGGCGATCCGCGATGCTCCGAACCCCGAGGTCGCCGCCGAAGCGCTGCGGCGCGCCTTCGCCGCCGCCGAGGGGGGCGACGCGAACACCCAGGACGCCCTGCTCGATTCCCCCGCACCCTGGCGGGGGGTGGCACCCGGTGGCTGAGAACGGGGGATCCCAGCGCGCCCCGCGCAACTCGATGGAGCGCGGCTACGCGAAGGCGGCCCAGCGCAACCAGGAAGCGCGCGAACGGCTGCGGCCGCTGGCCGAGGGCGAGCGGCCGCCGGTGGTGACGGTCGCGGCGATCGTCTGCGGGCTCATCGCGGCCTCGATCGTCGTCCTCTACGCGGCCGGGGTGAAGCCGAACGGGGAGACGCCGCAGCTCGGCCAGGTGGCGGGGCCGGCGCTGATCATGGGGATCCTCGCCTGGGGGATGTGGCGGGCTCGCTACTGGGCGGTGGTCTGCTTCCAGCTGGTCCTCGCCTTCCTCATCTTCGCCGCCTTCTACGGGCTCGCGCTCGAGGCCTCGACCCTCGGCGGCTTCCTCGCCAGCGGCGGCCTCCTGGTCGTCGCCGGCACCTTCTTCTTCCTGATGGTCAAGGCGATGGCGCGGATCCAGATGCCGCACCGGCTGCCGCCGGCCGGCGACGAGTAGCCGCGGCGGTGATCGGCCGCGGCGCGGAGGCCGTGCGCGCCCCCCCCCGGCGTTGTAGCGGCCACTAGTCCGATCGGGGGGTGGCCCGGTCGGCGCTGGGGGCCGAGATGCGCGCTGAGATAGGCTCAGCCACCCATGCCTGAGACCTTCGACACCATCATCATCGGGGGTGGACCGGGCGGCTACGTGGCCGCGATCCGCGCCGCCCAACTCGGCCAGAAGACCGCCGTCGTCGAGCGCGACAAACCCGGCGGCCGCTGCCTCAACTACGCCTGCATCCCGGCGAAGACGATCCTCCGCTCCGCCGAGATCTACAGCGAGGCGAAGAACGGGGCCGACCTCGGCATCGTCGCCGACGACATCAGGATCGACTGGGACGCGCTCGGGGGCCGGCGGGCCAAGGTCTCCGAATCGCTCTCCTCGGGCGTGCAAATGCTGTGGCAGAAAAACAAGGTGACGCTGATCGAGGGCGATGCCTCGCTCACCCCAGAGGCCAACGTCAAGGTCGGCGACGAGGTCTACGAGGCGAAGGCCGTGGTCCTCGCCACCGGCTCGGTCGCGCTGCCGATCCCCGGCGTCGAATTCGGCGGCCGCGTCGTCGACACCTGGGGCGCCTGGTCGCTGCCCCAGCAGCCGCAGAAGATCGCCGTGGTCGGGGCCGGCGCCTCGGGCTCGGAGATCGCCTCCGCCTACGTCCGCTTCGGCACCGAGGTGATCCTGATCGAGATGCTCGACCAGATCCTCCCCGCCGAGGACAAGGACATCGCCAAGATCGTCGAACGCAGCTTCAAGAAACAGGGGATCGAGATCTCGACCGGGGCTCCGGTCGAGAACGTCGAGGTCGGCGAGGGCTCGGTCAAGTTCACCTACGGCGACAAGTCGGCCGAGGTCGACTACCTCTGCGTCGCCGGCGGCCGCGGCCCCGACACCGAGGGCCTCGGGCTCGAGGCGGCTGGCGTCCAGCTCGAGGAGGGCGGCCGCAAGATCAAGGTCGACGCCTTCCAGCAGACCACCAACCCGAAGGTCTACGCGATCGGCGACCTCGTCAACCAGAAGGCGCTCGCGCACAAGGCCGAGGAGGAGGGCGTTGTCGCGGTCGAGCGGATTGGCGGCGCCGAGACCGAGCCGGTCGACCAGGAGCTCCTGGTCGGAGCCACCTTCACCCACCCGCAGGTCGCCTCGGTCGGGATGACCGAGGAGCAGGCCAAGGCGGCCGGTCACGACGTCAAGGTCGGCAAACAGAAAATCGCCGGCGAGGGAGCGGGCACCGTCTACGACGACAAGGAGGGGCTGGTCAAGCTCGTCGTCGACGCCAAGTACGGCGAGCTGCTCGGCGCCCACATCGTCGGCAACCGCGCCTGCGACATGATCGCCGAGCTGGTCGCGACGATGGCGCTCGAGGGCGGCTACCAGGAGCTGGCCAGGATCGTGCACCCGCACCCGACGGTCTCAGAGGCGGTATTGGATGCCGCCCGCGCGGTCGACGGCTGGGCCATCCACGCCTGAGGCGGCTGCAAATCGGCCCATCTCGGGGTCCTCGGTTGCTTGGCTCGGGTCACGCACTGATGTGCGCTCCCCTCCCCTCGCTTCCCTGCGTCCCCCGATCTGCTTGATTTTCGCCGCCTCAGGATCGACAGTTGCCGCTCGGTAGGTTCCGCCCGTGAGCGAGCGCGCCGCGTTTTACTTCGACCTCGGCTCGCCGTATGCCTACCTGGCGGCGGAGAGGATCAGCGGGCTGTTCACCGAGGCCGAGCTCGAGCAGCCGGAGTGGCGGCCGATCCTGCTCGGCGGGCTGTTCAAGGAGCTCGGCCGCTCGTCCTGGGGCACCGGCCCCGAGCGTGAGGCAGGAATGGCCGAGGTCGAGAGGCGCGCCGCCGGCTACGGGCTGCCGCCGTTGGTCTGGCCCGATCCCTGGCCGGGCGACACCCTGACCGCGATGCGCGCCGCCACCTTCGCCAAGCAGACCGGCCGCACCGTCTCCTTCGCCCTCGCCGGGTTCCGCCAGGCCTTCGCCGCCGGCCGCGACCTGGGCGACCCGGACAGCGTCGCGATCGCCGGCGCCGCCTGCGAGCTGCACCCGCGGGCGCTGCTGAAAGCGGTCGCCACCAACGGGGTCAAGGAGGAGCTGCGGCGGGCGACCGCGGAGGCGGCGGCGCTCGGCGTCCGCGGCGTCCCGGCGGTGGTCGCCGGGGGCGAGGTCTTCTGGGGCGACGACCGGCTCGAGGAAGCGGTCGCGGCGGCGGGCTAAGCGGCCGCCCGCGTCAGACCAGGGGCGGCGGCACGCCCTCGGCGCTGGCAGTGAGGGCGGGGTCCCAGTTGCAGATCCCGCAGGAGCCGACGAAGGACGAGCGCATGAACTCGAGCGCGAAGGCGTGCGGGTCGGCGGCGGCGCGGACGTCGTTCCAGTCGAGCAGGAACTCGCCGAGCTCGGGCTCCCAGCGGGCGGCCGCCGGCGAGACGGAGAGGTCGGAGTAGCCGTTCGGGGCGGGATGAGCGTAGGTGTAGAAGGCGGCGCGCGGGTATTTCGGGTCGCCGGGCCACCAGCCGACCGCGACCTCCTGCGAGTCCATTGCGTTGCGCATGATGAAGTCGTCCGAGGGCGGTTCGGCGCTGGCGCCGGAGAAGAGGCTGACCGCGAGGTCGAACGAGCCCCACCAGGCGTGGACCGGCGTCGAGCGGCCGCGGAACGGGGCGCGGAAGGCGGCGAGCACGAGCGCGGCGCGAGTCGCCGCGCCGTGGAAGGAGGCGACCGCCTCGGTGTCGTAGCGGGCGTGCTCGGTGTCCTCGTCGAGCGGCACCGTCCAGACCACCTCCTGCGGCGTCGGGTCGATCGCGACCGGCCCGGCGACCTCGGCGACGGCGGCGAGCAGCTCCCGCGTCACCTCGCCGACCGCCCGGTCAGGCGCCAGCGGCACGGTGCGGCGACGCCCGTCGGCATGTTCGGCGACGGCCTCGTGGGCATGCAGGTCGAGCGCCGCGACGAAGGCGCCGGAGCCGTCCGGGGCCGGCAGCGGGGCCGTCTCCCAGCCGCGCGCGGTCAGCCGCAGCGCCGCGTGCTGGAGCTGCGGCTCGGGCGGCGCCAGCTCCGCCGCCAGCTTCCCCAGCACCTGCGTGTGGGCGTGGAGCGTGTCGCAGGTCTCGCTCCATTCCGAGTAGTCGGCCGCGGGCCAGGGCGCCGTCATCGCCCCTGAATGTAGCGGGGCGGGTCACTCGCCTCCAGGGCTGCCGCCGAGCCTGCCTGGAGTTTTCAGATAGGCACTAAGGTGGTGGCGATGCCGCCGCTCCCCGACGCGCCGACCTGCTTCGAGCTGCTGGCGCGGATGGCGTTGATCCGGCGCTTCGAGGAGGAGGCCGGGCGCCAGTACCAGCGGGCCAAAGCAGGTGGCTTCCTGCACCTGGCGATCGGCGAGGAGGCGACGATCGTCGGCACCACCTCGGTGATGCGCCCGGACGACTACCTGATCGGCACCTACCGCACCCACGGCCACGCGATCTCCCGCGGCACCGAGCCGCGGCGGGTGATGGCCGAGCTGTTCGGCCGCGTCGACGGCACCAGCGGCGGCCGCGGCGGCTCGATGCACATCTTCGACGCCCAGCGCCGCTTCATGGGCGGCTACGGGATCGTCGGCGGCAATCTGCCGCTGGCCGCCGGCCTCGCCCTCTCCTCCCAGTACCGCGGCGAGGACAACGTCACCGTCTGCATGTTCGGCGACGGCGCCTCCAAC
>JAFDWC010000131.1 GCA_018268655.1 Actinomycetota bacterium
GGGGTCCCTCCCCGGACACTCAGGAAACCAGCCGAAGGCTGTCGTTTCCGTCCGGGGAGGGACCCCCGATCCCCGCCCTCGAATCCGCAGCGCCGGCGGTTCGTCCCTAGCCCCGCCGTCAACCACCTGCCGCCGGCAAGGTAAACCGCACCGTCGTCCCCCGCATCCCATCCTCCAGCCAGATCCTCCCCCCATGCCCCTCCACGATCGCTCTCGAGATCGCCAGCCCCAGCCCAGCCCCGCCGTCCTCGCCGCGCGACGCGTCGCCGCGGTAGAAGGCCTCGAAGACCCGCTCGCCGTCCCCCGCCGGGATCCCCTCGCCGTCGTCCCTCACCTCGACCTCGACCTCGCCGCCCCGCGGCCGCGCGCGGACGGTGACGCTGCCGTCGGCCGGGGTGTGGCGGATCGCGTTCTGGATCAGGTTGAAGAGGACGCGCTGGATCTTCTCGGCGTCGGCCTCGGCGCGGACGCCCGCCGCCGGCAGCTCGGCGCCGAGCCGGACCCCGCGCTGCTCGGCCGGCGCCCGCATCGCCGCCACCGTCTCGCCGATCAGCTCGCCGAGCTCGACCTGCCGCAGCGACCAGGTGATCTCCCCGGCCTCGATCCGGGAGAGCTCGAAGAGGTCGTCGATGAGGTCGCTGAGAACGGCGACGTGGGTGCGGATCTCGGCCAGGTAGCGGTCGCGGGTCTCCCCCGTCGCCACCCCGTCCTCGATCGCGTCGACCAGCAGCCGCAGCGAGGCCAGTGGCGTCCGCAGGTCGTGCGAGGCGGCGGCGACCAGCGCCCGCCGCGCCTCCTCGACTTCGCGCCGGGCCCGCTCTTCCATCGCGAAGCGGACGGCCAGCGCCGCGGCGAGGGCGGCGGCGCCGACCGCGAGCAACACCAGCAGCGCCTGCACCGCCCCCATCCCGCTCGGCACGGCGACCGCGGCGGCGCCGGCGAGGAAGGCGGCGAGGGCGATCGGGGCGGCGCGCTTCACGGCCGCAGCCCCCTCCGCCCGCCGCGCCCGTGCCCGTTCACGGCCGCAGCCGGTAGCCGACGCCCCAGACCGTCTCGATGAAGCGGGGCTGGGCGGGGTCGTCGCCGAGCTTGGCGCGGAGCCGGCGGATGTGGACGGTGACGGTGCTGGTGTCCTCGAAGTAGGGCTCGCCCCAGACCGATTCCATCAGCTGGTCGCGCGAGTAGACGCGGCCGGGATGGGTGGCGAGAAAGGCCAGCAGGTCGAACTCGCGCATCGTCAGCCCGACCTCCTCGTCGTCGAGGACGACCCGCCGGCTCGCCGGCTCGATCCGCAGCGGGCCGACCTCGATCGGCGGCTCCTCGGCGTCGCCCTGCGGCGGGATCGTCCGCCGCAGGACCGCCCCCACCCGAGCCACCAGTTCGGCCGGCGAGAACGGCTTGACGACGTAGTCGTCGGCCCCCTGCCTCAACCCCACCAGGCGGTCGGACTCCTCGCCGCGGGCGGTCAGCAGGATCACCGCCAGCGGCGGCCCCGGCAGCTCGCGCAGCCGCCTCATCACCTCGATCCCGTCGATCCCCGGCAGCATCAGGTCGAGGACGACGAGGTCGGGGCGGTTGCTGGCGACCGCCTCCAGCGCCTCGAAGCCGTCGGCGGCACCGCTCGCCTCGTAGCCGGCCCGCTCCAGGTAGCGGCCGACGATCTCGACGATCGTCGCCTCGTCGTCGACGACGAGGACGCGGTGGGCGCCGGAGGTCATCCGAGGACTCCCCGGGCGCGGCAGGCGAGCGCCGGACCAAGCGGGGCGGCGTCCTCCGATGACCTCTTATCCGAAGGTGAAGGCATAGCCCATGATCCCCGCTTGCGGGCGCAGTTCGAGGACGTGGTGCTCGACCCGCGGCAGTTCGACCAGCTGGTAGAGGCGCTGGGCGTGGACGGTGACGGTGCCGCCGTGGACGTCGGCGCCGGCCTCGGCGGGGGCGATCGGGCGGCCGTCGAGGAAGACCCGCATCCGCCGCGGACCGCCGGGGGCGCCGAGGACGAGGTAGACGCGGCGCGCTTCGAAGCTCAGCTTCAGGGTCGAGTCGGCGCTGGCGGTGAGCGACTCGGCGGCCACCTCCCAGCGCCCGCCCAGCGCCCATTCGTTCGGCCCCAGCGAGGAAGGCTGGGTGAACGTGTCGAGCCCGTAGTGGAGTTCGCTGTCGTTGGCGTTGCGTTCGGCCCGGTAGGGGCCGAGGTAGGTCTCGGGGGTGAGCTGGGCATTGGAGGGGGCGATTCCGTGGGCGTCGGCGCGGGCGGCGCCGACCCGCTTCCCAGCTTCGGCCAGCAGTCGCCGGATCACTTCTTCCTTCTTCCCGTATTCGCCCTCGCCGGCGTCGGCGAAGCGGACTTCGCCGTGGGCGTCGAGGAAGTACTCGGCCGGCCAGTAGAGGTTCCCGTAGGCGTTCCAGGTCCCCGCTTCGTTGTCCTGGACCACCGGGTAGTGGATGCCTTCGCGCCTGATCGCCGCTTCGACGTTGCCGGCTTCGCGCTCGAACGGGAACTCGGGGGTATGGACGCCGACGATGACGAAGCCGTCGCGGTGGTAGCGCCGGTACCAGGCGTTGAGATAGGGCAGGGTCCGGATGCAGTTGATGCAGCTGTAGGTCCAGAAGTCGACGAGGACGACCTTGCCGCGCAGCTGCCGCAGGGTCAGCGGCTTGCCGCCGGGGGTGTTGAACCAGCGCTCGGTGTCGGTGAATTCGGGGGCCTTGCCGTAGACCGGCAGCTTCATCTTCTTGGCGGCGAGCCGGGACGGCGGGGTGCGGGTGATTTCTTCTTCGGAGCCGGCGGTCGCGCGGCTGCCGAGGCCGTGCGGGGAGATGCCGCTGATCGAGGCCAGGGCCGAGCGCGCCGAGCCGGTGTTTTCGAGACCTTCGGCCGGGGTCGTCAGCCAGCTCGGCCAGTCGGAGGCGATCGCGCTCTCGAAGCGGGTGTCGTAGTTGCCGAGCATCGCCAGCGCGACCAGGACCATCACCGCGCCGGTCGCGACCTGGAAGGCACCGCCGCGGCGGACGAGCGGCCGCACCGCGCGGCGGCCCCCGACCATCAGCGCGTAGAGGACGGCGGCGGAGCCGAGTCCGTAGGCGATCGCGACCGCGAGCCGGCCGGCGGTGAACGGCTGGGTCGCGGTGACGGTGATGACGCCGGCGAGGATCGGCCCCGCGCAGGGGGCGTAGACGAGGCCGAGGCTGGCGCCGACGACCGTCCCCGACCAGAAGCCGTCGCCGCCGCGGGGGGTTGGGACGCGGCCGGCAAAGCGCGAGCCGAGCGCCTCCACCCGGGCCGCCAGCGGCGGCACCAGGAGCAGCAGGCCGAAGGCCAGAAGGACGACGATCGCGAGCGTGCGGAGGAGGTCGCCGGGCAGCCCGAGGGCATCGATCACGTAGACGAGGGCGACGATCGCGAAGGTGAAGGAGACGACGAGGCCGGCGACGATCCCGAGCGGGCGGCGGCGACCGCCGTTGGCGCCGGCGGAGAGCGCGACCGGGAGCACAGGCAGGACGCAGGGCGAGACCGCGGTCGCGGCCCCGGCGACGAAGCCGAAGAGGATCAGCAGTGCCACGGCCTAAACCCTGGCAGAGGGTGATTACGAGGAGATGACGCGGCGGCCGGGCGCGCTGCGGACCTTTGGGGGGCTATGGGCCCCCAAAGGTCCAAACCGGAGCTCAGGCGCCGCCGGGCGGCGTCGCGGTGACGTCGCCGTCGCCGCGGCCGGCGAGGGCGGCGGCGCGGCCGACCCGGGCGCCGATCCCGAAGTGGCCGCAGATCGTCAGCTCGTGCTCGCGCCGCAGCGGCCGGATCGGGTCGACCACCGGCGCCCGCCGCAGCGCCTCGGCGCTCTGCGCGGTCCAGACCCCGGACGGGGTCCCCGCGCATTCGGCCAGCGGCAGCGCCACCACCCTGGTGCTGCGGCGGCGCCCGAGCTTGGCGACCAGCCAGACCGGCTCTCCGCGCTCGCTGTCGACGTAGAAGCCCTCGACCGCGCCGACCTGGTCGCCGCCGACCTCCGTCAGCCTGGCGCCGACCCAGGCCGCCGCCTCGGCGCTGCTGGGCGGGGCGCCGGCGGCGCCGGGATCAGTCATCGAGGTGCCGCTCCAGCAGCTCGCCGGCGGCGCTGGCGGGGTCGAGCTCGCGCCGGGCCACCCGCTCCAGCAGGTCTGCGGTCGCCGGGTCGGCCTCGACCGCGGCTTCGAGCTGGCGCCGCATCCGCGAGGTCGCGATCCCCAGCACCTCGCTGCGGAGGTTGCGGGCGCGGCGCTCGGCCAGCGTCCCGGCCGCCTCGATGAACTGTCGGTGCTCCTCGATCTTCGCCGCCAGCTCCTCGATCCCCTCGCCGCGCGCCGCCTCGGTCCGCAGGATCGGCACCCTCCAGCCTTCGGGGTCGTGGGAGAGGACGAGGACGCCGCGGACCTCGCGCACCATCGTGTCGGTCATCGGGTGGTCGGCCTTGTTGACGACGATCACGTCGGGGATCTCCATCACCCCCGCCTTCAGCGCCTGGATCGAGTCGCCCGAGCCGGGCATCAGCGCCAGCACGATCGTGTCGGCGTGGTCGACGATGTCGATCTCCGCCTGTCCGACCCCGACGGTCTCGATCAGGACGTCGTCCTTGCCCGCCGCGTCCATCACCAGCGCCACCTGCAGCGCCGCCTCGGAGAGACCGCCGAGGGCCCCGCGCGAAGCCATCGAGCGGATGAAGACGCCGGGGTCGAGGAAGTGGTCCGTGAGCCGGATCCGGTCGCCGAGCAGGGCGCCGCGGGTGAACGGGCTCGAGGGGTCGATCGAGAGCACCGCGACCTCGCGCTCGGCCTTCCGCAGCTCCCCGGTCAGGGCCCCGATCAGGGTGCTCTTGCCGACCCCAGGGGGGCCGGTGAAGCCGACGATCCGCGCCCTGCCGGTGCGCGGGTAGACCTCGCGGACGAGCTCCCACCCGGCCGGGTCGTCGGACTCGATCAGAGTGATCGCCCGCGCCAGGGCACGCTTGTCGCCGGCGAGGAGGCGCTCGGCGAGGGGTGCGCTCTTTGCGACATCCGTCACTGGGTGGCAACTCTAGACTGGCCCCGCCGTGCTCCGCTTCCTCGCCCGCAACCAGATGCTCAACTGGCGCTACGGCCGGCTGCTCTGGCGTTACCTCTGGCGGCGTTGGCTGACCGCGGCCGGGCATCGCTGGAGCACCGACGGGCCGATCTTCTTCGGCCGCGGGCTCGAACTCGAGGTCTCGCCGCGGGGCCGGGTCAGCTTCGGCCGCTTCGTCTGGATCGGCGACCGCACCAAGATCCGCTGCCACGAGGGCGAGGTCGAGATCGGCCGCAAGACGGTGATGGGCCAGGAATGCACGATCTCCGCCTACCAGCGGGTGCGGATCGGCGAGCAGTGCGTGATCGCCGACCGGGCGATGTTCATCGATTTCGACCACGGCGTGGTCGAGGTCGAGCGGCCGATCCGCCAGCAGGGGATCTACAAGCGCGACGTCGTCGTCGGCTCCAACGTCTGGATCGGCTACGGCGCCTGCGTCCTCCGCGGCGTCCGAGTCGGCGACAACGCGGTGATCGGGACCAACGCGGTGGTGACCAGGGACGTGCCGGCGAACGCGGTCGTCGGCGGGGTGCCGGCGCGGGTCTTGCGGATGCGCGAGGCCCCCGCCCAGCTGCGCTGGCGGGACCCGGTCGAACCCGACCCCGATGCCCCCACCACCCTCCCCCAGCCCGGCCGGGTCTGAGCCACCGTTCGCCCTTTCTCCCTCACTCGAGGTAGAGAAAACGAACGCGGCGGCTAGCCGGCCTCGAGCGCGGCGCGAATCTGGGCGGCGCGCTGTTCGTTGACTTCGCGGGAGACGCGGTTGAAGCGGATCAGCAGGCGGATGTCGTCCTCGCCCAGGCCCTCGAAATAGGGATCGGCCATCGCTTTCAGCGGGTAATAGAGGCGACCGGCCGCCTCGCGGTGCTTGTCGGTCACCTCGACCAGGATGCGGCGACGGTCATCGGGGTCGGGGACTCGGCGGACATAGCCCTTCTCCTCGAGTCGATCGAGGACGGCGGTGACGGCGCCGGTGGTGAGGCCCGCTTCGGTTGCGAGCTGGCCGGCGCTGAGCAGGCCGCGGCGATCGACGATGTCGAGGCAGCGGCCGTCGGTGCCGTTGATTCCCATCGCTCGGTGCGCGGCTTCGTCCATCTGGTGGACCGCCGCCTGATTACCGCGGACCTCCTCGATCAGCTCGGCTTCCAGCCTGCCTTTCGGCGTCTCCTGCGCCTGCGCCCACTCGGCGCTGCCCCAGTGCTCCGCATAATCGTTTGCCATCGTAATCTCTTAGTTGCTAAGCTTTTGGATCTTCGAGAGGAATTCTAGTTGAAGGAGCGGAGATGGCAGACGCGATCGAGGCGCGCGACCTGCGCAAGAAGTACGGCGAGGAGGTTCAAGCCCTGGACGGGCTCTCCTTCTCGGTCCCCCCGGGCACCGTGTTCGGCCTGCTCGGCCCCAACGGCGCCGGCAAGTCGACGACGGTGAAGGTGCTGACGACCCTCGCCCACCCCGACGGCGGCAGCGCCACGGTCGCCGGCCATGACGTGCTCGGCGAAGCGGCCCGGGTGCGCGAGTCGATCGGGGTCGTCTCGCAGGCCGGCGGGCTCGACCAGGAGGCGACCGGGCGCGAGAACCTGCGCCTGCAGGGACAGGTGTTCGGGATGGGTGGCCGGGAGCTGGAGGCGCGGATCGACCGGCTGCTCGAGCAGTTCCAGCTGGCCGACGCCGGCGACCGCCTGGTACGTGAGTGCTCGGGCGGGATGCGGCGCCGACTCGACGTCGCCCAGGCGCTGGTCCACCGGCCCAAGGTCCTCTTCCTCGACGAGCCGACCACCGGTCTCGACCCCGAGGTGCGAGCGGAGATGTGGGAGGAGATCGAGCGCCTGACCGGCGCCGGCCTGACCGTCCTGCTCACCACCCACTACCTGGAGGAGGCCGACCGGCTCGCCGCCCAGCTGGCGATCGTCGACCGCGGCAAGGTCGTCGCCGAGGGCTCCCCCGACGAGCTCAAGCGCGGCCTCAAGGGCGACGCGATCCACTGCGAGCTGGGCGGCGAGCTCGACGAAACCGCGGTGCGGGCGGCGCTCGGCGCCATCACCGGGCTGACCGAGGTCGCTTTCGGCGATGGCACCGTCCACGCCCGCGCCGAGGACGGCGCCCGCACCGTGCCGGCGGTACTGGCGGCGCTCGATGGCGCCCGGCTCGAGGTCGCCTCGGTCACCGTCGCCCGGCCCTCGCTCGACGACGTCTACCTGCGCTTCGCCGGCCGCACCTTCGGCTCGGCCGAAGCCGAGCAGGCGGAGAAACCCGACCAGAGCAAGGAGGCCCACCGATGAAGGTGCTCAGCGACACCGGCCACATGACGGTCCGCCACCTGATGGCGCTCTGGCGCCAGCCCTGGTGGATCGCGGTCTCGCTGGTCCAGCCGGTGATCTGGCTGCTGCTGTTCGGCGCCCTGTTCGAAGCCGTCACCGACATCCCCGGCTTCGGCTCCACCAACTACATCGAATTCCTCGCTCCCGGCGTGGTCGTGATGACCGCCTTCTTCGGCGCCGGCTGGGCCGGGATGCCGGTGATCGAGGACATCAACCGCGGCGTCATCGACCGCTTCCTCGTCTCGCCGGTTCGGCGCTCCTCGTTGATCTCCGGCCGCCTCACCTCGTGGTCGCTGACCACCGCGATCCAGTCGCTGATCATCGTCGTGCTGGCGCTGATCGTCGGCGCCAGCTTCGCGAACGGCGTTCTCGGCGTCCTCGTCCTGATCATCGAGGCGGTGCTCGTGGGAGCCGCCTTCGGCTGTCTCTCGATCGGCCTCGCTTTGCTGATCCGCAAAGAGGAGACGCTGATCGCCGCCGTCCAGTTCCTCGTCCTGCCGCTCTCCTTCATGTCGGTCACCTTCATGCAGAAGAGCCTGATGCCGGGCTGGATGCAGACCGTCGCCGACTTCAACCCGCTCAACTGGGCGGTCGAAGCGGGGCGCGACGCGGTCACCGCCAACCCCGACTGGGGCGCGATCGCCGGCAAGTCCGGCCTTCTCCTGGCGTTCCTGCTGATCTGCGGCACGTTTGCGCTGCGGGCGTTTAGGACGTATCAGCGGACGGTTTAGGGGTTG
>JAFDWC010000132.1 GCA_018268655.1 Actinomycetota bacterium
AGGGGGCGCTCCAACATCGGAGCGGAGCCCCTGAAAGGGGCGAGCGACGAAATTCACGGGGAGGAGTGCCGAGGGCCCCGCCCCGCAAGACCCTGGTCCGGTCCTAGGAACCAAGCACCGCCGTGACCTCGATCTCCACCAGCAACCCTGGCACCGCCAACCCCGTCACTCCGACGATCGTCTGCGGCGGATGCGGCGCATCCCCGGTAACCGCCTCGATGCCCGCCGTGATCGCTTCGTACTCGGTCGGCGCCGTGGTGTAGACGGTCCGCCGCACGACGTCCTCCCAGCTCGCCCCGGCCGCCTTCAGGGCGATCTCGACGTTGCCCATCGCCGCCGTCGTCTGCGTGGTCAGGTCGTCGCCGCCGATCAGCTCGAAGCTGGGGCTTAGGGCGACCTGCCCCGCCAGGCAGACGATGCGCCCGACCGGGGCGATCGCGATGTGGTTGAACCCCGGCGCCGGGTGGATCTCCTCCGGGCTCTTCAGCACTCGATCCGACATCTCATCCTCCTTCGATTTGGCCAATCTCGATCACCAGGCTGCCGTCGGCGCGGACCAGCAGCCCGTCGCCGGGCCCGACCAGGGTCGTCCCGTCCGGCTCCTCGACGATCAGCGGCCCCGCCAGCCGGGTGCCGGCCGCGAGCGCCGCCCGCCGGTGGACCTCGACCTCGCCCGTCACCTCGCCCGCGAAGACGACGGGGCGCCGGCTCGGCGGCCCGGCGCTGCCGTCGATGCGGCCGCCCGTCGGCGGCTCGGAGCTGCCAACCGCGGTGACGCTGACCTGGACCAGCTCGACCGCCTCGCCGCCGAGCTGGTAGCCGTAGAACTGCTCGTGCAGGGCCTCGAAGCGCTCGGCCGCGGCGGCGACCGCCGCCGCCGTCACAGGCTGCTCGGGTAGCTCGACCTCGTGCTCGTAGTTCTGGCCCAGGTAGCGCATCGCCAGCCGCGTCCGCAGCCGCGGCTCGCCGGCGAAGCCCTCCGCTGCCAGCTCGGCCCGCGCCTCCTCGACCAGCTCGCCGACCCGGGCGTCGAGGCGGGCGACGTCGATCGCGTCGCTGCGCATCCGCACGGTGCTGATCCGGTCGCTGCGCAGGTCGGCGCTGAGCGCGCCGAAGGCCGAGCAGAGGCCGGGGTGCGGCGGCACCAGCACCCGGCCGATCCCGAGCCGGCGGGCGAGCGCGGCGCCGTGCAGGCCGCCGGCGCCGCCAAAGGCGACCAGGGTGAAGCGGCGCGGGTCGATCCCGATCTCGACCGTGCGCTCGCCGATCGCCGCGACCATGTTCTCGTCGGCGATCTCGATCACCGCCAGCGCCGCCGCCCGCGGCGAGCAGCCGAGCTCGGCGGCGAGGCGGCCGATCGCCCGCTCGGCGGCGTCGACGTCGAGCCGCATCGCGCCGCCGAGGAAGTACTCGGGGTTGAGCCGGCCGAGGACGAGGTTGGCGTCGGTCACGGTCGGCTCGGTGCCGCCGTGGCCGTAGCAGGCCGGCCCCGGCTCGGCGCCGGCGCTGCGCGGCCCGACCCGGAGGAAGCCGCCGCGATCGAGCCAGGCGATCGAGCCGCCGCCGGCGCCGATCGTCGTCAGCTCGATCGTCGGGAAGATCAGCGGCAGGCCGAACTCGACCTCGTAGCTCGGCGCCAGCCGGTAGTCGCCGCCCTCGACGATCGCGACGTCGCAGCTGGTCCCGCCCATGTCGAGGGTGATCAGCTCGCCCGACTCGGGCAGGCCGTAGTGGCGGCCGCCGATCACCCCGCCGGCCAGCCCCGAGAGCAGCAGGTCGAGCGGCGCCTCCGCTGCCTCCGGCGCCAGCCGGGTGCCGCCGTTGGAGCGCAGCAGGGCGCTGCGGCCGCCGAACCCGACCGCGGCCAGGCCCTCCTCCAGCGCCGTCGCGAAGCTGCTTAGCAGCGGCTTCAGGTAGGCGTCGGCGATCGTCGAGAGGCCGCGTTCGTACTCTCGCCAGACCGGCGCCACCCGGTGCGAGAGCGAGACCGGGAGCCCCGGGAAGGCCTCGCGCAGACCCGCCTCGAGCGCCAGCTCGTGGGACGGGTCGACGTAGGAGTGAAGCAGCGAGACGGCCGCCGCTTCGATCCCCTCGGCCTCGATCAGGGCGCCCAGCGCGGCGACCGCGCGGGCGACCGCGTCGCCGTCGAGCGGGCGCAGCGCGGTGCCGTCGTACAGGGTCCGCTCGGCGACGCCGAGGCACTGCCAGCGCTCGAGGAACGGCTTCGGCTTGACCCAGTCGAATGCGTACTGGTGGGGCCGGTTGCCGCGCTGGATGAAGGGGATGTCCTCGAACCCCTCGGTGGTCAGGTAGGCGACCCGGGCGCCGCGGCGCTCGATCAGCGCGTTGGTGCCGACGGTGGTGCCGAGGACCAGCAGCTCGACCTCCCCCAACGGCACCGCGGCGCGCTCGAAGGCGCCCAGCACCGCCTGCAGCGGGTCGGCGGGGGTCGACGGGACCTTGGCCGAGTAGGTGGCGCCGGTCCGCGTGTCGCGCCCGACCAGGTCGGTGAAGGTGCCGCCGGTGTCGACCCCGACCCGCAGGCTCACCGGCCGCCCCCGTGGCGCGGCAGCCAGTATTCGGCGTAGATCCGCTCGCAGACCGGCTCGCAGAAGATCAGCTCGCCGCCGGGCTCCTCCGGCGCCGTGACGACCCAGGCCCGGCGCACGATCATCCGCCCGCAGCAGCCGCAGTGCAGCGTCTCTTCGTGCATGTAGTCGTCCGGCGCGCCGCGTTCGGCCCAGGCGCCGGTCAGCTGCTCGGCGTCCGCGCTCAATCCGGGCTCCCGCTCAGCACGCCCGCGCTCAGCTCGTCAACCTCGACCCCGTACTCGGCCGCCGCCCGCTGCGGCGAGAGGACGCGATCGCGGACGTCCCGGCGGACCTCCTCGAGCGGCCGCTCACGCGGGTCCCCGAAGCCGCCGCCACCGCTGCTGACGATCCGGATCTGGTCGCCGGCGTGGACGGTGACGTTCGAGAACTTGGCCGGCGAGACGGTGCCGAAGGCCTCGGTGAAGGGACGGAACCGCTCCTCGCCGCGGCGCCTAACCTCGATGCTGGCGCAGCCGCCGGGGAGGCCGCCCTCGAGCCCGTAGGACCCGGTCGCGGTGCGGTCGAAGAGCGAGCTGATCGTCACCTCGGGGGCGCGCACCTCGAGGATCCGCTCGGTTCCGAGGCCGCCGCGGTGGCGACCGGCGCCGCCGCTGTCGGGCTGCAGCCGGAAGCCGACGGTGACGAACGGGTAGCGGGTCTCGAAGACCTCGATCGGGGTGTTGCGGCTGATCGCCAGCGGCACGCACTGGGAGTCGTTGCCGTCGCGGTGGCGGGCGCCGCCCCAGCCGACGTTCTCGAAGTGGTAGTTGGCGTAGAACTCGCCGGTCTCCGGATGGACGCCGCCGAAGAGGAAGTTGCAGCCGGTGGCCCCGTCGCCGGCCGCCACCCGCTCCGGCAGCGCCGCCGCGAGGGCGCCGATCACGATCCCGACGATCCGGCAGTGGGTCTCCGAGTTGCCGCCGATCTCGGCCCCCGGGTGGAGGACGTTGACCAGGGTCCCCGGCGGCGCGATCACCCGGATCGGCCGGTAGCAGCCGGCGTTGCGCGGGACCTCGCGGTCGGTGAGCTGGAAGATCGCGTTGTAGGTGCCGGAGGCGGTGACCGCGAAGGTGGCGTTGATCGGCCCCGCGGTCTGCGGGTCGGTGCCGGTGAAGTCGGCGATCAGCTCCTCGCCTCGGACCGCGACGTTGACCCGCAGGCGGCGCGGCTCGGCGCTGATGCCGTCGTCGTCCATGACGTCCTCGAAGGCGTATTCGCCGTCGGGGATCGCCGCGATCTCGCGCCGCATCCAGCGCTCGGAGCGGTCGCTCAGCTCGGCCACGTCGCGCCGCGTCGCCGCCACCCCGCGCGCCGCCAGCAGCGCCTCGACCCGCTGCTCGCCGATCCGCAGCGAGCCGAGCATCGCGTGCAGGTCACCCCAGGTCAGCTTCGGCGTGCGGTGGTTGGTCATCATGATCTTCCAGACGTCCATCACGTGCTCGCCGCCGGCCATCAACCGCACCGGCGGCAGCCGCAGGCCCTCCTGGTAGACCTCGGTGACGTCGCCGGCGAGGGCGCCGACCGCCTTGCCGCCGATCTCGGCGACGTGGCCGATCGTCGCCGCGAAGCCGAACAGCTCGCCCTCGTGGAAGATCCCCTTCAGCAGCAGGTGCTCGGGCAGGTGGCAGCCGCCGCGGTAGGGGTCGTTGTGGATCCAGACGTCGCCGGGGGCGAAGGCCTCGGCGCCGAGCTCTTCGACCATCCAGCCGACCGAGAAGTTGGCGGCGCCGAGCATCGAGGGGTTGTACTCGGCCTGGGCGATCATCTCGCCCTCGCGGTCGAACAGCGCGCAGATGAAGTCGAAGCCCTCGTTGAAGACCGGCGAGTAGGCGGTCCGCATCATCGCCACCCCCATCTCGCGGCAGATGCTGGTCAGCCGGTTGTGGAGGAGGACGAGCTCGATCGCCTCGTCGGAGCCGCTCACCGGGCGGCCCCGTCGGCGCTCGCCAGCAGCACTCCCGAGGGGTCCACGCGCGCCGACCAGCCGGGCTGCAGGTAAGTGGTCGCGGTCAGCTCCTCGATCACGCAGGGACCGGCTAGGACGTTGCCGGCCCGCAGCAGCGAGCGCTCGTAGACCGGGACCTGCTCGGCCTCGCCGTCCTCGCCGACGCCGACCGGCCGCCGCTCGACGACGGCCGCCGCGGGATCCTCGCCGCCGGCCTCGGGCCGGCCGAGGTCGAGCCGCGGCGCCGGCGTCGCCGCCTCCGCGAAGAGGGCGACGAGCTCGATCGGCTGGTCCTCGCGGGCGAAGCCGTAGCGCTCGCGGTGGGCGGCGTGGAAGCGGGCGGCGACGTCGGCGAGCCCGGCCTCGCCGTCGATCCGGTCCGGCAGCGGCACCCGCAGCTCCCACTCCTGCAGCTGGTAGCGCATCGCCGCGAACCGTCGCACAGTCAGCTCGGCGCCGGCCTGGACCCGCTCGGCCTCCGCCGCCAGCGCCGCCAGCCGGCCCTCGACCTCCGCCGCCGTCGTCTCCTCGAGCGGAATCAGGAAGGCCGCCTGCGCGTAGGAGCCCTGGCCGGCGACGAGCATCCCGAGCGAGGAGAAGGCGCCCGGCGCCAGCGGCACGATCACCTCCGGGATCGCGCAGGCCTCGGCGACCAGGGTCGCGTGCAGCGGCCCGGCGCCGCCGTAGGCGAGCAGCGAGAAATCGCGCGGGTCGTGGCCGCGATCGATCGTCTGCAGGCGGATCGAGTCGGCCATCGTCGCCACCGCGACGCGGACGATCCCGGCCGCCGCGGCGGCGGTGTCGCGGCCGATCTCGCCGGCGAAGGCGCCGATCACCGCCTCCGCCCGCTCCGCCTCGATCGTGACGCCGCCGGCGCTGAGGTTGCGGCCGCCGACCCGGCCGAGGACGACGTTGGCGTCGGTCAGCGTCGGCTCCTCGCCGCCGCGGGCATAGCAGGCCGGGCCCGGGGTCGAGCCGGTGCTGCGGGGCCCGACCGCCAGCATGCCGCCGGCGTCGAGGGCCGCGATCGAGCCGCCGCCGGCGCCGATGCAGAGGAGGTCGGCGGTCGCGACCTGGATCGGGTGGTAGTCGACCTCGGTCTGTTCGGCGATCGGGACCCGGTAATCGACGACGACCGCGGTGTCGCAGCTGGTGCCGCCGACGTCGAAGCTGACGACGTTGGGGCGGCCCAGCGAGCGCGCCAGCTCGGCCGCCGCGACGGCGCCGCCGACGGGGCCGCCGCGCAGGGTGAGGATCGGCCGCCCGACCAGCTCCTCGGGGCCGGCGACCCCGCCGTGGGACTGCATCATCAGCAGCCGGCCGGCGAAGCCTCGCTCGCCCAGCTCGCGCCCGACCGCCGCCAGGTAGTCGCCCATCACCGGCATCAGCGACGCGTTGACCGCGGTGGTGACCATCCGCTCGTACTCGCGCACGACCGGTGCCACCTCGGTCGAGATCGAGACCGGGAGCTCGGGGTGGGCGGCGGCGACGAGCTCCTTCGCCCGCCGCTCGTGCTCGGGATTCGCCGGCGACCAGATGAAGCAGACCGCGAGCGCCTCGGCGCCGTCGGCGACCAGCTCCGCGACCCGGGCGCGCAGCTCCTCCTCGTCGAGCGGCGTCTCCACCGTGCCCGGGTAGACGACCCGCTCGTCGACCTCGCGGCGGCGGTGGCGAGGGACGAACGGCGGCGGCTTCTCCTGGTGCAGGTCGTAGATCGAGGACCACTCGGTCTCGCCCCAGCGCCGCACCATCCGCTGGATGTCGAACTCGTCGCTGAAGCCGCGGGTGCCGAGGAAGCCGGTCGGCGCGTAGGTGCCCTCGAGCAGCGCGTTGGTTGCGGTGGTCGAGCCGTGGACGATCTTCGCCACCGCTTCGAGGTCGAGCTCGAGCGCGCCGACGGCGGCGATCACCCCTTCGACCAGGTTGCCGGGCGTGGTCGGCGCCTTCGCCGCCCGCACCGCCCCCTCGCCGGGGTCGAAGGCGACGACGTCGGTGAAGGTGCCGCCGATGTCGATGCCGACGACCCAGGACCGATCCGAGCCCGCGACCGCCGTGCTCACGCCGAGACCATCGCCAGGTCGAGGTCGTAGCCGGTGCGGTCGATCGGCGCCAGCCCGGGGGCGATCGCTTCGAAGGCCGGCCACAGCGCCTTCCGCAGCGCCGCCGTGGCCTCGGGGTCGAGCTCGCCGCTGGCGGGGTCGACGACGACCCCGTAGTCGCGGCGGGCCGACTCGGGCGAGACCAGGCCGTCGCGGATGTCGCGTACGACCGCGGCGGGGTCGCGGCGCAGCGGGTTGCCGTAACCGCCGCCGCTGGTCGCCTCGATCCGGATCACCTCGCCGGCGTGGAGAAGCACCCGGGCGAACTTCATCGTCGTCGGCGCCAGCCGCTCGACGGTGCCGTCGGCGCGCTCGATCGTGCAGCGCGCGGTCGCCCCCGGCTTGCCGCCGAACAGCCCGAAGGGCGGCGTCACCGCGCGATCGCCGTTGACCGAGCAGACCGGGTCGTGGCCGACCGGGGTCAGCGCCAGGCAGTTGCCCTCGCCGCCGCGCCACTCGCCGGCGCCGGCCGAGTCGGTCCGCAGCCGGTACTCGACCACCCGCCAGGGGTAGCGGTACTCGATCGTCTCGACCGGGATGTCCCAGCCGTTGGCCTCGATGAAGCAGACGTCGTGCCAGCCGTCGGCGCCGCGCCGCCCGCCCCAGCCGCCCTGGTGGTTGATCGAGTACCAGACGTACGGTTCTCCCGAGCGCGGGTCGGTGCCGCCGAAGAAGGCGTTGGTGGTGGTGCCGCTGGTCGCCGCGATCGCCCGCTCCGGCAGCGCCGGCGTCAGCGCCTCCATGATCACCTCGACGACCCGGTTGCAGACGTCGGGGAAGCCGACCGCCGGCGCCGGCGCCAGCGGGTTGACGAGGCTGCCGGCCGGCGCCTTGATGTGGAGCGGCCGGTAGAAGCCGTGGTTGGGGATGATCGTCGGGTCGGTCAGCGCCAGCATCGCCGCCACCACCATCGAGCCGGTGGTCGGCAGGGTGCTGTTGATCGGGCCGCGGGCCTGCGGCGCGGTGCCGCTGAAGTCGACGAAGACGTCGCTGCCCTCGATGGTGACCGCGACCCGCACCCGCACCGGATCGTCGCTGGTGCCGTCCCCGTCCATCCAGTCCTCGGCTTCGTAGGTGCCCGGGGCGAGCCCGAGGCTGGCCCGGAAGGCGCGCTCGGAGTGCTCCATCGAGTCCCAGACGGCTATCTCGACCGCCTCGATCCCGACCCGCTCGATCAGCCGCCCGACCGCGGCGACGCCGGCCTCGTTGGCGGCGAGCTGGGCGGCGAGGTCGCCCTCGACCTCGCGCGGCGTCCGCACGTTTGCGAGCAGAATCTCCATCACCGCCCCGATCTCCTCCCCGTCCCGGCGCAGCCGCACCGGCGGGATCCGGATCCCCTCCTCGAAGACTTCGGTCGAGATCGGGAAGCTGCCGGGGACGCTGCCGCCGACGTCGGAGTGGTGGGCGCGGTTGCCGGCGAAGAGGACCAGGCGACCCTGGTG
>JAFDWC010000133.1 GCA_018268655.1 Actinomycetota bacterium
CAAGTTCGCGGCGATGGAGTGCATCCAGGAAACCGGCGGCCACCAGACCGAGTACATCGGCGGCATCTGCACCGCCGATGGGGTGAAGGGGGCGATCCCGATCCCCGAGCTCGACTCGATCCTGGTCGGGTTCAGCCCCAGCACCAAGGTGATCGGGCTCAACGACATCCCCAAGGACGAACAGCCGCCCGCCAACACCCTGCTCCACCTCGCCTTCGACACGATGGTCGGGATCGGCTCGGGGCTGCTGCTGCTCGGACTCTGGCTCGCCTGGTCCTGGTGGAAAAAGCGCGACATCCCGCAGACGCCGTGGTTCCTGCGGATCGTCGCCGTCACCGGCGCCGGTGCGATCGTCGCGCTCTGGTCCGGCTGGATCGTGACCGAGGTCGGGCGCCAGCCGTGGATCGTCCAGGGCTACATGCGAACCGAGGAAGCGGTCACCGAGGCGAGCGGGATCTGGTTCAGCTTCGGGCTGGTAGTGCTGCTCTACGCCGCGCTCGGAACCGCCGCCGTGCTGGTCCTGCGGCGGATGTCGAGGCGCTGGCGCGAGGGCTACTCCGCGGAAGAGGTCGAGGGGCCCTACGGCCCGGCGGCCACCTCGGAGGCCGGAGCGTGAGCCGGGCCGACGTCGCCGCCGCGATCCTCTGGGTCGGGGCGACGTTCTACGCGCTGTTCGGCGGCGCCGACTTCGGCGGCGGCCTCTGGGACCTGCTCGCCGGCTGGGACGACGAGAAGGGGGCGCGGCCGAGGGCGGTGATCCGGCGCTCGCTGACTCCGGTCTGGGAGGCCAACCACGTCTGGCTGATCTTCGTCCTCGTCGTCCTCTGGACCGCCTTCGGCGGTGCCTTCAGCGCGATCTTCACCACCCTCTACGTGCCGCTGGCGCTGGCGGCGCTGGGAATCGTCCTGCGCGGCGCCGGCTTCGCCTTCGGCAAGTCGATCGAAGGGCTGCGCGAGCGGCGGCTGGCGGGGGCGACCTTCGCCTTCTCCTCGGTCATCACCCCCTTCTTCATGGGCACCGTGGTCGGCGCGATCGCCGCCGGCAACGTCCCCGCAGGCGGCAACGGAGACGCCTTCTCGAGCTGGATCCAGCCGCTGCCGCTGTTGATCGGGGTCATGTTCGTCGCCAGCGGCGGCTACCTCTCGGCGGTCTTCCTGATCGGCGACGCCCACCGGGCCGGCGAAGGCGACATGGAGCGCTACTTCCAGCGGCGCGCCCTCGCCGCCGCGATCGTCGCCGGCGTCTTCGCCGCGGTCGGGCTGCTCGCCCTCCACGCCGAAGCCCGCTACGTCTTCGACCGTCTCACCGACCAGGGGCTGCCACTGGTGATCCTCTCGGCGCTCTGCGGGCTCGGGGTGCTGGTGGCGGTGCGGCGCCACGCCCCGGCCTGGCTGGTGCGGCCGCTGGCGGCGGGGGCGGTGGTCGGGGTCGTCTGGGGCTGGGGGGTCGCCCAGTTCCCCTACCTGCTGCCGACCAGCCTGCGGATCGACCAGGGGGCGGCTCCCGACGCGACCCTGAACGTGATCTTCGGTGTATTCGTGGTGGCGGCGATCGTGGTCCTGCCCTCGCTCGGGCTGCTCTATACGCTCAGCCAGCGCGACATGCTGGAGCACGACTAGTGCCGATCACAACCGTCCTCTGGGACATCGACGGCACCCTGCTGGTCACCGGCGGCGCAGGCGCGGTCGCCTGGCAGCGGGCCTTCGCCGAGCGCTGGGGAGTCGAAGCGAACATCGAGGAACACACGCAGGCGGGAATGACCGACCCCGAAATCGCCGCGATCATCTTCCGCGAGGTCGTCGGGCGGGAGGGCAGTCCGGAAGAGCGCGCCGCCGCGATCGCCGGCTACGTCTCCCACCTCGAGGCCGCGGTCGCCGAATCGGGCGGTTACGAGCTGATGCCGGGCATCGAGGAGACCCTCGCCCGTTTGGCCGCTGAGGGCGTCCTCCAGGGCCTCGTCACCGGGAACGTCGAGGAGGCGGCCCGGATCAAGCTCGCCCGCGCCGACCTCAACCGCTTCTTCGGCTTCGGCGGCTTCGGCTCCGACGCCAGCGATCGCACCGAGGTCACCGAACGCGCCCTCGACCGTGCCGCCGCCGACGGCGCCCCGCTCGACCGCGCCGAGGCGATCTCCGTCGGAGATACGCCCCGTGACGTCGAGGCCGGTCACGGCGCCGGCATCCGCGTCGTCGGCGTCGCCACCGGCGCCTACAGCGTCGACCAGCAGCGGGAGGCCGGCGCCGACTGGGCGATCGCCGATGTCATCCACGGCTTCCCGGTCTAGGCCAAGACACCGGTACTCCGATCTCCTGCCCTGGGGCGGGCGAAAGGATCGCTACCCCGACCTCTTCCGCACCCGGCTGGGGAAAAGATCGGTATCCCAGCCTAGGCTCGCTCGCAGCGGGCCTGGTAGATGCTCGTGAACCCGCTTTCGAAGCCGTTGCGGGCGGCGCGGAGGTAGAGGCGCCAGACGCGGATCCGTTCCTCGCCGGCGAGGCGGGTCGCCTCGGCCAGGTTGGCGTCGAGGTTGTCGGCCCAGTGGCGCAGGGTCTCGGCGTAGTCGGGGGCGAAGTCCTCGACGTGGTGGGTGATGAAGCCGGCGCGTTCGAGCGCGAGCAGGTTGCGGGAGAGGTGGAGGGGGGCGGCGTCGGGGAAGACGTAGCGCTCGGAGAAGGCGCCGGCCTCGGCGTCGGTGTGGCGGAGGCGGGTGATGCCGTGGTTGAGCAGGCGGCCACCGGGCTCGAGCAGGCCGGCGAGGACGTGGGCGTACTCGTCGATGTTGGCCGAGCCGACGTGCTCGACCATCCCGATCGAGGCGATCGCGTCGAACTTCTCGCCGCTGGTCGCGAGGTCGCGATAGTCCATCACCCGGATCTCGACCCGGTCGGCGACGCCGGCCTCCTCGGCACGCCGGCGAGCGCGCTCGGCCTGGGGCGGGGAGAGGGTGATCCCGACCACCTCGCAGCCGTACCTGGTCGCCGCCCAGAGCGGGAAGCCGCCCCAGCCGCAGCCGACGTCGAGGACCCGCTCGCCCTCCTTCAGCGCCAGCTTGCGGGCGACCGTGTCGAGCTTCTCCTCCTGCGCTTCCTCGAGCGTCTTCTTCTCGCCGTCGCGCCAGATCGCGCAGCTGTAGACCATCGTCGGCCCGAGGAAGAGCTCGAAGAACTCATTGGAGACGTCGTAGTGGTGGCGGACGGCGCGGGCGTCGCGCTCCTTGCTGTGCCGGCGGCCGCTCGGCCGCAGCTCGGCCGCCGGCCGCGGCGGCGGCGCGGTGAGGCCGGCGGCGCGGACGGCGGCGAGCAGCAGGGCCCGCTTGTCGGCGCCGTCGAGCGCCGGCGGCTGCCACTCGTTCAGCAGCGCGATCACGGCGTCGATGTCGTCGACCTCGAGCTCGCCGCTGACGTAGGCGCGGCCGAGGCCGAGCTGGCCCGGCGCCAGCAGGGCGTGGGCGGCCGCGCGGGGCGAGCGCACGGTGAAGGTCGGGCCGCCGTCGGCGGTGGCGGCGACGCGGGTACCGTCCCAGAAGGCAACCGTGAACGGTCGCTCGGGCAGCCTGGACTCGATCTCCCGGCGCAGCGGAGCAGTGTTCGCGAAAGGCATCGGGGCGGGACCCTACTGAGATGGCGAGGCCCTACCGGTCGACGAAATCACATGCAATGGCTCGGGCCCGCTTCATAAATCCTCCGTATAGTGCGGCGCCTTGCCGAATTCCGGGCCTATGCCCTCCGATATCCAACCGGTCGAGCACGAGACCCGGGACCGGATCATCACCGGCCTCGTCACCCTGCTCCCGTTCCTGGCGCTGGGGTTCGCCGCCTGGCAGGTGTGGGGCAGCGCCCTGCGCTGGACCGACGTCTTCCTCTTCTTCGTCATGTACGTGACAACCGGCCTCGGGATCACGATCGGCTTCCACCGCTACTTCACCCACCGCGCTTTCAAAACCCACAAGTGGCTGCGCGGCCTGCTGGCGATCCTCGGCTCGGCGGCGATCGAGGGGCCGGTGATCTCCTGGGTCGCCGATCACCGCAAGCACCACGCCTTCTCCGACGTCGAGGGCGACCCCCACAGCCCCCACGTCGACCACGGCAGCGGCTGGGAGGGCGCCCTCCGCGGCCTCTTCCACGCCCACATGGGCTGGCTCTTCATCCACACCCAGCGTGGCAACCGGGACCGCTTCGCCCCCGACCTGGTCGCCGACCCGATCGTCTCCTGGGTCGACCGCACCTTCATCTACTGGGCGACGCTGGGGCTGCTGATTCCCTTCGCCGCCGGCTGGGTGATCGGCGGCACCGTCGTCGCCGGCCTCACCGGCTTGCTTTGGGGTGGCTTCGTCCGCGTCTTCGTCCTGCACCACTTCACCTACAGCATCAACTCGCTCTGCCACACCTTCGGCAAGCGCGAATTCGAGACCAAGGACCACTCGCGCAACCTCGCGCTGATCGCGATCCCGACCCTCGGCGAGGCCTTCCACAACAGCCACCACGCCTTCCCGACCTCCTCGACCCACGGCCTGCGCTGGTACCAGATCGACATCTCGGCGGTGATCATCGACGGGATGGAGAAGGTCGACTTGGTCTGGGATGTGGTGCGGGTGTCGCCTGAGAGGTTGGCGGCGAAGGCCGTTTAGGGGGTTGTGGGACGGGGTTGGCGGGGGGCGAGTCGCCGGCATCCCCTCCCAAAACGCTCCGCCTTCGGCTCCGCTTGAGTGTTTTGGGAGGGGACACCGACGCCCCGCCCTCACGAAGCGCTGGAGCACCACATCCCACTGTTTGGAAGCTGACAAGGGACGCAAGGTCCGCCGTAGCTCGCCGAGCCGTTCCTTATGTCGGAATGGCACACATAAGGAACAGCTCGCCGAGAGGAAGCGGCCGAAGGGACCGTCGGCCGGACGCCCACCGGATCTGGCCGACCAGCCCCCGTCCCGTGTCAGCGAAAAAGAGAGAGATGGGGTGGCCCGAACCCTGGGCCGCACGTGCTTCGTCAGGGACGGGCACACCGTCGCTCCGCTGGCAAAACCCTGGTCCCTAGCACGAGTCCCGCCGCCCGCCCCTTCCCCGCCACCTCACGGAATTTCAGCCGCTTCGTACCAGTCGATCCACCCCCCGCACGCCTGCGACAGCGGCACGATCCGGTGCGGTCCGACCGGCACCGCGACGAGCTCGCCGATGTAGGCCTTGCCTTCGTAGCCGGTCAGGCTCTGCAGCCCGCTCGCGGCGGCGGTGCTGAGGGTGAATTCGACCCTGCCGCCGGGGCTGTGGAACTTCCCGGCCGGCCAGTACTGGCCGCTGTTGCCGAGGCTGATCGTGTTCGGCCGCTGGCCGTCGAGGGCCGCGATCAGCGGCTGTTCGAAGCCCGGCGCGGAGAGGGTGAGCCCGAACGGCGAGAAGTACTGGAGCGAGAGGTTCCAGGTCCCGGCTGGGAGGTTCAGCTGCAGCGAGGTCGATTCGCCGGTGCCGAGGATGCTGCCGTTGTCCCACGCCGCTTTCGGCCCGATCGCGGCGCCCGGGAACAGCGAGGCGCGCCCCTGTTTGGCCAGCAGGATGCGGATCTCCGGCGAGGCGCAGTCGGCCTGGGCGGCGGCCTCGGTCCCCTCGAGCAGGACGTGCCGGTCGGTCGGCGTCTTGCCCTTCTTTTCCCAGAGCACGAAGTCGGCGGTCGCGGCGATCCGCTTGAAGTTGGGCGGCGGCTGGCTGTCCCAGGCGGCGCGGCTGGTGATCACGTAGGGGGATCGTTCGAGGGTGCCGTGGTTGAAGGAGTCGAAATCGATCGGGCTGTAGGCGTCGCCGGTGTCGAACGGCTTTTCCGGGTTGGGGGAGACCTCCGGGTCGGGGAACTCGACCAGCGGCACGTGGGTGTCGGCGCCGAGCAGCTCGTAGGCCGCGTAGCGGTCCTGGCCGGCGTAGAGGACCGGCTTGCCGTGGACGATCGGCAGGAAAGCCTGCAGCTGGGCGCCGTGGCCGCCGGGGGCGACCGGGGCGTCGCGGAGGACGAGGAAGCTCGAGTAGACGGCACCGCCGCAGAAGGCGACGGCGAGAACCGCCCAGCCGACCCGGAGCAGCGGCGCCCCGCGTGAGCGGCGCTCGCCCGACTTTCCGAACGGCCAGTGCAGTTCCGCCAGCAGCGGCTTGACCGCCACCAGCATCGCCAGCGGCGCCATGATGATCAGCGCCTTCGCCTGCGAGTAGTCGCCGCTCGAGGGCAGCGAGGCCAGGTAGAGGATCGCGGAGCCGCCGAGGGCAATCGGGACCGCCAGCTGACGCCGCCAGACCCACCAGCCGACCCCGACCAGCAGGGCGAGGATCGCGATCGTCCCTGCCAGGCCCCGCAGCTGGGCGCCGCCGGCGGCGTCGAGGCGGTAGTTGGAGGTCGGCCAGATCCCGAGCGCCTCGAGCGGCGAGACCGGCCCGTAGGTGTTCGAGCCGGCTACCTTGCTGAAGCTGGAGCGGAAGCCGAAGGGGCCGAAGAGGGCGGCGAAGGCGAGCGCGAGGAGGACGAGGATCGCGACCAGGGTCAGCGGCCTGGTCAGGAAGCGCAGCAGCGCCCGCGGCCGCAGCGCCCGCCGCACCGGTGCCAGGGTGAGGCTCCAGAGGACGAGGATCACCGCCGGCCAGGCGACCCCGGCGAAGCTGTAGGCGAAGAAGATGCCGCCGACGATCGCCAGCGGCGGCAGGGCGAAGCGCAGCCGCGCCCAGCGAGCGCCGGCGGGCGCCCCCGGGGCGGCGAGATAGAGCGCGAAGCCGAGCACGAACAGGGCCTCGGCGGTCTCCTTGAAGGCGGCCTGGGCGAAGTAGGAGGCGGCGAGGTAGGGGACGGCCACGAGGGCGGCGCCGAAGACCCGCTTCCACGGGCGCAGGTCGGAGAGGGCGGCGAGCGCGGTCAGCCCGGTCATCACCCCGATCGCGATGATCTCGCCGATGAAGGCCTGGCCGAGGTTGATTCCCGGCACCGCGGCGGCGGCGACCGCGAGCCCGTGCGGCCCCAGCGGATAGCCGGGGTCGGGCGCCGGCCCGTAGCCGCTGCGCAGCCACTCGGCCCAGGCGAGGTGGAGGCCGAGGTCGTTGTTGAAGCCGACCCCGAGCAGCCCGAAGCGGCCACTGACAGCGAACGGGATCGCCAGCACCAGCCCGATCACGACCGCGACCGCGAGGCCGACGCGCAGCGCCCCCGGCGCCCGGTACGGCAGCCGCCATGCGATCGCCGCGGCGAGGACGATCAGGATGACCAGGCCGAGGGTGGCGCTGGTGCCGTGGCCGGGGGCACGGGCCAGCACCCCGGTGGTCGTCAGCACGGCGCCGAAGCCGACCGCGGGCTCGAGCCAGGACCACTGCTCGCGCCCCGCCAGCGAGAGCAGCGCCCGCCCCACCAGGAGCGAAGCGGCGCAGATCAGCACCGCCGTCACGTAGGTCCCGATCATCAGGCCCGCCAACTTATGGCAGGAAGGGTGCCGAAGGGAGCGACAGACCCCGCTGAGCGGTTTTGATCAGTACTTCTCTGCCGCTCGTTCGAGCGTCCCCCGCAGGCCGCTCCCGGTCAGTGGCTGGCCGTGGCCGGCGCCGACGAGGCGGGGTTCGAGCGCCGCCAGCCGCCGCACCGACTCCTTCGCCCGCTGGTGATCCCAAGCCCAGGCGGGGTGGGGGACGCTGGCCTCGCCGGGCGGCAGAGGTTTCAGCCGCGCCGAGTCGATCAGGTAGACGACGTCGGAGACCAGCGCCACCCGGTCGCGCTCCCGCCAGAGGCCGATCAGCCCCGGCGCGTGGCCGGGGAAGTGGAGGACCCTGAAGCCGGCCACCTCGTCGCCCTCGGCGACGGTGTCGGCGATCCGCACCGGACCCCCGTCCCAGCGCCGCAGCAGCGTCGGGTAGAGCCAGCGCACCCAGGCGACCGGTAGCAACGAGAGATCCATGTAGGGGGCGATCGAGGCGGCGGATTCGGCGTCGGCGACTTCGTCGGGGTGGCAGTGGACCGGAACGCCCAGGTAGGGCGCGCTGCCGCGGTGGTCGGCGTGGGCGTGGCCGAGCACGACCCGCTCGAGGCCGCCGAGCTCGGCGGCCG
>JAFDWC010000134.1 GCA_018268655.1 Actinomycetota bacterium
GCTGCACTCCCCAGCGAAAAACCCAGCAAGCGGGGGGAGGCACCCCGTCCCCTTTGGCGGTTTCTAGGGTCGGGGGTTGCGGCGGATGGGCGGTGGGGGCTGCGGCGGATGGGGCGGTGGGGCTGCGGCAGACGGGCCTGCTCTCCGCCATATCGGCCGCTGGCGCGCCGCCATATCGGCCGCTGGCGCTGCGCCATATCGGCCGCGACTCGGCCGGCATCTAGCTCGGACGCCCGCTCGTGTCCCCGCGGATCGCTTCCGCATCGAACAGGCGGACCCCGTCGCGGCCCCCGTCCTTGGCCGCGTACATCGCCGTGTCGGCCTCGGAAAGGACGGTGGCGTAGGAGGTCCGGGGGTCGTCGCCGAAGATCGCGACGCCGATCGAGGCGGTGACCGGGTCGACGCCGTCGAGCTCCGGGTCGTGTTCGCGGATCGCCGCGTTCAGCGCTTCCGCCACCGTCAGCGCCTCGGCGCTGCCGCAGCGGGGCAGTGCCACCGCGAACTCGTCGCCGCCGAGCCGGGCGACGATGTCGCCGGCTCGCGCCCGCCTCCGCAGCACCGTCGCCACCTCCTTGATCAGGCGGTCGCCGGCGGGGTGGCCGTGGCTGTCGTTGACCTCCTTGAAGTGGTCGAGGTCGATCATCAGCAGCGCCCCGGTGTGGCGGTCGCGCCGCCGCCGCGCCATTGCCGCCCGCGTGTCTTCCTCGAAGCGGCGACGGTTCCGCAGACCGGTCAGGGCGTCCTCGCCGGCCTCGCGCTCGAGCTCCTGCAGCCGTTCGTTGCGGCTCCAGATCAGGATCAGAGCCCCGAGCAGCGAGGAGATCGCGACCCCGATCGCGGCCAGCAGCAGCGGCAGGCCGATGTCGGGACGGTTGGGGTCGCTGACGACCAGCAGCCACTCGCGGTTGGCGATCTGGACCGGCGCCGCCGCCGGGTCTTCGAGCTTGGCCGCCGGGCCGGAGATCGGGTGACCGTCAACGTCGAACTCCTCGACCGTGTGTTCCGGCAGAGATCCGTCGACCTTCGCCGCCAGGTCGGCGACCCGCAGGGTGCCGGCGGCGAACCCGATCAGCGCCCGCCGCCGCTCGGCGACGGTGGCGGTTGGAGCGCCGTCGCGGTAGATCGCCTGGAAGACGTTGAAGCCCTTGCCGCCGAGCAGCAGATCGAGGACCGGGGTCGCGATCGGCTGACCGCTGTCGCGGGCGCGTTCGAGGTACGGGGCGCGCTCCGGGTCGGAGCCGACGTCGAATCCCAGCGCCTGCCCCGACGGCCCTTTCGCGGCGATATCGGTGACCGGGTAGTACTGGGGCCGCGGGCGGGCACGGCGAAGGACGCCCTGCCCGGGGGCGGCGGCACGTTCGGTGATCTCGAAGCCGTGGCGGCGTTCGTAGGCGCTGCGGCGGGAGCTCGGCACCCGGTCGAGGAGGACGGCGGCGTTGAGCACGTGTTGCCCGAGCAGGGCGCGGCTGACGACGCCGAAGTCGTGACGGCTGACGTGGCCCTGGACCTGGAAGAAGGCGGCGGCGCTGGCCAGCTGCCCGACTGCGATCTGGGCCATCGATTCGGCCTGGTGGGCGGCCCGGACCGCCTCATCCCTCTGCATCTGCTCGAAGCTCGAGGTTTCGCCGTCGCGGACGACGATCGCCGCCGCCACCGAGCCGGCGGCGATCAGCAGCACGCAGACGAGCCCGATCCAGAACCGAAGTCGCATGCGTGTGTTCTCGGCGCCTCCCATCGCCAGCATTCAACCTGGGATGGGCCGTGCGGGGGGCGCTACTCGTTCGGGACCGCCGCCAGCGACTCCCAGAGGTAGATCGAGGCGAGGCTGCGGTACGGCTTCCAGCGCTCGCCGAGGGCGACCGTCTCCTGTGGGGTCGGCATCGCCTCCATCCCGTACTCGATCTGGATCGCCTTGCGGATCCCGAGGTCGCCGCCGGAGAGGACGTCGGGGCGCTCGAGGTGGAAGAGCAGGAACATCTCCGCGGTCCAGCGTCCGAGCCCGCGGACGGCGACGATCTCCGCGATCACCTCCTCGTCGGCGAGCTCGGCGAGGCGGTCGAGCTCGAGCTCGCCGTCGAGCACGTGGCGGGCGAGGTCGCGAACGTATTCGACCTTGCGGCCGGAGAGACCTGCCGCGCGCAGGTCCTCCTCCTTCGCCTTCAGGAGCCGGCGCGGGGCGGGGGTCCTGCCGCCGAAGAGGTCGAGGATGCGGTTGTAGATCGAGCGCGCGGCTTTGGTCGAGAGCTGCTGGCCGACGATCGAGCGCAGCAGCGCCCCGTAGGCGTCGGCCGGCCGTTCCTCGTTGCGGCGGCGCAGCCGCTCTTCGATGTCGATCTTGCCGATCCGGGCGATCAGCGCCGCCATCGTCGGGTCGTCCTTGGCGAGGGAGCGGCGGGCGGCGGCCGCCTTCCGCGCGCTCAACGGAGGATCACCGGCCGGTCCAGCGTGGCTTGCGCTTCTCGGCGAAGGCGCGGATGCCCTCGCGCAGGTCCTCGGAGGCGAAGCACGACTCGCGCAGCGCCACCAGCCCCGCCTCCTGTTGCTCGCTCAGCACCGGGTTGGAGTTCAGCACGTCGATCGCGCTCTTGTTGCCGCGGGCCGAGAGTGGCGCGTTGGAGGCGATCAGCGCCGCCAGCTCGACCGCCGCCGCCTCGAGCTTCTGGTCGGGGACGACCTCGTTGACGAGGCCGATCCGCTCGGCCCGCTCGGCGCTGAGGTTGCGGCCGGTGAGGAAGAGCTCCTTGGTCTGCGGCAGCCCGACCGTGTCGAGGAACTTGCGCAGGCCGGTGTGGCCGTAGATCAGCCCCAGCCGGGCCGGCGGCATCCCCAGCTCGGCACCGGCGGCGCAGATCCGCAGGTCGCAGCTGACCGCGAGCTCGAGCCCGCCGCCGAGGCAGTGGCCGTTGATCGCCGCCAAGGTCGGCCAGAGGTGGCGCGAGACCGCTTCCATCGAAGCGTGGAAGGGGTGTGCGACCAGCGCCTCGGCATCACGCTCAAAGGTCTGCTCGGGGATCGTCGTGATGTCGTAGCCGGCGGAGAAGACCGGCGGCTCGCCGGTGACGATGACGCAGCGGGTCTCGATTCCGCGGTCGAGTTGCCGCAGCGCTTCGGCGATCGCGTCGAGGATCTCGAGGTCGAGGGCGTTGCGCCGCTCGGGGTTGGCGATCCGCAGACGCGCCACCGCCTCCGCGGGGCGGTCGAGGACCACCTTGCCGCCCGCCAGACGCTCGGCGTCCATGGCCGTCGGCACCTACTCGAGGACTACGAGGACGTCGCCTTCGCTGACCGACTGTCCCTCTTCGCAGCGGATCTCCTTGACGACGCCGTCGTCTTCGGACTCGACCGGGATCTCCATCTTCATCGACTCGAGGATGACGACGGTGTCGCCGTCCGCGACCTCGTCGCCGACCGCGACCTCGACTTTCCACACGTTGCCGGTGATCTGCGCCTCGATGTCTGGCATGGGCGGGGAGAATAGCCGCGCGATGGGACCCCTGGCCAGCAATACGGGCGATGGTGAGCGGACGAGTACGGGTGGCGGCGACGACGAGGACGGAGCGCTGGCGGTGATCGTCGCCGCCCAGAACGAGGCCGACCGGATCGCGGCGACGGTGGCGGCGTTGCGCGCGACCTTCCCGGCAGCGGCGATCTGGGTCGCCGACGACGCCTCGCGCGACGGCACCGCGGAGACCGCGATGGCGGCCGGGGCTCAGGTGGTGCGGCGAGGGCGGCCGCACGGCAAGGGCGGCAACGTCACCGCTGCGGCCGAGGCGGCGCTCGGGGTCGCGCCGGCGCCGCGGCTGGTGCTGCTCTGCGACGGCGACCTCGGTGCCTCGGCCGGGCGGCTGGGGCCGCTGGTGGCGGCGGTCGAGAACGGCGAGTGCGACCTCGCCGTCGCCGCCTTCGCGCGGCGGGTCGGCGGCGGCTTCGGGCTCGCCGTCGGGTTCGCCGGCTGGGCGGTTCGGCGTCTCTGCGGGCTGACGGTGACGGCGCCGATCTCCGGCCAGCGGGCGCTGCGGGCCGAGGCGCTGCGCAGCTGCCTGCCGCTCGCCAAGGGCTTCGGGATGGAGATCGGGATCACGGTCGACGCGGCCCGCGCCGGCTACCGGCTGCGCGAGTACGAGCTCGACCTCGAGCACCGGGCCAGCGGCCGCACCCTCGCCGGCTTCCTCCACCGCGGCGTCCAGCTGCGCGACTTCGTCCGCGTCTTCCTTAGCCGGGCGCTGCGTGGGCGGCGCGGGGGAGGGGGGCGACCATGATCCTGGCGATCGACCAGGGCACCACCGGCACCACCTGCCTCGTCTTCGACCGCGAGGGCCGGGTCGCTGGCCGCGCTTACTCGGAGTTCCGGCAGTTCTTCCCGTGTCCCGGCTGGGTCGAGCACGACGCCGCCGAAATCTGGGAGGTGACGCGGCGGGTCGCCGCCGAGGCGCTGGCCGCCGCCGGGGTCAGTGGGGCCGAGCTCGAGGCGATCGGGATCACCAATCAGCGCGAGACCGTTGTCGCCTGGGACCCGGAGACGGGCGAGCCTCTGCACCGAGCCTTGGTCTGGCAGGACCGCCGCACCGCCGAGCGCTGCGCCGAGCTCCGCGCGGCCGGTCACGAGGCGCTGGTTCGCGAGCGCACCGGGCTCACCGTCGACCCCTACTTCTCGGCGACCAAGATCGAGTGGCTGCTCCGCAACGTCCAGGGGGTCGAGCGGGCGGTGTTCGGGACGATCGACTCCTGGCTCCTGTTCAAGCTCACCGGGCGCCACCTCACCGACTACACGAACGCCTCGCGGACGATGCTGTTCGACATCCGCCGCCTCGCCTGGGATCCGGAGCTGTGCGAGCCGCTCGGGATCGACCCGGCGCGCCTGCCGCTGCCGCGGCCCTCGGCCGGCGTCTTCGGCACCACCACCGAGTTCGGCGGCGAGGTGCCGGTGGCGGGAGTCGCCGGCGACCAGCAGGCGGCGCTGTTCGGGCAGGCGGCGCTGGAGCCGGGGATGGCGAAGAACACCTACGGCACCGGCAGCTTCGTCCTCCTCAACTGCGGCGCCGAGGTGCCGCCGGTGCCGGAGGGGCTCCTGGCGACGGTCGCCTGGGGCATCGGCGAGGAGGTCGCCTACGCGCTCGAGGCCTCGATCTTCGTCACCGGCGCCGCCGTGCAGTGGCTGCGCGACGGGCTCGGGGTGATCTCGGCGGCGGCCGAGACCGAGCCGCTCGCGGCCTCGCTCGAGTCCAACGACGGCGTCTACTTCGTGCCGGCGCTGACCGGCCTCGGCTCGCCGCACTTCGACCCCTATGCCCGCGGCACGATCGTCGGCCTCACCCGCGGCAGCGGCCGCGCCCACCTCGCCCGCGCCGCGCTGGAGGCGATCGCCTACCAGGCCGTCGACGCGGTCCGCGCCCAGGAGGCGGCCGCCGAGCGCCGGCTGGAGGTGCTGAAAGCCGACGGCGGCGCCGCCGTCAACCGCTGGCTGATGCAGTTCCAGGCGGACCTGCTCGGGGTCCCGGTGGTGGTGCCGGAGGTGGCGGAGACGACCGCGCTCGGCGCCGCGTACCTGGCCGGGGTCGCGACCGGCGCCTGGACCCTGGAGCGGGTGGCGGAGCGCTGGCGCGAGGCCGCCCGCTACGAGCCGCGGATGGCGGTTGCCGAGCGCGGGCGCCTGCACGCCGAGTGGACCCGGGCGCTGGAGCGCTCGCGCGGCTGGGCCGACCCCCGTTCGGCGGGTTCGGCCTCCGCCCCGTAACCGGGTGGCCGCGGCGTTTGTAGGCTGGGTCGGCGGCTCTCGGGGCCGCCATTCCCCGTCATGGCCGAGATGAAGCCACAGGTCTACAAGGACCCGCGCCCGGCGGAGTACTTCGACCAGTTCCACCAGGCGGCCCGCCGCGGCTCGACCTGGGTCTACACCCTGGCCAGGATCGTCTGCACGCTGCCGACGATCCTGATCTATCGGCTCAAGGTGGTCGGCCGCCACAACGTGCCGCGGCGCGGCGGCCTGATCCTCGCCCCCAACCACTTCAGCCAGATGGACCATTTCTTCGCCGGGGTCTACCTGCCGCGGACGATCCGCTTCATGGCGAAATCGCAGCTGTTCGGGCCGCCGGTCCTGACCGCGATCCTCAAGCACGCCGGCGTCTTCCCGGTCCGCCGCGGCCAGCGCGACGAGGAGGCGATGAAGACCGCCTTCACCCTGCTCGAGCAGGGGGAGATGGTCCTCATCTACGCCGAGGGCGGCCGCTCCCGCAGTGGCGAGCTCGGCGAACCGAAACGGGGGATCGGCCGGATCGCGCTCGAATCGGGCGTTCCGATGGTGCCGGTCGCGATCTACGGCTCGGCCGGCATCCGCAAATGGAAGCGGCTGCGCTTCCCCCAGGTGACGATCGAGTTCGGCGAGCCCCGCGCCTTCCCGGTGGAGAAGGGCGTCAGTCCGGAGCGGCAGCTCGAGGTCGCGACCGAGATCTTCGCCGCGGTCAAGGAGCTCTACGGCGGGCTCGCTACTCGTAACGCCGCTCGATCCGGGAGTAGAACTCCGGATCGTGCCCAGGCGTGATCACCGCTTCGGGGAACTGAGAGCGGAAGAGCCGCAGCTCCTGCATCGAGCGGCGCCAGTTGTGGGCGTCCTGGGGGCGGGGTGGCGCCGCCACCGAGCCGTCGAGCTGGCCACTGAGGTAGATCACGTCGCCGCCGATCACGAAGTCGCGCTGGGCGAGGCGGCAGACGACCGCGAGATGGCCGGCGCTGTGGCCGGGGGTGAAGGCGAGGCGGATCGAGCCGTCGCCGAAGAGGTCGAAGGTGCGGGCGAAGCTGGCGTAGGAGGTGATCGCGCCACGGTCGAAGTCGATCGTGCGATAGTCGAAGGCGTAGTCGTAATGAGCGCGGCGGTAGCCGTCGCGGACGCCGCCGCTGGCGGCCGCCCGCCACTCGGCGGCGGCGACGACGAAGGTCGAGCGGGGGAACTCGGAGATCGCCGAGGCGTGGTCCATGTGGAGGTGGGTCATGACCACGACCGGGACCTCGCCGGGATCGATGCCACGGGCCCGCAGCTGCGAGGGGACGTCTTCGCGGGCGGCAAGGGTGGGCTTGCCGAAGCGGTTGCCGCGGCCGCCGAAGTTCTCGCGGCCGTCGCTGGCGATCGAGGGGTGCAGACCGGTGTCGACGAGGATCGCGCCGGCGCTGGGGTGGCGGACGAGGAAGGCCGGGACCGGGATCTGGTTCGGCGGCTTGCCGCTCAGCATCGCCCGCAGCAGCTTCAGCTTCAGGAAGGGCCCGCCGGGACTGCTCATCATTGCCTGCGGGAAGTGGACGGTGCCGGCGAGGAGCGGTTCGACTGCAACCTCGGCGCCGGCGGTGCCGCCGGCGAGCGGCTCGTGGAGTGGGTGCGGCTCGACGCTCATCGCCATAGCCGAGCCAGATTAAGCCGGCGCGAGCGTCGATAGGCTGCGGCTGGGATGGCTGAAAGCTTGCGTTCGCAGGTGTTTCGGGAGGGGCTGCTGGAGGGCCAGGTCTGCCTCGTCTCGGGAGCGGGGTCCGGACTGGGGCGGGAGATCGCGCTCGAGCTGGCCCGGCTCGGTGCCGCCGTGGTCGGCTGCGGGCGGCGGCCGGAGCCGCTGGCGGAGACCGCGGAGCTCGCCGCCGGCCTGCCGGGGAGCTTCGAGCACGAGGAGCTCGACATCCGCGACGCCGACGCGGTGGATGGCCTCGTGGACGGGGTGCTCGCGCGCCACGACCGGCTCGACGTTCTCGTCAACAACGCCGGCGGCCAGTTCCTCAGCCCGGCCGAGGCGATCACCCCGAAGGGCTTCCGCACCGTGATCGAGCTCAACGTCGACGGCACCTGGCTGATGACCCACGCCGCGGCGACCAAGGCCTTCATCCCGCAGGGCGGCGGCAAGGTGCTGAGCGTCACCCTCTCGCCCCACAACGGGATGCCGGGGATGGTCCACTCGGGGGCGGCCCGGGCCGCGGTCGAG
>JAFDWC010000135.1 GCA_018268655.1 Actinomycetota bacterium
GGTCCTCGGGGCCGGTGATGTTCAGCAGCATCCCGGTCGCGCCTTTGATCGACTCCTCGATCAGCGGCGAGGTGATCGCCAGTTTGGCGGCGTCGAGGGCCCGTTTCTCACCGGAGGCGGTGCCGACCCCCATCAGCGCCGAGCCGGCGTCGCGCATGATCGTCCGCACGTCGGCGAAGTCGAGGTTGATCAGGCCCGGGATCGTGATCAGGTCGGTGATGCCCTGGACGCCCTGGCGCAGGATGTCGTCGGCCTGGCGGAAGGCGTCGAGCACGGAGGTGCGGCGCTCGACCGCCTGCAGCAGTTTCTCGTTCGGGACGATGATCAGGGTGTCGACGTTGTTGCGCAGTTTCTCGATGCCCTCCAGCGCCTGCTGCATCCGCCGTTTGCCCTCGAACTCGAACGGTTTGGTGACCGCGCCGACGGTGAGGGCGCCGATCTCTTCCTTCGCGATCTCGGCGATCACCGGGGCCGACCCGGTGCCGGTGCCGCCGCCCTCGCCGGCGGTGACGAAGACCATGTCGGCGCCCTTAAGCGCCTCCTTGATCTCGTCCCGGCTCTCAGCCGCGGCGCCCGCCCCGACCTCCGGGTTACCCCCGGCGCCGAGGCCGCGGGTCAGCTCCTGACCGATCGAAAGCTTGATGTCGGCGTCACAGGCCTGAAGCGCCTGGGCGTCGGTGTTGACGGCGACGAACTCGACGCCGCGAATGCCGGCATCGACCATGCGACTGACGGCATTGGTGCCACCGCCGCCGGCGCCGACGACCTTGATGACCGCGAGGTAAGTGGATTCCATCTCCCGAATTCTCCAGCTCGCCAACCGGGGGGCCAGCGGTAGCCGTTTCTTGAGTCTTGGTTTGAGTTGAGCCCTTGTTCTGTCCGAGTCTAGAGCGATGCTCAAGGGTTCGAGCATCCGCCTCAGTCGCGGAAATTGCGCTCAACGTAGGGCATTCTCGGGGGTGTGTCAAACGCCCGGGAGGCATCCTGCAAGTGCGATTCCTCGACCTTGGCTTGAGGGTTTCGCAACCCTCACCCTCAAGTTGAGACGTTCGCCGAATCGCTCGGAAAGCCCTGCAAGTACGCGTTCCCCGCTCTGCGGCGACGAATCGGCCGGACCCGCTACCCACCGCGACGACGACGCCAAACCCTCGACCTCCCTATTCCGGGAGGGCGTGCGCTTCGCCCCCGTAGGCCGGGTGGCTGGGCGAGTGCAGGTCGACATAACTGAGGGCGGTGATGGACTTATCGGCGAGCACCGCCGCCGCCGCCTTCCATTTGCGTTCGGCCTGCGAGGAGTCGCCGAAGCGAAGTTCGATCCCCGAGGTGAGTTCGACGTCGACCCCGCTTTCGCCGTGGCGGCTGGAGGCGACGAAGCGGCGCAGCGCCGGCGGCACCGCCCCCAGCACTTCGGCCTGTTCGCGCGCCGTCCCCCGCAGGCGACCGCTCTTCGGCGGTTCGCTCAGCGGCAGCGCCGGCAGGTGCAGCTTGGTCGGCTGGTAGCCCCATTTGACGATTTCGCCGTTGGCGGCGACCAGGACCGCCCCTTCGCCTTCGCCGATCCGGGCCGCCAGCTGCGGCACCTCGACCGTCGCCTCGACGGTGGTGTCGCGGATCGCGAACCAGTAGACGGCGATCGCGGCGGCGATCGCGATCGCGGCGGCGAGGAGGACGCGCCTCACAGCTCCGAGCCGCCCGGGGGCGCGGCTGCCCCCAGCACCTGGACCTCCGGCTCCAGCTCGACACCGAAGCGCTGGTGGACCCGCCGCCGACCCTCGGCCATCAGCGCCAGCACGTCGGCGGTGGTGGCGCCGCGGTCGTTCTCGACGAAATTCGCGTGCTTCTCGGAGAAACGCGCGCCACCGACCCGGAGCCCGCGGCAGCCCGCGGCCTCGAGCAGCTGCCCGGCCGAGCGTCCTTCGGCGCGGGGGTCGTCGGGGTTCTTGAAGGTCGAGCCGAAGGTCTTGATCCCGGCGGGCTGGGCCTCGCGGCGGCGGCCCCGCATCGAGGCGAGGGTGGCGCGAATCTCGTCCGGGTCGCCGGGGCTGAGGTGGAAGCTGGCGCGGGCGACCACTTCGCCGTCGCCCAGGTTCGAGCGCCGGTATGAGAAGCCGAGGTTCTCGGGACCGCGGCGGTCGATTCCGGCGGCGGTCGCGACGTCGACCCACTCGAGCACCCGGGCTAGCTGGCCGCCGTAGGCGTTGGCGTTCATCCGCACCGCCCCGCCGGCGGTGCCGGGGATGTTGATCCCGAACTCGAGCCCGGAGAGGCCCCAGCCGGCCGCCTTCGCCGCCGCCGAGGGGAGCCGGGCGCCGCCGCCGCAGCGCAGGGTCTCGCCCTCGTGCTCGATCGAGGCGAGCTCGCCGTCGAGCTTGATCGCGATCCCGTGGAAGCCAGCATCCGCCACCAGCAGATTCGAGCCCGACCCGACCATCCCTACAGCGATCCCCTCGGCCTCCGCCCAACCCAGGATCTCGACCAGCGACCCCGCCTCGGCCGGGCGCGCGAACCAGTCGGCCGGGCCGCCGGTGCGGACGGTGGTCAGCCGGGCCAGCGGATAGTCGCGCTCGACCCCGGGCGGGGGCACCGCGCTCACGATCCTTCTCCACCGTCGGCCAAGGCCTCGCCGAGCCGGAAGACGTCGCCGGCTCCGATCGTCACCAGCACCGAGCCGGCGGCGAAGAGGTCCGGGTTGCGGTCGAGCCGGGCGGCGAGCGCCCGCTCGGCGCCGCCCGCCTCGGGCAGCCACCAGACCGGGATGCCGCCGCCACGGTCGGCGGCCGCACGGGCGACATCGAGGCCGCTGACCCCGGCCAGCGCGCCGACCGGCTGCTCGCGGGCCGGGTAGACGTCGAGCACCGCGACCTCGTCGGCGAGCGCGAGCGCGGTGCCGAAGCCGGTGGCAAAGGCCTTGGTCCGCGAGTAGAGGTGGGGCTGGAAGACGGCGATCAGGCGGGGAGGGTCGAGCTCGCGCAGGGCGCTGAGCGCGGCGCGGACCTCGGTCGGGTGGTGGGCGTAGTCGTCATATATAAGGACTCCGCCCCGCCGGCCCTTGCGCTCGAGCCGCCGTCGCACCCCGCTGAAGCCGGCGAGCGCCGCCGCCGCGCCGTCGAGCTCGAACCCGGCGAGCGCGATCGCCGCCAGTGCGGCGCGGGCGTTGAGCAGGTTGTGGGCGCCGGGAACGGCCAGCTCGAGCTCGGCGGGACCGGGGGACGCCGGGCCGAAGCCCTCGATCCGCCTCCCCCCCGCAGCCACCAGCGCGTCGAGCGAACCGTCGGCGGGGAGCGCCGCGCCGACGGTCGGCGCCAGGAAGCGACGAAACGCCTCGTGCAGCTCGGCGAGCGAGCCCCAGCGGCTGTGGTGGTCCATCTCGACGTTGGTGACGACGGCGACCTCGGGCCGCAGCTCGAGGAAGCTGGCGTCGCTCTCGTCGGCCTCGGCGACGACCCACTCGCCCTCGCCCCAGCCGGCATTGGCGGCGCCACCGCCCTGCCCCAGCCCCGGCACCTCGCCGCCGACGAAGAAGGCGGGGTCGGCGCCGATCGCCCGCAGCGCGGTCGCGATCATCGCCGTCGTCGTCGTCTTGCCGTGCGTCCCGGCGACCGCGATCAGCCGCTTCTCGGCGCAGAGCTCGGCGAGCAGGGCCCCGCGGTGGACCGGCTCGACGCCGCGCTGGCGGGCAGCCGCCAGCTCCGGGTTGTCGGCGCCGATCGCGGTCGAGACGACGACCTCGGCGCCGGCCGGCAGGTTGGCGGCGTCGTGGCCGACCGCGACCTCGAGCCCGGCGGCCCGCAGCCGGGCCAGGTAAGAGGAGTCGCTGCGGTCGGAGCCGCTGACGGTCGCGCCGAGCCGGGCGCAGACCAGGGCGAGCCCGCTCATCCCGGCGCCGCCGACGCCGATGAAGTGCAGCTTTCGGCCCTCCCAGCCGCTCATCTCGCCGCCGCCAGGACCTCGTCGGCGATCCGGCGGGCGGCGTCGGGCCTGGCCATCGCCGCCGCGGCCGCTGCCATCTCCCCCATTCGCTCGCGGTCGCCGAGCAGCGCTCCGACCTCGGCCGCCAGCCGGACCGGGGTCAGCTCGGCGTCGGCGACGACGGTCGCCGCCCCGGCGCGCTCGAGCCAGCGCGCGTTCTCCGTCTGGTGATCGGCGGTTGCATGCGGAAACGGGACCAGGATCGAGGGCCGCCCGACCGCCGTGATCTCGAACACCGAGCCGCCGGAGCGGGCGACGACGAGGTCGGCGGCGGCGAGGACGTCGCCCAGGCTCGACTCGTACTCGAGCAGGGCGTAGCGCTGCGGGTGCGGCGCCGCTACGAGCCGTGCTCGCAGCTCCGGGTAGTCGCGGCGGCCGGCGAGCTGGATCACGTCGAAGGAGCGCCCCGCGGCCGCCTCGCCCTCGGCGAAGGCCTCGATCGCGGCGAAGTTGAGCGAGCGGGCACCCTGGCTGCCCCCCATCACCAGCAGCGCCGGCGCCTCGGGCTCGATCCCGAATCGAGCGCGGGCCGAGCGCCGGTCGGCGGCCAGCACCGCCGCCGGGACCGGCCGCCCGGTCACCGCGTAGCGCCCACCCTCGCGGCCGGCGATCGGAAAGGCCAGGCAGACCCGCCGCGCCCGCCGCGCCAGCAGCCGGTTGGCGAGGCCGAGGTGGCTGTCGGCCTCGGTCAGGACCAGTGGCGTCCGCATCAGCGCCGCGGCCAACCCGGCCGGGCCGGCGACGTAGCCGCCGCCGCCCATCACCACGTCGGCGCGGCGCCGCCGCAGGACGGAGCGCGCCGCGCCGACGGCGCCAAGCGCCTCGAACCCGGCCCGCGCCGCCCGCAGCGGGTTGCGGCGGTCGATCCCCCGCACCCGGACGAAGTCGAGCTCGAACCCAGCCGCCGGCACCAGCTCGGCCTCGATCCGCTCGCGGGTCCCGAGCCAGGAGACGACGGCGCCGCTAGCCCGAAGCTCTTCGGCGACCGCCATTGCGGGTACGACGTGGCCCGCGGTTCCCCCCGCCGCCACCACGACCCTTGGCTGATCTTGCACCGCTCGCTCGGCTCCTTTCGCGGGCGCCATCGCGCCCCCCGTCGACGACCCGCAGTCTGCCAGCGCCGCCCGAGGTCCCGGCGCCCCGCGCCGCGCTCGCCCTGCCGCCGCGGGCGACGTTGAGGATCAGCCCGACCGCGAGCAGGGTCGCCAGCAGGCTGCTGTTGCCGTAGGAGACGAAGGGCAGCGGCACCCCCGTCAGCGGCGCCAGCCCCATCACCGCGAACAGGTTCACCGTCGCCTGGATCAGGATCAAGGAAGTGAGACCGGCGACGAGCAGCTTCGAGTAGTTGTCCTTCGCTTTCTGCGCAACTTTGAGACCGGCGTAACCGAACATCGCAAAGAGGCCGACGACACCGACCATCCCGGCCAGCCCCAACTCCTCGCCGATCACCGCCGAGATCATGTCGGTGTGCGCCTCGGGCAGGTAGAAGGCCTTCTGCACGCCGTTTCCGATCCCGACCCCGAAGAGGCCGCCGGAGCCGATCGCGATCTTCGCCTGGGCGGCCTGGAAGCCGGCGCCTTCGGTCGCCGCTTCCGGGTTGAGGAAGCCGGTCAGCCGCGCCATCCGGTAGGGCTCGATGATCGTCATCAGGAGCGCGGCGGCGCCGATGATCAGCGCGATCTTGCCGAGGTCGCGGGGGCGGGCTCCGGCGGCGATCAGGGTCGCCGCGACCGACAGGGCGATCACCATCGTCGTCCCCATGTCGGGTTGGAGCATGATCAGCAGGCAGGCGGCGCCGGTCACCAGCAGCACCGGCATGAAGCCGTGGATCGAGCGGGCGCGCTTCGGCTTGCGGGCGAGGACGTCGGCGGCGTAGAGGATCAGCACCACCTTGACCAGCTCGGAGGGCTGGATCTGCATCGAGCCGCTGCCGATCCAGCGAGTGGCGCCGTTGACGTTGGCGCCGACCCCGAGCACCGCGACCAGGAGGAAGAGCCCGACCCCGAGCAGCAGCGGGGTCGCGTTGCGGGCCAGCGAGAGGCCGCGCCGGGCGACCACGTGCATCATCGCCAGCCCGATCGCGCCGAAGATCAGCGTGCGCTTGAGGTAGTAGGCGCTGTCGGAGAGGCCCCCGTTCTGGAGGATTTTGGTCGTCGAGGAGGCGGAGAAGACCATCACCGCACCGAGCGCCAGCAGGCACAGGGTCGCGGTCAGCAGCATGTTGTACTCGGTCGAGACCGCTTTGCCGCGGGCCCGGCGCTTGGCCTTCGCCTTGCCGCCCTTGGACTTCGAAGCCCTGCCGGCGCCGAGCCCGAAGCGGCCGAGCCCGAGCGCGTCGCTGCTCACTTGCCGCCCTCCAGCGCCGCGACGATCGCGCGGAAGCGCTCGCCTCGGGCTTCGAAGTTGGCGAAGGCGTCGAAGCTGGCGCAGGCCGGCGAGAGCAGGACGACCTCGCCCGGCGCGGCCGCGGCGGCGGCTCGACGAACCGCGTCCTCGAGGTCGGCGCAGCGATGCAGCGCGACCCCGGTCGCGACGGCCGGCGCCAGCTCGGTCGCCAGCCGGTCGGCGGTGGCGCCGAGGAGGTAGGCGGCGACGGCGCGCTCGCGCAGCGGCTCGAGCAGAGGCACGAACGGCTCGCCCTTGTCGCTGCCGCCGAGGATCGCGTGGACGCCGCCGGCGAAGGCGCGGAGGCCGACCGTCGCCGAGGCGACGTTGGTCGCCTTCGAGTCGTTGACGAACCTCACCCCATCGATCTCGGCCACCAGCTCGAGCCGGTGGGGCACCCCGGCAAAGCTGCGCAGCCCTTCGCGCGCCGCTTCGCGATCGATCCCCATCGAGAGCGCCGCCGCGGCGGCGGCCATCGCATTGGCGACGTTGTGCTCTCCAAACAGGCCGAGCTCGGAGACGGGCAGCAGCGGCTCACCGTCGTAGAAGATCGTCCCCTCGGCCACGGCGACCTCGCAGTCGGGCCCGGCCCCGACGCAGAAGCCGACCCGCCGCGCGCAGCCGCCGAGGTCGACCCCGGCCAGCGCCGGCTCGTCTTCGTTGAAGACGGCGACGTCGTCGTTGCCCTGGTTGGCGAAGATCTTCAGCTTGGCGTCGAGGTAGGCGTCGAGGCTGCCATGGCGGTCGAGGTGGTCTGCGGCGAGGTTGAGGAAGACGGCGCACTCGGGCGCGAACAGGTCGGTGTCTTCGAGCTGGAAGCTCGAGGCCTCACAGACGACGGTCGCGTCGGGCTCGATCGAACCGACGAGGCTGGCCAGCGGCGTACCGACGTTGCCGGCGACCGCGACCGGCTCGCCGGCGCTGCGGTAGAGGTGACCTAGCAGCTCGACCGTGGTCGTCTTGCCGTTGGTGCCGGTCACCGCGATGGTCCGGTTGGGCAGCACCCGCCAGGCCAGCTCGAGCTCGCCCGTCACCTCGATCCCCCGCTCCAGAGCCGCCGCGATCACCGCCGCCTCCCGGGGAACCCCCGGGCTCTTGACGACGGTGTGAGTGCCCTCGAGCTGTGCAAGTCCATCCGTATCCAGGTGGACTTCGACGCCGTGGGCCGATAACCCTGCCGCACCCTCGGGATGAGCCGAATCGACCGCCCGCACGTCCTCGCCCCGAGTCGCCAGCAACCGCGCCGCCGCCTGCCCCGATCGCGCCAGCCCGACCACCAGGAAGGGCCCCCGCGGCAGCGGCGGACGGACCTCCTTCCGCGGCGGGACCGATGCGGGCGCGTTCACATAACCCTCCTTCGGCGGCGGGCGGCCGGTCCCTGTGTGTGGAGCGCTGCGCGGGATCGGGGCTGGTGCGAGGGAGGGTCC
>JAFDWC010000136.1 GCA_018268655.1 Actinomycetota bacterium
GCCTCCTCGGCGATCTTCGCCGACCACGGCTTCCAGGTGGTCGCCGTCTTCGACGTCAACCCGGAAGTGGTGGGGACCGAGATCGGCGAGCTGACCGTGCGCGAGCTCGGCGACCTCGAGGCGGTCGTCCGCGACGAGGAGGTCGTGGTCGGGGTCCTGGCGGTTCCGGCCGACGCCGCCCAGGAGGCCGCCGACCGCCTGGTCAAGGCCGGCGTCAAGATCATCTTCAACTACTCCGAGCAGCTGCTTCAGGTGCCGCCGGAGGTCACCGTCCACACCTCGAGCCCGGCTGTGGACCTGCTCTACGCGCTCTACTTCTACCTGGCCTAGAGGCCTGATCCGTTCCGTGGACCTCGACGGCGCCCGCGAGACCTTCGAGGCTTCGACCGACTTCACGATCGGGCTCGAGGAGGAGTTCGCGATCCTCGACCCGGGCTCGCTCGACCTCGCGCACCGCTTCGAGGACCTCTACGCGGCCTGCCAGCGCGACGAGGTGCTGGCGGAGTCGGCGGCGGGGGAGCTGATCGCGGCGGAGATCGAGATCCGCTCCGGCCGCGGCGAGAGCTTCGCCGACGCGGTCGCGCGCCAGGGCGAGCGGCGGCGGCGCCTGTTCGCGCTGGTCGCCGAGATGGGGCTGGCGCTCGGCGCCACCGGCACCCATCCCTGGGCCAACTACCTCGACCAGCGGATCATCGACACCGAGCACTACAACCGCCTGCGCCAAGAACTCGGCTGGGTTGCCCAGCGCAACAACACCTGGAGCCTGCACGTCCACGTCGGCATCCGCGGCGCCGACCGCGCGATCGCCGTCTGCGACTGGATGCGAGAGCTGCTGCCGCTGCTGCTCGCGGTCTCCGCCAACTCGCCCTTCCTCGACGGCCGCGACACCGGCCTGCACTCGGTCCGCAGCGAGATCTTCACCCGTACCTTTCCCCGCTGCGGCGTGCCGTCCCGGTTCCACGACTGGGCCACCTACTCCGACTTCGTCGACCTGCTGCTGCGGACCGACAGCGTCGTCGAGTCGACCCAGCTCTGGTGGAGCGTGCGGCCGCACCACAGCTTCGGCACCGTCGAGGTGAGGATCTGCGACGCCCAGACCCGCGGCGAGGAGGCGACCGGGCTGGCCGGGTTGATCGCTGCCTGCGTCGCCCAGACCGCGCTCGACTACGACGAGCAGGGCTACGACGGGGGCGGCGGGCCGCTCGGCGACCGCGAGATCGAGGAGAACCTGTGGCGTGCGATCCGCTATGGCGCGGCGGGGAAGATGATCGACTTCCGGCGCGGGGTGGAGGTCGAGACGCGGGCGCTGCTCGACTCGGTGCTGGCCTGGACCGAGCCGGCCCGCTCGCAGCTCGGGATCGAGGTCGAGCTGCCGGCTCGGAACGGGGCCGAGCGGATGCGCGAGGCGCTGCGGGGCGGCGCCTCGCTGGACGAGATCCAGCGCCAGGCGGTGGCCGAGACGGCTCGGACCTACGCCGGCGTCGAGCAGCCCGCGTAGCACTCTCCGGGCCTGGCTGACGAGCCAGTTTCGGCGGCGCAGAGCGGAACAGCCGACGGCCTATATAGACTCGCGCCCGCTAAACCCACCGGAGGAAAGTAACTTGACCAGCTTCTTGAGGGACTACGGGGTAGTCGTCGCACTTGTTTGCGCCGGTGCGGCCGTGGTCTACGGACTTCTAGTCACCCAGCGTCTGCTCAGCAAGTCTGCGGGCAACGATCGCATGCAGGAAATCTCTGGCGCGGTGCAGGAGGGGGCGCAGGCCTACCTCAACCGCCAGTACACGATCATCGCCGCGGTCGCGGTGCCGATCGCGATCGTGCTGCTGATCCTGCAGGACTACAAGACTGCGATCGGCTTCCTGATCGGCGCCGCGCTCTCGGGCTCGACCGGGTTCATCGGCATGAACGTCTCGGTCCGCGCCAACGCCCGCGTCGCCGAGGCGGCGCGCGGCGGCGTCCCGCCGGCGCTCGACGTCGCCTTCAAAGGCGGCTCCGTCACCGGCCTGCTGGTCGTCGGCCTGGCCCTGCTCGGGGTCGCCGGCTACTACGGGATCCTCGTCATCACCGGCAGCACCGACAAGGAGGCGGTCGACGCGCTGATCGGGCTCGGCTTCGGCGGCTCGTTGATCTCCGTCTTCGCCCGGCTCGGCGGCGGCATCTTCACCAAGGCCGCTGACGTCGGCGCCGACCTGGTCGGCAAGGTCGAGGCGGGGATCCCCGAGGACGACCCCCGCAACCCGGCCGTGATCGCCGACAACGTCGGCGACAACGTCGGCGACTGCGCCGGCATGGCCGCCGACCTGTTCGAGACCTACGCGGTGACGACCGTCGCCGTGATGCTGCTCGGCGTCCTCACCTTCACCTCCGACTACGCCCGCGAGGTCGCGATCTACCCGCTGGTCCTGGGCGGCATCGCGATCATCGCCTCGATCATCGGCGCCCTCTGCGTGCGGACCAAGTCGGACCGGGTCGAGGGCGCCCTCTACGTCGGGCTGCTGATCTCCGGGATCCTCTCGATCGCGGCGTTCTACCCGATCACCGATTGGCTGATGAGCGACCCGCTCCGCCTCGGCTTCGCCGACGCGGCCGCGAAGTCGGTCAGCGTCACCGACCTCTGGCTCTGCGCCGTGATCGGGATCGCGGTCACCGCGCTCCTCTTCGGGATCACCGAATTTTATACGTCGACCCGGTTCCGGCCGGTGAAGATGATCGCCCGCGCCTCGGAGACCGGGCACGCGACGAACATCATCGCCGGGCTCGCCCAGGGCTTCCAGTCGACGGCGGCGCCGGCGCTCGTGATCGCCCTCGCGATCCTCGCCGCCAACCAGCTCGCGGGGATCTACGGCATCGGCATCGCCGTCGTCGCCCAGCTCTCGCTCTGCGGTCTGATCGTCGCCCTCGACGCCTTCGGGCCGATCACCGACAACGCCGGTGGAATCGCCGAGATGGCGGACCTGCCGGAGGACGTCCGCAACGTCACCGACCCGCTCGACGCGGTCGGCAACACGACCAAGGCGGTGACCAAGGGCTACGCGATCGGCTCCGCGGCGCTGGCGGCGCTGGTGCTGTTCGCGGCCTTCCGCAGCGAATTGGCGGACGAAGCCCCACAGGGGTTCGACCTCAACTCGTTATTCCACCTGACCAGCCCTGACGTGCTGATCGGGCTGATCATCGGCGGCATGATGGTCTACCTGTTCGTGGCCTTCGCGATCGAGGCGGTCGGCCGCGCCGGAGGCCAGGTGGTCGAGGAGGTGCGCAAACAGTTCCGCGAGCACCCCGGGATCATGGAGGGGACCGAGAAACCCGAGTACGGGAAGACGGTCGCGATCGTCACCGCGGCGGCGCAGAAGGAGATGATCCTGCCGGCGCTGATCCCGATCGTCGTCCCCGTGGTCGTCGGCCTCCTCAGCGTCGACGCGCTAGGCGGCCTGCTGATCGGCGTCATCGTCGTCGGCCTCTTCGCGGCGATCTCGATGACCGCCGGCGGCGGTGCCTGGGACAACGCGAAGAAGCTGATCGAGGACGGCGAGCACGGCGGCAAAGGCTCCGAAGCCCACGCGGCCTCGGTAACCGGCGACACCGTCGGCGATCCCTACAAGGACACGGCCGGCCCGGCGATCAACCCGATGATCAAGGTTGCGAACATCGTGGCCATCTTGATCATCCCGATCGTTCACTTTTAGTAGCGCGGGGCGGCCCCTCGGGTTGCCCGCGGCACCGTCTGGCGGCTGCAAAGCGGCGCCAGGCGGTGTCCTCGCCCACTCGAATAGCTCTGCTATTCGAGTGGGCTGCGTCCTTGCCTGGCTCGCTTTTCGCTCGCCCGACGGTGCCGCGGTCTGCCCCGAGTGACCGCCCCGCGCGAGGGGGTGGGGGTTGCTCGGGACGTGAGGGACGAGGGTTTCGGGTGGGTCGGTTGGTAGCGTTTTCTTGAATGCGCGGGGTTGTTCGGACGATTGGTTATCCGTGGCGGCGGTGGCCGAGGGCTAGTTGGACGCTGACCTCGGGGTTCGTGGCGCTGGTGCTGCTGGTGGTGGGAGCCAACGCATACATCCTCGTGCGGGAGGATGGGAACTCGACCTCGGAGATCGCGGATGTGCCGGCGGCGGAAGTGGCGATCGTGCCGGGGGCGTTGGTCGAGCCGAACGGGAGGATGAGCCCTATGCTGGCGGACCGGGTGAAGCAGGCGGCGCGGCTGTGGCACTCGGGGAAGGTCGGGAAGATCCTCGTCTCCGGCGACCACCAGAGCTGGTCCTACGACGAGCCGGACACGATGCGCAAGGCGCTCGTCGCCGACGGGGTGCCGCCCCGGGACGTGTTCGAGGACCACGCCGGCTTCGACACCTGGGCGACGATGGTGCGGGCGCGCTCGATCTTCGACGTCAGGAACGCGGTGGTGGTGACCAACGGCTTCCACATGCCCCGGGCGCTGTTCCTCGCCGAAGAAGCGGGGATCCACGCCACCGGTCTCAGCGCCGACTTCCACCAGTGGGGCTTCCAGGGCGACAAGAGCGCGGTCCGCGAGGTCCTCTCGCGGGTGAAGGCGATCGCCGACGTCACCCTCGACACGCCGGCGATGGCGGGACCGAAGATCCCGATCCAGACCGCCGACGGGCGCGAAAGCTGGGGGCCGGCGCCGCCGCCGGGGACCCCGCCGGCCGGCTCGCCCGGCCGCTGACCGTCGCGCCTCGCACCCGGCCGACGCGCTGCAGCACTTTCGCCCCCTATGGCGGGTGAAACCCTTGCAACGCGTGGAGCGGTCAGCCGCAGTGGGCGAGGGAGTTGGCGTAGAAGCGCAGATACTGGGCCCAGTGGGCGTCCCAGTATGTGCTGTCGTGGCCGCCGGGCCAGGAATGGGTGGTGAAGTCGGCGCCGCCCCGCTTCATCGCCGCGACGAAGCCTTCGTCGTAGACGCGGAACGGGTCTTCGCTGCCGTAGTCGTTCCAGACCCGCATCGAGCCGAAGGCGTCGGGGTTGGCCTCGACCGTGCCGACGACGTCGTTGCGGGCGAAGTCGGCCGGGCCGTCGAAGGCTCCCGGCGCGGTTTCGCCGGCGTGGAACCAGAGCGCCGGCGAGTGGCCGCCGACGGCGCAGAAGCGGCGCGGGTGGTGGAGGGCGAGGTCGTAGGCGCCGAAGCCGCCCATCGAGATGCCGCCGATCGCGATCCGGTGCCGGTCGGTCCCGAAGCGGCGTTCGACCGCCGGGATCACTTCGCGCATCACGTAGCGGCCCCAGTCGCCTTCGGCGCGGTCGTGCCAGTAGCTGTGGTCGCCGCCGTCGGGGAAGGCGACGATCGGCGCCTGCCCGCCTAGCTTGGCCAGCCCCGCGTAGACCGCCTCGTCTTCGGTGAAGGTGTCCTCGGAGCCGCCGCGGCCGTGGAGGAAGACCAGCAGCGGCCGCTTCCCACGCGGCTCCGACAGCCGCGCCGGCACCATCACCTCGACGCCGAGGTCGCGGCCGACCGCCTGGCTGTGGATGGTCAGCTGCTCGACCCGGGCCCCGTGCGGGTCGGCGGGGGCCAGCAGGGTGGCCGCCAGGACGACATAGGCGATGGCCGCGAGCATGACCGCGAAGAGTGCCACGGCCAGTCCCCGCCGCCGCCGGACCTGCCCTCGCGTCGGCTTCCGCCCAGCGCTCACCGGAGACACGCTAACCGCGGAGCGCGCCATCGCACTCGTTGCGCTGGTGGCGCCCTGCGTCCTCGGGGCCCGCGGCGCGCCCCCAGTCGCGCGCGGATCGGTAGCAGTCACTAGTCTCGCCCGGTGCCTGAGACCTGGTTCAACGTCGAGGACGCCGAACGGCTTGCCGCGGAGCGGCTAGAGCCGGGGGTTCTCGGCTACTTCGCGGGCGGGGCCGGCGACGAGGAGACGCTGCGGGAGAACCGGGAAGCGTGGCGGCGCTGGCGGCTGGTGCCACGGGTGCTCACCGACGTCTCCGCGGTGACGACGCGGACCGAGGTGCTCGGCGCTCCGGTCGATGCCCCGATCCTGGTCGCGCCCACCGCCTTCCAGCGATTGCTGCACCCCGACGGCGAGCTGGCGACGGCCCGGGCGGCGGCCGCGGCTGGGACCGCCTTCATCCACTCGACCCTGGCCACGATCGCGCCACCGGACATCGCCGCCGGCGCCCCCGCCGGGCGCCGCTGGGCACAGATCTACTGCTTCGAGGACAAAGGCGTGACGCGGGCGCTGTGGGAACACGCGCTCGCCGCCGGCTACGAGGCGATCGTCCTCACCGTCGACGCGCCGCCCGCCGGCAACCGCGAGCGCGACCTCCGCACCGGCTTCGTCGTCCCCGCCGATCTCCGCGTCCCCAGCCTCGACGCCGCCTGCGGCCCCGGCCGCGAGTACACGATTACGCAGACCTTCGACCTGATGGATCGCTCGCTCGACTGGGACGACCTCGGCGACCTCGTCGCCGAGACCGGCGTCCCGGTCCTGATCAAGGGCGTGGTGGCGGCCGAGGACGCGGCGCTGGCGGTCGAGCGCGGCGCCGGCGGCGTCGTCGTCTCCAACCACGGCGGCCGCCAGCTCGACCGCTCGCTGGCGACCGCCGAGGCGCTCGCCGGCGTGGTCGACGCGGTCGACGGCCGGGTCCCGGTCCTGGTCGACGGCGGCATCCGTCGCGGCGTCGACGTCGCCCTCGCCCTCGCGCTCGGCGCCGACGCCGTCCTGATCGGCCGCCCCGCCCTCTGGGGGCTGACCCTGGAAGGCGAGGAGGGCGTGAGGAAGGTGCTCGACCTGCTCACCGCCGAGCTCGAGCTCGCGCTGGCGCTGTGCGGGGTCAAAGCCCCCGGTGAGCTGACCCGCGCCCACCTGCGGCGCGGCTGACGGCGGGCGTATATTCGGCCCAGGTGAGTCTCACCGCTTGAAAATCACCCTCTTCTGAATGGCCCAGCGAATCCCAAGAGACGAGTCGCTGAGCCGCGTCCACGGCGTCGGGGCGCTGTTCTCCGCCGCCTACGGGAACGTCGGCTCCTCGATCTACTACGCCCTCGGCGTCACCGCCGCCTTCGCGCTCGGCCTGACCCCGGTCGCCTTCATCATCTCCGGGCTGATCTTCGCCGCCACCGCCGCCACCTACGCCGAGGCGACGGTGATGTTCCCCGAGGCCGGCGGCTCCTCGAGCTTCGCCCGCCACGCCTTCAACGAGATGGTCAGCTTCATCGCCGCCTGGGGGCAGATGCTCAACTACACGATCACGGTCGCGATCTCGGCCTTCTTCGTGCCCCACTACCTGGCCGTCTTCTGGCCCTGGCTGGGGCACAGCCCGGGCGACGTGGTCGGTGGCATCGCCCTCGTCGTCGGCCTCGCCCTGCTCAACGTCCGCGGCACCGAAGAGTCCTCGAAACTGAACCTGATCCTCGCCGTCGCCGACGTCGCGACCCAGATCGTCCTGGTCGGGATCGGACTCGTCCTCGTCTTCAGCCCCGAAGTCCTGATCGACAACATCCACCTCGGGGTCGCCCCTACCTGGAGCGACTTCGCGCTCGGGATCGCGGTCGGGATGATCGCCTACACGGGGATCGAGACGATCTCCAACATGGCCGAGGAGGCGAAGGACGCGGCGCGGACGATCCCGCGCGCGGTCGGCTTCGTGGTCGCCGCGGTGCTCGGCCTGTACCTGCTGATCCCGGTCGTCGCGCTGTCGGCGATGCCGGTCGTCCACGACGCCTCCGGCCACTACACGACCGCGCTCGGCAGCACCTACGCCGACGACCCGATCCTCGGCATCGTCGAGAACCTCGGCCTCTCCAGCGGTCCGACC
>JAFDWC010000137.1 GCA_018268655.1 Actinomycetota bacterium
TATGTATGCGATTCCGACATAAGGAACAGCTCACTGCAGACCCTTCGTCCCTGATGGCTTCTAGACAGACCTTCGTCCCTTGTCAGCTTTAGACAAAGGAGGGTGGCGATTCGACGCCCCTCACGCCAAGCCCAGATCCCTCGCCGAATCGCCGCTAAGCCGGGCTCTCGCTGGGGCGGAAGCGGTCGAAGGCGCCGCGGTGGAAGATCAGCGGTTCGTGCTCGGCCTCGAGGTCGAGCTCGATCACCTCGCCGAGCACCAGCCAGTGGTCGCCGGCGACCTGCTGGGAGGAGACCTTGCAGTCGATCCAGGCGATCACCCCGCCGAGGATCGGCGATCCCGACGGCCCGTGGCGCCACTCGAGCTCGGCGAACTTGTCGCCGCCGGAGACGGCGAAGCGGCGCGCCAGCTCGGCCTGGTGTTCGCTGAGGACGTTGACGCAGAAGTGCCCGGTTGCTTCGATCACCGGCCAGCTGGTCGAGGTCAGCCCCGGGCTGATCGCGATCAGAGGCGGCTCCAGCGAGATCGACATGAAGGAGCCGACCGCGAGCCCGGAAGGGCCGTTGTCGTCGTGGCCGGTGACGATGCTGACCCCGGTCGGCAGGTGCCCCATGACGCGGCGGAAGTGAGGGCTGTCGAACTTGGCGTGCTCGTTCACGGCGGGGGCAAATCGGGAGCGGCCTGAAGTCTCGCAAAATGCGCCGCGCCGAGTAGCGTCTGTGCGGTGAGGGTCGCCACCTGGAACGTCAACTCGGTCAAGCAACGACTGCCGCGGCTGCTGCCCTGGCTCGACGAACGGCGGCCCGACGTCGTCTGCCTGCAGGAGACCAAGCTCGCCGACGGCGCCTTCGGCGATCTGCTCGGCGCCGAGCTCGCCGACCGCGGCTACGAGACCGCCGTCCACGGCGAGGCGAGCTGGAACGGCGTCGCGATCCTCTCGCGGGTCGGGCTGGATGACGTCGTTCCCGGCCTCGCCGGCGCCCCGGGCTTCCCTCACCCGGAGGCGCGGGCGGTCGCTGCCACCTGCGACGGCGTCCGCGTCGTCTCGGTCTACGTGCCGAACGGGCGCGAGCCCGGCTCCGACCATTACGAGTACAAGCTCGCCTGGCTGGCGGCGCTGCGCGACAGCGTCGCCGCCGGCCCGGAGGCGACGCTGGTCTGCGGCGATATGAACATCGCCCCGACCGACGCCGACGTCTTCGACCCCGACGCCTACGCCGGCGAGACCCACGTCACCGCCCCGGAGCGGGCGGCGCTGGCGGAGCTGCAGGCGGTCGGCCTGCACGACGTCGTCCGCGACCGCTGGCCCGACGAGCGCGTCTTCACCTACTGGGACTACCGCGCGGGCATGTTCCACCGCGACCTCGGGATGCGGATCGACCTGGTCCTCGCCAGTGCCCCGGTCGCGGCCCGGGTCCGCGCCGCCTGGGTCGACCGCAAGGCCCGCAAAGGCAAGGGCCCGAGCGACCACGCGCCGGTGATCGTCGACCTCGACCAGGCCCCCGACGGCGATGTCGGCCCGGTCGTGCCGCCGCCCTCGGCTCCGGTCACCAAGCGCGGCGCCGCCAAGCTGCCGCAGTCCAAATAGCGGCCCGTCGTCCCCGCATAGCGGGGACAACGTCACCGGAGTCCTAGCGGCGGCGGTCCCGGTCGCGATCGCGCGAGGGCTGGACCCGCTTCGGCTCGCCCTCCATCTTCGGGTAGGAGGGCGGGTAGGGCATGTCGCCCTCACCCTCGGCCTCGTCCCGGGCGTAGAGGTCGAGCAGCGGCTGCAGCGTGTGGGCGACCTCGTCGATCTCCGCGTGCGGGTCGCCGATCGCGGCGAAGCGGGCGGGCACGGTGGCGACGGTGAAGTCCTCCGGCGCGACCTCGGGCAGCTCCTCCCAGAGCAGCGGCGCCGAGACCGGTGCCCCGGGCCGCGGCCGCACGCTGTAGGCGGAGGCGATCGTGCGGTCGCGGGCGTTCTGGTTGTAGTCGAGGAAGATCCGCGCGCCGCGCTCCTCCTTCCACCACTTCGTGGTCACCTCGCCCGGCAGCCGCCGCTCCAGCTCTCGCCCGAAGGCGATCGCCGCGTGACGGACCTCGGTGAAGCTCCAGCGCGGTTCGATCCGCACGTATATATGGACGCCGCGCCCGCCCGATGTCTTCGGGAAGCCGCGGTAGCCGAGGTCGTCCAGCAACAGCCGGGCCTCGGCCGCAACCCGGACCGCGTCGGCGAAGTCGGTCCCCTCCTGGGGGTCGAGGTCGAGCCGCAGCTCGTCGGGGCGGTCGACGTCGGACTCGCGCACCGGCCAGGGGTGGAAGGTGATCGTCCCCATCTGGGCCGCCCAGGCGACGACCGCTAGCTCGGTCGGGCAGACCTCGTCGGCGTGGCGGCCGGAGGGGAAGTCGATCCGCGCCGTCCGCACGTAGTCCGGCGCCCCCCTCGGCACCCGCTTCTGGAAGAACGCATCACCCCCGCGACTCTGCCGGGTCGAGATCACGATCCCCGGGTGAACACCCTTCGGCCAGCGCTCGAGTGTCGTCGGCCGGCGCCGCAGCGCCCGCATGATCCCGTCGCCGACCGCCAGGTAGTACTCGACGACGTCGAGCTTGGCCAGCGCCGGCGTCCGCTCCGTCGCCGGGAAGATCACCCGGTCGGCGCTGCTGACCCGCACCTCGCGTCCACCGGCCTCGACGCTCGTGTCCATCGCCCTCGGACCGTAGCCGACGGCCGCCCGGCTCCCAACCCGTTCGCGGCGGCCTGGCCCGGCGACGATCGTCAATTCGTCCAGAACGGATTTCTTAACCTTGCGGGTGCGGCGCCGCATTATGTTGGGCTCTATGGCGGCGATGCCGAGCGCCCCGCACTGTGTCTCTGGGGAGCGTGCCCGGGGCCCGCGGCTGACGCTCACAGCCGCGCTCTTCGCCTTCGCCGGGCTGGCTGCGGCGGCCCTGGTCGCCCTCGCCGCCGGCCCCGCTGACGCCGCCTTCCCCGGCCACCCCGGCCTGATCGCCTACGACAACTCGCAGCAGAGCGGCGGCGGCGAGTCGGAGGAAGACTGCGTCAGCGAAAACGACTCGATCTTCACCGCCCGCGCCGACGGCAGCCAGCGGACGCGGCTGGCGAAAGGCGTCGACCCCTCCTACTCGCCGAACGGCCAGCTGATCGCCTTCAGCATCTGCGACGGGATCCAGAGCGACCTGATGGTGATGAACAGCGACGGCACCGGCGTCCGCGCGATCACCAGCACGCCCAAGGTGTCCGAGGAGGAAGCGGCGTTCAGCGCCGACGGCAAGCGGATCTACTTCTCCCGCGATTCCGGCGGCGAGGGCTACAGCCAGATCTACTCGATCGGCGTCGACGGCAGCGGCCTGCGGCAGCTGACCCCGAAGCGCCACGAAACCAGCGACAGCCACCCGGCCGCCGCGCCCAACGGCCGCTTCGTCGTCTTCGACCGCGAGGGCGAGCTCTACACGATGCGCCCGAACGGCACCCACCTGAAGAAGCTGACCCCCGGCTGGGACCCGGCCGTGTCGCCGACCAGCAACCGCATCGCCTACTCCTTCCGCGGCCAGATCTACCTGATCGGCGCTGCCGGCGGTGGGCCACGCCAGCTCACCCACCTGAAGAGCGGCCACTTCGCTGAAGCGATCGCCCTCGCGCCGGCCTTCTCCCCGGACGGCAGCTGGATCGCCTTCGCGCTCGAGGAGAGCATCAGCAACGGCCCCGGCTTCAACGACGCCCAGAAGCTCGACAAGGTCTCGCTGCGGACGGGCAAGGTGGTGACGCTGACCAAGACCAGCGTCGGCGGCTCCCACCCCGACTGGCAGCCTCTTCCCTGAGCGGCTCCCCGATGAAACGAGTGCGGCCGCGCCTCACCTACGCCAACGTCGTCTCGACCGTGGCGCTGGTGATCGCGGTCGGCGGGGCCTCGGCGTTCGCCGCGACCCACCTGGCGCAGAACAGCGTCGGCCCGCGGCAGCTGCGCCGCAACGCGGTCACCAACGCGAAGATCAAGAACGGGGCGGTGACCGGCGCGAAGATCAAGCTCTCGACGCTCGGCACGGTGCCCTCGGCGCGGCACGCGGCGAGCGCCGAATCGGCCGGCCGCGCCACCACCGCGGGCCTCGCCGAACGAGCGAACAGCGCCGCGGTGGCGGCGGCGCTGATCCCGCCCGAACCGATTCATCTCGTCGGCGGCGCCGGCGAGCCGCCCTTCGAAAACGGCTTCGTCGTCGCCCCGGGCGGCAGCCCGGCGGGCTTCTACAAGGACCGCGAGTGCGTCGTCCATCTGCTCGGAGCGATCGAGGGAGAAAGCCAGCACGTCGCCTTTCGGCTGCCGCCGGCGGACGCCCCGACGCAGGAAGCGTTCGGTGCGATCGCGGTCGCCGGTCCCGAAGCGGGCAATCTGACGGTCAACAAAGCAGGTTGGGTGGAGCCGACGAGCCAGGCCGGCGGAACGTCTGTCTTCGGCCTCGACGGTTTCAGCTTCCGCGCGCTCAGCTGCTAGGCGGACTCAGCGAGGTCGGACGAACCCTTGGAGCATCCGCCCGATCTGGAACTCGGCGGTGCCGCTCGTCACCACCGGATCCTCGGCGGCGAAGGCGCGCAGCTCCTCCTCCTCGTCGACTTCGACGATCGCCAGCCCCCAGGAGCCGGTCTCGTCGATCACCGGGCCGAAGAAGACCATCTGTCCCGATTCGATGTACGGCTGCCAATGGGCCGCGTGACGCCTCATGATCTCCCGCTCCTCGTCGCTCATGTCGAGGGCGAAGGTGGGACGAGGCGCCATCAACCGTAGGACGAACGCGCTCACCCAGCGGAGGATACGCCGCCGGGGGTTACCCGCTTTCGGGGCTGGGCTCGTCGTCGACCTCCTCCAGCTCGCCGAGGCGGGCGACCAGCGCCCGCAGCTCGGGGTAGGCGCCGGCGAGCGCACCGATGTCCTCGGGCGGCGGCGCCAGGCCGGCCGCGCGGAGTGCGGCGGCGACGATCTCCAGCTCGCGCTCAGGCACGGCCGCGCTCCGCGGCGACCATCGGCGGGACCCGTTGGTGCCAATCGGTCAGCTGCTGGTAGGCGTCGGCCACCCCGAGCACCGTCGCGTCCTCGAACGGCCGCCCGGCGATCTGCATCCCCAACGGCATGTCGCGATCGCCGAAGCCGATCGGGACCGAGATCACCGGGTTCCCGATCGCGCTCCAGTAGTCGGTGCGGATCGTCGCCGTGAGGTCGTCGAGGTCGATCGCGTCGAGCGGCGGGGCCTCGGCGATCGCGGTCGCGGAGACGATCACGTCGAGGTCTCGGTAGAGGTCGATCACCAGGCGGCGGACGGCGCCCCTCGCCTTCCGTGCGTTGACGTAGTCGGCGGCGCTCAGCAGGGCGCCCTGGGCCAGGATCCTGCGGGTCGAGACGCCGAACGAACTCCACTGCTCGCGCAGCGCGACCGTGTGCTCGGCGAAGCCCTCGGCGAACAGCGTCACCAGCACCGCGCTGACGGCCGGCTCGTAGTGGGGCAGCTCGACCTCCCGGACCTCGGCGCCGGCGCCGGCGAGCTCCTCGACGGCGGCGTCGAGGCAGGCAGCCATCTCCGATCCCGCCTCGGGGACCCGCTCCACCCCGAGGCGGAGGCCGCGCAGCGACCGGCCGAGCTCCCGCGAGAGGTCACCGGCGCGATCGGCGCCGTCCGCGCCCGCCAGCGCCCGCAGCACCACCGCCGAGTCGGCCGCCGTGCGGGTCAGCGGTCCGACCACGTCGAGGCTCGGGCTGAGGGCGATCGTTCCCGCGCGCGGGACCAGCCCGAAGGTCGGCCGCAGCCCGACGATTCCGCAGTACGCCGCCGGCAGGCGGATGCTGCCGCCGGTGTCGCTGCCGATCCCGGCGGCGAACATCCCGGCGGCGACGCCCGCGCCGCTGCCGGCGCTGGAGCCGCCGGCCCAGCGGTCCGCATCCCACGGATTGCGGCTCTCGCGCTCGAGCCGGCCGGCCTCCGGAGTGCCGACCGCGAGCTCGGCGGTCGTCGTCTTGCCGGTGATCACCGCCCCCGCGGCGCGCAGGTTGGAGACGACGGCCGCGTCGGTCGGCCGCTGCCAGGCCGGGTTGCGGACGTCCGTGCCCGCGAGGGTGGGCCCCTCGCGGGTGAAGATCAGGTCCTTGACGCCGACCGGGATCCCGTGCAGCGGGCCGCGATCGAGGCCCGCGGCGAGCTCGCGATCGGCGGCCGCCGCGGCCCGCCGCGCCGACTCGTCGAACCGGGCCACGTAGACGTTGAGCGTCCCGTCGAGGCGATCGCCGAGGCGCGTCACCTCCGTCAGCAGCTCGGTCGCGGAGAAGGTGCCGGCCCTCAAGCCCCGCCCGGCGTCGGCGATCGTCAGCTCCACGGCGCGACGATACAGCCCGGGGATCCGCTTGCCGGAGGGAATCCGCGGTGGCCGGCGCCTCAGCGAGGCGGAAGGACGTTGAAGGTGGTGCGCTTCGCCGGCCCGGTGCCGGCGCCGCTCTTGGCGCTGGCGGTGAGGCGGTAGCTACCGGGCGCCAGGTCGGAGAGCTTGCCGGCGTGGCGGTACTGGCCGCTGAAGGCGACCGCGGCGCGACCGGCGGGCAGCTTCTCGAGCAGGCGGGTGACGACCCCGAAGCGGTGGCCGTGCCGCGCTTCGATCTTCATGGTCACGGTCGCGGCCGAGCTGAGGGAGAGCTTGATCTTGGTACCCCCGGCAGCGTCCGCCGGGCTCTTGCCGAGCGGCTTGGCGCGGAAGCTCTTCGGCTTCACCGTCAGCGACCGGATCGTCGGGAGCGGTTTCGGGTGGGGCGCAGGAGGGGCGGGGTTCCCGGTCGCGCCGCCGGGCGCCGCCGGGCACGGTCCTTCGTGAACCAAGGCCGAGCTCGGGCACGAGTCCTGGGTGACGTCGCCGTAACCGTCGCCGTCGACGTCGGGCTCGATGTCGGCGTCGTAGAGGACGGCGCCGTTGTGGGATTCGCCGACGACGCCGCTGACGCCGGGGATCGGCGCTTCCGTCCGCGAGTAGGTCGCCTGGCCACCGCTCGACTGGAAGCCGGGGACGGTGTTCCCCGGCACCGTGATCCCGACGTAGGCGCCCGCCGGGATCGGCAGCCTGGTCGCGAAGCTGGAGATCTTCGGGAACGCCGGGTCGGCGGGTGCGGTTACGTTCCCCGCTTCGCTCCGGCCGAGCACGTGGTAGGCGTGGTATTGCCCGCCGCTTCCTTCCGGATAGTCGGTCACCACCATGACCCGGTAAGTGCCGCTGCCGCCGTTGAGAACCCGCCAGCGGACGATCACCCCGGGCACGGTCGTCGCGGTCGAGCCGCCGCCGAGGGTGGTCTGCACGTACAGGCAGGCGCAGGAGGGCGGCGCGGCCGAGCGTTCACCCTGCAGGTCGCTGCCGAAGAGCGAGCCCGAGCAGGCCGAGGTCGCGATCGGCGAGCCGGGGCAGAGGTCCTGCGAGACGTCGCCGTAACCGTCGTGGTCTTCGTCGGGCTCGAGCACGGCTTCGAGGTTGACCCTGCGTTCGGCCACCAGCGTGCTGGGCCCCGAGAGGCTGCCGCCGGCGGCGGTGGGGGAAGACACCGCGACTTCGTCCGCGGCGGCGCCTCCCTTGAAGAAGAACGGCGTCGATTCGATGTATCCGCTGTCGTGGAAGCGCGCCGCGAGGAC
>JAFDWC010000138.1 GCA_018268655.1 Actinomycetota bacterium
ACCACGTCGAGTGCCGCGGCTGGGTCGAGCAGAAGCGCTTCTCCTTCGCGATGCTGCTGGTCGTCGTCGCCTTCTTCGGCGCCAGCATCTTCGCCCCGGCGGTCGAGAGCGCCCTCGTCGCCAGCACCGACCGGCTCCCCTTCGGCCTCTCCGACATCAAGGCGATCGACACCGCCTTCCTGATCGCCGCCGCGCTGCTGGTCACCTTCGCGATCTGCTCGATCATCTACTGGGCGGTGCCGAAAGGCCACATGCCCTGGCGCGCGGTCTGGCCCGGGGCGCTGTTCGTCGCCGTCGGCGCCGGCCTCGCCAACTGGCTCTTCCCGATCTACCTCGCGAACATCTCCAGCCTCTCCCGCCTCGGCTCGACCCTCGGCTTCATCCTCATCGCCCTGCTCTGGTTCTACCTGCTCAGCCTCGGGCTGATGGCGGGGGCGGTGATCAACTCGCTGCGGTTCGAGCTCCACGACACCGGCGAAATGCCCTACGGGCCCGGCCGCGGCCCCTGCCAGGGGCCGCCGGATGACGTCGCGCCTCCCAGGCAATAGAAACTGTCATATTCCCTTGTAGCGGTCGGACAGTTCCCCCCAAACTGATGCCGCGGCAACCATCCGGGCGCCGCGGCGGGAGGAGGCGGATGATCGAGTCGGTTCCAGGACAGTCGCGAGGCGGGAGCGACCAGCGGCGGCGCATCGTCGCCGCGATGGTCGCCAGCTGCGCCGAGCGGACCTACGCGGCGACGACGATCGGCGACCTCGTCTCCCGCGCCCACATCTCCCGCACCACCTTCTACCGCGAGTTCGACGACAAGCTGGCCTGCTTCGAGGCGGCGCTCGATTACTGCATCGAGGAGCTGCGGATCGCCGCGGTCACGGCCTGCGCGGCGTCGGAACCTGGGACCGCGGCGCTCCGCAACGCGACCTCCGCGGTGCTGGAGGCGCTGGCCGAGCGCCCGCAGCTCGCCCACCTCCTCGTCGGCGAGGCGGTCGCGGTCGAGCCGGCGGTGATCGAGCGCTACCGCGACCTCGTGGTGCCCGCCGTCGCCGCACTCTGGGAGGACGAGCAGGGCCCCACCCGGCTCGACCCCTGGCTCGCCTTCGGGCGCGCCCAGCTGCTGATCCTCGACCGAGTCACCGCCGGCGGGGCCGCGCGGCTGCCGGAGCTGCTGCCGGAAATCGTCTACCTCGCGGTCGCCCCCTTCGCCGGCCACGACGCGGCGATCGAGGAGGCGCGAGCCTGCCTCGAGCCGCTGGCCGGAGCGGCTGGGTGAGCGAGCCGCCGCGCGGCCGGCTGCCCCGTGGTCGCCACGGGCTCCCGCGCGAGGTGGTGACCAGCTCGCAGCGCACCCGGCTCGAAGCGGCGGTGGTCGAGGTGACCGCCGCCAAGGGCTACGAGGCGACGACGGTCGGCGACGTCCTCGAGCGGGCCGGGGTCGGCCGCGAGACCTTCTACGAACTCTTCACCGACAAGCGGGACTGCACGCTCGTCGCCCACGACCGCCTGGTCGACGAGCTCGAGGCGCGGATCCGGATCGCCTACCTGGGGCCGGCACCGTGGCCCGAACGGGCTCGCGAGGCGGTGGCGACAGCGCTCGCCTTCTTCGCCGAGCGGCCGCCGGTGGCGCGCTTCATGCTGGTCGAGCTGTTCGCCATCGGGGCGCCCGCCCGCGAGCGCTTCCAGCAGGGCTTCAACCGCTTCGTCGCGCTGCTCGAGGAAGGCCTCGACGAGGACCCGGGCGACGGCGTCCCGGTGCGCCCGACCAGCCTCGCGGTCGGCGCCGTCGCCGCCCGCACCTACGAGGAGGTTCTGGTCGGCCGCGCCTCCGAGCTGCCGCAGCTGGTCCCGGAACTGACCTACGAGCTGCTGGTCCCCTTCGTCGGCGAAGCGGCGGCCGAGGAGGCGGCGGCGGGCTGAGCCGCCCAGCCGCGGTCGCCTCAGCCGAAGCGGTCGGCGACGCCGCCGGAGATCTCGCTCAGCTTGGCCCGATCGTGGGTCGCCTGGATCCGGCGCACCGTGCCCGAGCGCGAGCGCATCACCAGCGATTCCGTGGTCGCGCCTTTGCCGCGGTAGCGGACGCCCTGGAGGACGTCGCCGTCGGTGACCCCGGTGGCGGAGAAGAAGACGTCCTCGCCGGAGCAGAGGTCATCGGCTGTGAGGACGCGGTCGAGGTCGTAGCCGGCGTCGATCGCGGCGCTGCGCTCCTCGTCGTTGCGCGGCCACAGCCGCCCCAGCAGCTGGCCTCCCATCGACTTCAGCGCTGCCGCCGAGAGCACCCCCTCGGGGGTGCCGCCGATCCCCCAGAGGAGGTCTACCGGGGAGCGTTCGGAGACCGCCAGCAGTGCCGCCGAGACGTCGCCGTCGGTGATCAGCCGGATCCGGGCGCCGGCCTCGCGGACCTCGCGGATCGCCTCCTCGTGGCGGGGCCGGTCGAGCATGACGACGATCACGTCGCCGACGCTGCCCCCCTTGCGCTCGGCGATCAGCTTCAGCGTCTCCGGCAGCGGCCGGTCGAGGTCGAGCAGGTCGGCGATCTCTTCAGCGCCGGCGATCTTTTCCATGTAGACGCAGGGGCCGGGATCGAACATCGAGCCGCGCTCGGCGAGCGCGATCACCGCCAGCGCGCTCGGCATCCCCAGCGCGCAGAGCCGGGTCCCCTCGAGCGGGTCGACGGCGATGTCGACGACGGGCGGCGTGCCGTCGCCGATCCGCTCGCCGTTGAAGAGCATCGGCGCTTCGTCCTTCTCGCCCTCGCCGATCACCACGGTGCCGTCCATCGCGACCGAGTCGAGGACGAACCGCATCGCGTCGACCGCGGCGCCGTCGGCGGCGATCTTGTCGCCGCGCCCGACCCAGCGAGCGGCGGCGAGCGCCGCCGCCTCGGTGACGCGGACGAGCTCCAGCGCCAGGTTGCGATCGGGCTTTGCCTGCGGGGGGCCGGCTGCCATGCCGGCGGGAGGCTATAGGGTCAGCGCGTGACGGGTCGCTGGGGTCTGACGTTGCCGCTGCCGGGGGTTTCCCTGGCCGAGCAGCGGGAGCACGTGGTGCGGGCCGAGGCGCTTGGCTACACCGACCTCTGGACCGGCGAGACCGCCGGCCCCGACGGCTTCACGCCGCTCTCCCTGGCCGCCGCCTACACCGAGCGGATGCGGCTCGGAACCGGGATCGTCGGCGTCTTCCAGCGCGGCCCTGCGCTGCTCGCGATGGAGGCGGCGGCGCTCGCCTCCGCCGCCCCGGGGCGCTTCGTGCTCGGGATCGGCGCTTCGTCGGACCGGATCGTCGAAGGCTGGAACGGGATCCCCTTCGCGCGACCGCTGGCGCGGGTCGAGGAGTCGCTCGGGTTCCTGCGAACGGCGCTGGCCGGCGAGCGCACCGAGACTCGCTTCAAGCTCGAAACGCCGCCGGCGGAGCCGGTGCCGATCGTGCTGGCGGCGCTGCGCGGCAAGATGCTGCGGCTGGCGGTCGAGCGCGCCGACGGCGCCTTCACCAACTTCCTGCCGCTGAGCGGCCTGCCCCAGGTCGTCGCCCAGCTCGACGGCGCCGCCGCCGACTTCGACCTCCTCTGCCGCTTCTTCTGCCTCCCCGGCGAGCGCGAGCAGATCGAGCCGCTGGCGCGCGGGATGTTCTCCACCTACATCACGGTCCCCGTCTACGAGCAGTTCTACCGCTGGCTCGGCTACGGCGAGCTGATCGACCCCATGGTCGAGGCCTGGAAGGCCGGCGACCGCCAGGCGGCCGCCGCGGCGGCGCCCTGGGAGCTGATCGAGGAGATGTTCATCCTCGGCTCGCCGGAGCAGATGAAGGAGCGGCTGGCAGCCTTCGTCGAGGGCGGGGTCACGACCCCCGTTCTGACCCCGATGGTCCCGCCCGAGCGGCTCGGCGAGGCGATCGAGGCGCTGGCACCCTAGGCGGGGCGCCGCCGCTCCAGGCTCACCGCCAGCGCCGCCAGCACCTCCCCCGGTTCGTCCCTCAGCTGCAGGTCGGTCACCCGTTCGACCTCGATCCCGAGCCGGCGCAACTCGCGCTGGCGCCTGCGGTCCTCCTCGAAGGAGCGGCGGGAGCCGTGGGTCCCGTAGGTGTCGAGTTCGACGCAGAAGGAGTGCTCCAGCCAGTAGCAGTCGAGCTCGTAGGGGCCGACGTTGACGTTGTGGCTCGGCAGCGGGAGGGACGAGGCGCGCAGGAGGGCCCGGAAGCGCTTCTCGAGGTCGGAGCGCAGGACGGTGGGATCGGGACGGTAGATCGTCAGGGCCTCGGAAAGCGGCTTGTGGCCGGCGTGACCTCTGGTGCGGGCGAGCAGGGATTCGAAGCGGCGTAGGTCGAAGAGCCTTCGTCCCTGCTCGTCCTCGATCTCCTCGGCGCGCTCCAAAAGCTTCGGCAGCGACCGGGGGTGGCTGGCGGCGAGGTCGAGGTGGGTGCGCTCGACCGAGGTGACCGGGATCGCGTCGACCTCCGCCAGGTCCTCGTCCCCTAGGGCCGCGTAGTGGACATTGAGCTGGCGCCTGCGGTGACCGCGGCGACTCGGGACCGTGAGGTCGAAGCGCGACGGCCGATACGTCGCCAGCCCCCAGAGCCAGGCGGCGCTCCAGTAGCTTGCCGCCGCCGGAGCGCAGGCCAGCACCGCCGCCGAGCACTGCCCCTTCCAGCTCAGTTTCTCGTGGCCGACCGCGTAGACGCCGCGGTACAGGCGGTGCGCCCGTCCATACCTCGCAGCGTCGGCGATCACGAAACGAGAGATTCCCAATGCCCGCAACTGCCGCGTGGCGACCACACCGTGCTGACGGGTTGCGAGCTCGGCGAGGGCGCTGTGATCGATTCGCGTTCGCCGCTTGTTGCCCATACGACAACAAGGGGCGAACGGTTGGGAGTTCGCCCCGGCCCGAGCCCTCGCGGGCGCTATTCGCGGGACTTGGCGCGGGACTTGGTGAGGGGGCCGTAGGTGTCGGGGCGGCGGGTGGAGAGGAGGGGAAAGAGCTCGAGCCAGTCGCGGCGCTGGTCGAGGTCGAGGTCGGCGACCAGGACCGCCGGCTTCTCGCGGGGCGCCTGGGCGAGGACGCGGCCGTAGGGGTCGCTGATGAAGGAGGAGCCGTAGAAGGTGAGTGGCGGCTCCGAGCCGGTGCGGTTGACCGCGACCATGAAGAGGCCGTTGGCGATCCCGTGCGAGACGATCACCTGGTGCCAGAGCGGCTCGGTGTCGAAATCGGGATGGTCGGGCTCGGAGCCGATCGCGGTCGGGTAGACGACGACGTCGGCGCCCTCGAGGCTGTAGGCGCGGGCGACCTCGGGGAACCACTGGTCCCAGCAGGTCGGCAGGCCGAGGCCGGCCTCGCCGAGGCGGAGCAGCGGGTAGGCGTCCTCCCCGGGCGGGCCGGGGCGGAAGTACCGGTCCTCGTAATAGCCGGCGGTGATCGGGATGTGGAGCTTGCGGGTGCGCGCGACCAGCTCGCCGGCCGGCGAGACGACGATCGCGGTGTTGTAGCCGAGCCCGTCCTCGGCCTCGGCGCGCTCGTAGAGCGAGGCGTGGACGTGGAGGTCGAACTCGGTGGCGGCTGCGGCCGCGAACTCGAAGGTGGGCCCGCCGGGCAGCGGCTCGGGGGCGGCGCCGGCAACCTCGGGCCCACCCGGCGTGACCGCGAAATACGGGCTCAGGGTCAGCTCCTGGAGGCAGACCAGCCGCGCCCCCTCCGTCGCTGCGATCTCGATCCCGGCGCGGAGGGCCTCCTGGTGCTCGTCGGGGTCGCGGTGCCAGCGCTGCTGGACGGCGCCGATCCGGAACGGCGCCCGACCCGGCGGCTGGGTCCGGGCCGGCGAGGATGGCGGCTCGGTGGCGCGGACGACTTGGATCTCCTCCATCAGGGTTCAAGATAAACCGGATGAGCACCGCCAACCTCGAATCGACGCCGGGGGCCGACGGCTTCCGGATGCCCGCCGAGTTCGAGCCCCACGCCGGCTGCTGGATGCTCTGGCCCGAGCGGCCGGACAACTGGCGCCTCGGAGCCGAGCCGGCGCAGGCGGCGTTCGCCGCCGTCGCCGTCGCGATCTCCGCTTCCGAGCCGGTCACGGTCGGAGCCTCCGCGGCACAGGTGGAGCGGGCGCGGGCGGCCCTGCCGGCGGCGGTGCTGGTGGTCGAGCTGGCCAGCGACGACTCCTGGATGCGCGACGTCGGCCCGACCTTCGTCGTCAACAACGGCGAGCGCCGCGGCGTCGACTGGCGCTTCAACGCCTGGGGCGGCCGCGAGGGCGGGCTCTACTTTCCCTGGGACCGCGACGAAGCCGTCGCCGCCCGGGTGCTCGAGCTCGAGGGCGCCGCTCGCTACCAGGCGCCGCTGGTGCTCGAGGGCGGCTCGATCCACGTCGACGGCGAGGGGACGGTGCTGAGCACCGAAGAGTGCCTGCTGAACCCGAACCGCAACCCGGAGCTCTCGCGCGAGCAGATCGAGCGCCTCGTGCTCGACTACCTCGGCGCCGAGAAGATGCTGTGGCTGGGGCGCGGCGTCTTCGCCGACGAGACCGACGGCCACGTCGACAACCTCGCCTGCTTCGCGCGGCCGGGGGTCGTGCTGCTGACCTGGACCGAGGACAGATCCGATCCCCAGCACGAGATCTCGCTCGACGCCCGCCGCCGCCTCGAAGCGGCGACGGACGCCCGCGGGCGCTCGCTCGAGGTCGTCCTCCTCCCCTCCCCCGGACCGCTGAGGACGACCGCCATGGAGGCGACCGGGGTCGAGCAGGTCGAGGGAACGGCGCCGCGGCGGGCCGGCGACCGCCTCGCAGGCTCCTACGTCAACGCCTATCTCGGCAATGGCCGGGTCGTGATGCCGCTGCTCGACGAGCGCCACGACGACGAGGCCGCCGGCATCCTCGCCGCCGCCCTCCCCGAGCGCGAGGTGGTCGGCGTCCCCGCCCGCGAGATCCTGCTCGGCGGCGGCAACATCCACTGCATCACCCAGCAGGTGCCGGCGGCCTGAGCCGCGGCCCGGGCCCTACGCCGGCCGGGCGAGCGACAGCGCGTAGTCCTCCGCCGGGTCGGTGAACCAACCGACCAGCTCGAACCCGGCGTCGGCGTAGACCGCTTCCAGCCGCGGCCGCGAGAACTTGGTCGAGATCTCGGTCCGCATCTCCTCCCCCACCGCGAAGTGGGTGACGAGGTCGATCCCGTCGAGCCGGACATCCTGCTCGCAGAGCGAGCGGAGGCGGATGTCCACCCGCTCCTCGCGCTCGTCGAAGCGGGCGACGTGCTCGAAGCAGCGAGGGTCGAAGTCGGCGCCGAGCTCGCGGTTGAGGACGGTGAGGACGTTCTTGTTGAACTCGGCGGTGACGCCGGCCGGGTCGTCGTAGGCGAGCTCGAGCCGGGCCCGGTCCTTGATCAGGTCAGTGCCGAGGAGGAGGTGGTCGCCGGGGTCGAGCAGGGCCCGGATCCGTTCGAGGAAGTCCCGCCGCGGCCCCGGGTAGAGATTGCCAATGGTGCCGCCGAGGAAGGCGATCAAGCGCGGCGCCAGCGCCTGCGGCACCCGCTCCAGATGCACCTCGTAGTCGCAGACGAGCCCGTGGACGTCGAGCCCCGGGTACTCCTCGACCAGCGCCGCCGCCGTTTCCTGGGTGATCTCCTCGGAGATGTCGACCGGGGCGTAGACCTCGAGGCTGCCGGC
>JAFDWC010000139.1 GCA_018268655.1 Actinomycetota bacterium
TGATGGCTTCTAGACAGACCTTCGTCCCTTGTCAGCTTTAGACAAAGGGGGGTGGCGATTCGTGCGTTTCGTGGGAGGGTCCTCGGGGTCCCCTCCCCGCAAGACCCTGGTCCCTCGCCCGCCCCTAGTAGGTGTTCGCCTCGACCCAGATTTTCCAGATCGCGACAACCGAGGCCCCGAAGGCGGCGATCCAGAAGACCGTGCCGCCCCCCGAGGAGAAGAGCTCGTCGGCGCCGGCGATCAGCAGCGCGATCAGCCCGAAGGCGCTATAGAAGATCGCCCTCCGTTTGTCGTCGAGCGTCGCCAGCGTCAGCTGGTTCTCGCGGCTGAGCGTGTAGAGCATCCACGAGATGCCGGCGAGGAAGCACATCGTCAGCAGTGCGAAGACCGCCTCGACGACGTTGCCGCCGTGGGGCGCGAAGGCGACGAGCGCCGCCAGAGCCATGATGATCGCCACGTTGCGCGCGGTCTTCACCAGACCAGTGTACGCAGCTAGAGCAGCAGCGCGGGGGCTTTCACGGGGCCGCTACTTGTGGGTCATGACGACGATGCCGGCGACGATCGCCGCCAGCACCAGCAACAGCGCCAGCGCCCCCACAGCCATCGCCATCCCAGCCGCCAGCGGCCGCTCTTCGTTCCCCAGTTCGATCGAGCGGCCGTAGCCCCAGATCGCGACCGAGAAGACGAAGGTGACGCCGATCCCGGCCAGGGTCGCCGCCACCACGGTCTGCAGCAGCTCCTTGCCTTCGACCATCGTCGCCAGCACGATCGCGCCCACGCTCATCCCCCTCCGCTTTCGGTCACCGGCACCGGCGCCCCCCGCTGCGCCCGCCGCACGAACGCCGCCACGATCAGCGCCAGCGCCACCACGGTCACAACCACCGGCCCCAGCGCGCCGCTGCCGAACAGCTGCGTCACGCCGTAGGTCAGAGCACCGATCGCGGCTGCTGCCGGCAGGGTGAGGATCCAGGCGAAGACGATGTTGCCGGCGACGCCCCAGCGCACGGCGGAGAGGCGCTTCGCCGCCCCCGCGCCCATCACCCCGGCGTTGATCACGTGAGTGGTCGAGAGCGGGAAGCCGAAGTGGGTCGAGGCGAGGATCACCGCCGCCCCCGAGCCCTGGGCGGTGAATCCCTGGGCCGCGTCCATCTTGATGATCCGGGTCCCGGTCGTCTTGATGATCCGCCAGCCGCCGCTGTAGGTGCCGAGCGCGATCGCCGTCGCGGCGGCGAAGATCACCCAGGTCGGTGGGTTGGCTTCCGGCCCGAGGTTGCCGTTGGCGATCAGCGCCAGCGTGATCACCCCCATCGTCTTCTGCGCGTCGTTGGTGCCGTGGGCCAGCGCCAGCATCCCGCCCGAGATCACCTGCCCGAACTTGTACCCCCTGGTCACCACCCCCGGCGCCTGGCGGCCGACGACCCGGTAGGCGATCCCGATCGACGCCCCGGCGACGAGGAAGGCGAGCAGCGGCGCCAGCAGGGCCGGGATCAGGACCTTGCCGACCAGCCCTTCGGCGATCACCGCCTGGAAGCCGGCGGCGGCTATCGCCGACCCGACGACACCACCGATCAGCGCGTGCGAGGAGCTCGAGGGCAGACCGAAGTACCAGGTCGTGAGGTTCCAGGCGATCGCCCCGATCAACCCGGCAAAGACGATGGTCGGCGTAATCACGTCGGCGTTGACGACGTCCTTGGCGACCGTCGCCGCAACCGAGATCGAGATGAAGGCGCCGACGAAGTTGAGCAGCGAGGCGAAGGCGATCGCCACCTGCGGCCGCGCCGCCCGGGTCGAGATCGAGGTGGCGACGACGTTGGCGGTGTCGTGAAAGCCGTTGGTGAAGTCAAAGGCGAGGGCGGTGCCGATGACGATCACGAGAATGATGTCCGAGCTCACGCGCCGCAAACTACCGGCCGCGTTTACATCTTTGTCACAAGCCCCCAGGCCCACCGACGGCCAGAACCCCTCTCACCGGCCCGAGCCCCAAGGTTGCTGAGGGTTGCTCGGAGGCCAGCTGGCCAGGACGCAGGGAGCGAGCCGAGGGGAGCGCACACCAGTGCGTGACCCGAGGCGAGCGACCGAGGACACCGCCAGCTGGCCTCCGAGCAGCCCTCAGGAGTTTTTGATGACTATTCCCTCGAGAATCTGCGCTGCCTTCTCGGTCGCGTCGATCGCCTCCTCGAGCACCGCGAAGATGTCCTTCCAGCGGATCACGACCATCGGGTCGATGCCGTTGGAGAAGAGCGAGGCGACGGCGTCGCGGGAGATCCGGTCGCCGTCGTTCTCGAGCGAGTGGATCGCGATCCAGTACTGGTCGAGGTCCTTGAACGAGGAGAGGTTCTCGAGACCGGCAGCGAGCTGTTCGCAGGAGCCGACGAGGACCCTGGTCAGCGCCACCGCCTGCTCCATCGGCGCCTCGATCTGGTAGAGCCCGAGGAAGTCGGCGGCCTCCTCGGTGAAATCGACGATGTCGTCGAGCTGGGTCGCCAGCCCGTAGATGTCCTCGCGGTCGATCGGGGTGACGAAGTTCGAGTTGAGGCGCTTGACGATCTCGTGGGTGATCCGGTCGCCCTCGTGCTCGGCCTCGACGATCTGGCTCGGCAGGTCGCCGACGTCGGGCCACTCGGACATCATCCGGTCGAGCAGACGAGCCGCCTCGACGCTGTTGCGACCCGAACCCGCGAGCAGGTCGAAGAAGGTGCTGTCGCGCGGGAGCAGTGAAAACCGGGCCACTGCGACTATCCTAACCGCGCCTCCTCGCGCGGGAATTCACCCGTCGCCGCCGCCAGTGGCTCGGCCGACCGCGCCGCGTGGATTTCCCGCAGCTCGCGCTGAACGCTGCGGCCCGGGCCGTCGCCGGGGCTGTTACGGGTCCAGCTCCCATCCGACCCGAGCTCCCAGGAGTTTTCGTCGTCGGCGAAGCAGCGCTCGAGCACGTCGAGCATGTCGTCACGCAGCGCCGGGTCCTCGACCGGAGTGACCAGCTCGACCCGGCTGTCGAGGTTGCGGGGCATCATGTCGGCCGAGCCCATCAGCACCCGCGTCTCCTCGCCGCGCCGGAAGGCGTAGACCCGCGAGTGCTCGAGGAAGCGGCCGACGATCGAGACCACCCGGATGTTCTCGGAGATGCCCTCGACCCGCGGCCGCAGGCAGCAGATCCCGCGCACGTTGAGGTCGACCGGGACCCCTGCCTGCGAGGCCGCGTAGAGCGCCCGGATGCAGGCCGCGTCGACCAGCGAGTTCATCTTCAGGGAGATCCGCGCCTCTTCGCCGGCCTCGTGGGCCGCCACCGTGCGCTCGATCTCCTCGATGAAGCGGTCGCGCATCGTCGTCGGCGAGACCAACATCTTGCGGTAGACCGCGGGCCGCGCGTAGCCGGTGAGGAAGTTGAACATCGCGGCGACATCGGCGCCGATGTCGGGGTCGGCGGTGAAAAGGCCGAAGTCGGTGTAGATGCGAGCGGTCTTGGGGTGGTAGTTGCCGGTCCCGATGTGGACGTACTCGCGCACCCGGTCGCCCTCGCGCCGCACCACCAGCAGCGCCTTGACGTGGGTCTTCAGCCCCGGGATCCCGTAGACGACGTGGACGCCGGCCTCCTCCAGGGCCTGTGCCCAGTGGATGTTCGCCTCCTCGTCGAAGCGCGCCTTCAGCTCGACCATGCAGACCGCCTGCTTGCCGCGTTCGGAGGCGCGGATCAGCCACGGCACCAGCGGCGAATCGTCGCTGGTCCGGTACACCGTCTGCTTGATCGCCAGCACGTCCGGGTCGCTCACCGCCTGCTCGACGAAACGCTCGACCGAGGTCGTGAACGAGTCATAGGGGTGGTGGACGAGGACGTCGCCGAGACGGATCTCGGCGAAGATGTCGGCCGGCTCCCCCTCCTCCCCCTGCAGCCGCGGCTGCGTCACCGGCGACCACGGCGAGTACCGCAGCTCGGCGTGGCTGGGGATGTCGGCGATCGAGCCGAGGTCGCCGAGGTCGATCAGGCCGTCGACGTCGTAGACCTCGCGGTCTTCGAGCCGCAGAGCCCCGATCAGCTGATCGCGCAGCTTCGGGTTCATCCCGGCTGCGATCTCTAGCCGCACGACCTCGCCGAAGCGGCGGCGACGAAGCTCGTCCTGGACCGCCTGCAGGAGGTCGTCGGCCTCGTCGGAGACGGTGAAGTCGGCGTCGCGGGTGACCCGGAAGAAGCCGTAGTCGACGACGTCGATGCCGGGGAAGAGCGCCTCGAGGTTGGCCGCGATCACCTCCTCGAGCGGGATGAAGGTGTCGCCGTCGTCGCCGACCGGGAGGAAGCGCCCGAGCAGCTCCTTCGGCACCTTGACCCGGGCGATGATCTCCGAGCCCGACTCCGGGTCGCGGAGCAGGACCCCGAGGCTGAGCGAGAGATTCGAGATGTAGGGGAACGGCCGCCCCATCCCGATCACCAGCGGCGTCAGCGCCGGGAAGACCTGCTCGTGGAAGCGGGTGTCGATTTCCCGCCGCTCCGCCTCGCTGGCGCTGGCCAGGGTGATGATCCGGATCCCGTGCTCTTCAAGCGCCGGCCGGATCTCGCCGCCGAAGCAGGCGTGGAGGCGGTCGTCGAGCTCGAGCACCCGCTGCTGGATGCGGTCGATCTGCTCGCTCGGAGCGAGGCCATCGGGGCCGCGGGCGTCGATCCCGGCGTCGAGCTGGTCGAACAGGCCGGCGACACGGACCATGTAGAACTCGTCGAGGTTGGAAGCGTAGATGCCGCAGAACCTGACCCGCTCGAGCATCGGCACACGGGCGTCCTCTGCCAGTTCGAGAACCCGCTGGTTGAAATCGAGCCAAGACAGCTCGCGGTTGAAATAAAGAGCAGGATCGTCGATTGGTCCATCCTACTGGCGCAACGGGACCTGACCGAACCTGCGTCTAGGCGACCTGGACGAGCCGGGGCGAGGCCGCGCCCGCACCGTGGTTCGCCAGCGTCCGGTGGTAGCCGACGGCTAGCTGCGCGAGCGAACGCTCCCAGGAGCGACCTCGGGCCTCCGCCACGGCGGCGGCGCCGAGCCGATGCCGGAGCTCCGGCGAGGAGGCGAGCTGGAGCAGGGCGCCGGCCAGGTGGTCGGGGTCGGAACGGCAGAGGAGGCCGGTGTGACGGTTCTCGACCAGGGCCGCGGGGCCGCCCTCGGCGACGGCGACGACCGGCAGGCCGCTGGCGCCGGCCTCGAGGAGCACCTGCCCGTAGGTGTCGGTGGTGCTGGCGAAAAGGAAGAGGTCGGCGCTGGCGTAGGCACGTGGCAGTTGCTCGCCCTCGAGCCATCCGAGGAAGGAGGCGCGGTCGCCGAGCCGGGTCCGCAGCTCCGCTTCCTCGGGGCCGCCACCGGCGAGCAGCAGGTGCAGGCGGGGGTCGACCGCATGGGCGCGCTCGAAGCTCTCGGCCAGCAGGTCGAGCCCCTTCTCGCGGGTCAGGCGGCCGGCATAGAGGACCTTGACCTCGCCGGGAAAGGCATCACGATCGCCCTTGGCGGGGTCGAAGCGGTCGCTGTCGACGCCGCGCTCCCAACGGCCGATCTGCCCCTCCTCGGTGCCGAGCGCGAGCAGCGAGCGATCGGCGGCGGGGCTCGGCGAGAGAACCGTCCGCGGGGCGCCGTAGAAGGCGCCGAGGGCCGCCCGGCTCAACGCCTCTACCCCCTCCTCGCCGGTCCGCAGCCCGGCGTAGGTGGCGAGCTCGGTGTGGTAGCTGGCCAGCAGCGGGGTGCCGGTGACGCGGCTGAGGAGGGTGGCCGCGACGCCAGCGGGCCCCGGGGCGGTGACGTGGATCAGGTCGTAGCGGCCCTCGGCCAGGGTCTCGACCAGGTGCGGGAGGCCGGGGACGCCGAGCCGCATGCCGGGGTAGAAGGGAATCTCGAGCTCGGTCGCGGCCGGGAGGCGGCGGTCGACGCCGGGGTCGGTCCCGACCACCTCGACCTCGAAGCCGGGCACGCCGCGCTCGCGGATCTGCTCGATCGTGTGGGTGACGCCGTGCATCGTCCCGATCCCGTCGGCGATCAGCGCCACCCGCGGCGTGCCCTCGTTACCGGCCCGAAGCTTCGCTTTCTCGGCGGCGAGGAAAGCCGTGGCGGGCGCGTAGGGGAAGGCCGGCAGCAGGGCGTCGAAGAGGCCCTCGGCGGCGCTGGCGCAGTCGCCGCGGCCGAGCGCCTCGGCACCGCCGGCGGTTGCGGCCCGAAGGCGGCGGTCGTGGATGCGGCGGGCGCGGCGGTAGAGGTCGGCGTGGGAGAACCCGTCACCCTGGAGGTGGGCGATCAGCCGCGCCCCCAGCGGCTCGAGGCCGACGCTGGCGAGCCAGGACTCGAGCAGGGCACGGGCGTCCTCGGGACCGACGTCGGTGGCAATGGCGCCGTCGCGGGCGGCGCCCTCGCGGATCACCCGCTCCGCCATCTTCATCACCGCGGTCGGGTTCGGGGAGCGCTGCTCGCGGTGAGCAGCGCTCTCGGTACCCAGCGAGCGGGCCGCCAACGCCATCGCCGCGTGGGTCAACTTGGCCGCGGACCCCTGTTCGCCGCGCGCCTCGGCCCGGCCGGCACGGAGGTGGGCGAGAAACTCTTCCGGCGTCGCGGCCGCGGGCGCCTCCGTGAAGGTGCGGCCGATGTCGACGCCGGCATGGTCGTCGGAGCCGGCGATGCCGGTGCCGCCGTTGGTGTCGATGTAGACGACGGCAGGCATGTTCAGCTCGGCGGCCCGAGACCCGTTCCGCACCTCCCAGATCGGGAAGAGCTCCGCCAGCAGACGGCGGTGGCGCCGGGTCAGGGGCGCGGCGACGGTGAAGAAGGGGTGCGCCAGGGCGCAGGCGATCTCCCCCTCGTGAAGGTATGCGGCGCAGGCCTCGACATCGCCGGAATGTGCCTGCAGCCACTCGTGATCTCCGGGAGTGATCCCGTAACAGAGGACGTGCACCGCCTGGGGCTCGCCGGCGAAGCGGGCGGTCAGCTCCTCGGAGATGAAGCAATCGGGCCGATCGGCGAGCTCGAGCGCCCCCTCGATCGTGTCGTGATCGGTGATCGTCACGAAGTCCATCCCCCGCCGCGTCGCCAGCTCGTAGACCTCCGCCGGAGGCGTCGCGCACTCGGGCAGCCCGAGTGAACGCTGGACCCCGAGCTTCGAACGCTGCGAGGCGGTTGAGTGGCAGTGCAGATCGACGCGGGAAGTCATCGGTGTCTCCCTTGCTGGTTCTCGTTGTCGCTTGGAGAATCGGCGATTTGCAGGGGAACCTTGTGAATAGGCGGGGAAGAGGGTGTGAAGGGAATGTGACCTCTGGCCGATGTGGCGGAGCCAGCGGCCAGCCTGGCGGAGAGTCAGCGGCCGATATGGCGGAGAGCAGGCCCATCCGCCGCAGCGCCAGCGGCCAATATGGCGCCACCCCACCGCCCATCCCCCGCAGCCCCCGACCCTAGAAACCGCCAAAGGGGACGGGGTGCCTCCCCCCGCTTGCTGGGTT
>JAFDWC010000013.1 GCA_018268655.1 Actinomycetota bacterium
GTAGCTCAGCTGGTTAGAGCGCCGGCCTGTCACGCCGGAGGTCGCGGGTTCGAGTCCCGTCGCTCCCGTTGCGCATCTTGCCTGCGGCATAGCCGCTCCGTCATGTCCGTCCTCCCGGAAGAGGGAGACCATCTGGAGCTGCAACGCAGGACCGAAGATAGAGTCGTGAGCGTCAGGGACGATTGCGCGGGGCGGAGCAATATCGGCGGCGGTCTTCTTTGCTGTCGCCTTGACGGTGGAATTTGTCGGTCCTGCCACTGCGAGGGCCGAGAAGGCCGTCGTTAATGCGTTCCTTCGAGGAACGGAGTCACGAGGGTCAACTGCTCCCTTGGCTGTCGGGCCACTCTCTTGGCCGAACGGGGTGACCGCAAAGCTCGGGTCAGCGCCAAGGTGATCCTCATCGACTCCTTGCGGCTGTCAGCGAGCAAGGAGAAACGGTTCGGGTCGGGCCTGGTCCGGCTCCACCGTGCTCCTCGACGGCAAGACGGCCGCATCGACGCGTCCGACTCGGCCTGCGCTGAGACACCTCGCTAGCCGGCGAACGTTGCGAAGGTCCAGTGGTTGCCGTCGCGGTCGGCGATCGTGAAGTCGCGCGAGGGATAGTCGGTCTGGTCGACGAGCTCGTGGATAACGGTTGCGCCCAGTGCGCGCGCACGGAGCATCACTGCGTCGGGATCGGCCGTGACCACGTGCAGGGAGCTGGTGCCGGGCAGGCAGGGCGTCGGGCGCTCATCCCTGCTGGAGAGCATCACCCGGCCTCCCTCGGGCCAGTCGAGCTGGCAATGATGGACCGATCCTTCCCGCTCGCCGGGGATCATCAGATCCTCGCTGAAGCCCAGCGCCAGCAGCCAGTCCAGCAGCGCCGGGGCGTCGTCGCTGACGACACTCGCCCAGATGCCCGGCTGTCGGATGCCACTGGTCCGCACGGTCATCGGCGGAGAGGGAGGCTAACGAACGAACCTCAAGGCGTGGACGAAGGACTGCCGCCGCCCTGACGGCCGCCGGAGGTACGCGGCGGGTCATCGCCGGGCCCCGGGGGTTGCTGGAGCTCGAGGAGGAGCTCCCGGAGATTGGCGAAGCGCGATGGGCCGAGCTGCTGCGCCCAGGCGGCCTCCATCTCGCCGACCGCCTCGCGGATCACGGCGGCAGCCGCGATGCCGCGCTGGGTGACGACGATTCGCTTGGAGCGCCGGTCGTCGGGGTCTGGCTCGCGTTCGAGGTAGCCGAGCCGTTCGAGCCCGCCGAGCAGGTGGTTGAGGGCCTGTTTGCTGATCCCGAGCTGCGCGGCGAGGTCCGTTGGCCGCGCGCCCTGCGGTCCGGGGAAGCGGATTACGTTGAGGTGGGCGGCGTCGAGGTCGTCGAAGCCGCGCTCGTGCAGGCGCTCGAGCATGTGCCGCCGCACGGCTTCCCAGGGGATGCGCAGAAGCGCGCCGATCAGAGGCGGCCCGAAGGGCTCTTGGTTGAGCGGTGTGGGGTCGAGTGGTGTGGATTTCATAAAGTGACTTGACGGATTGGGTGCCGTCGACTAAAGTCAAGTCACTTTACCATCTAGGTCCGGAGGGAAGATGTCGACGATCACGCACGAGGAGATCATCATCGGCGAGCTGGCGATCCGGCCGCGCGTCGAGCCGGAGGAGTCGGGCGGATCCGTGGCGATCCACGAGTTCGACGTCCCGGTCGGCGCGGGCCTGCCGCTCCCCCACAGCCACGACGCCTACGAGGAGACGATCTACGGACTCGCCGGAACGGTCACCTTCACGATCGAGGGGAAGGCGTCGGAGATCGGGCCGGGCGAGTCCGTCTGCATCCCGCGCGGCGCCGTCCATTCCTTCGCCAACGACGGAGAGGTCGATGCGACCGCGCTCGCGATCGTCACCCCCGGCATCCTCGGCGGCGACTACTTCCGCGAGGTGGCGGCGATCGTCGACGCCGCGGCCGGCGGCCCTCCCGATCTCGCCGCGATCGGCGAGGTCATGCGCCGCCACGGCCTCACCCCCGTCGCCTGACGGAAGCACCGCGCCCCACTGACTCGGGGTTGGGGGTGGTCGCGGCGGCGGTCGGCGAGGGCTCGATCGCCGTGCGGCTGGTCCTCGACCCGTTCGCCGCCGAGTGCGCCGCCGCCGCGGCACCCTGATCGCGTCGCCGCGGCGGCCGGCAGAGCGCTGCTTCGAGAGCTCGAACTTGGCGACGAAGGCGTTCGGATGGGTGAGAGATCAACCCCACTTTTCCTGGACGAGTTGCCGATTTCTTCGGCGCCGCCGCCGGCCTAGGGTTGCGCTGGATGAGGAGGCTTTCCTTTCCAATCGCGGTCCTGGCGGTGCTACTCGGGCTGTCGGTGGCGCTGGCGCCAGTCGCCGGCGCGTCGCCGGCGTCCGCGTCGAAGGCGGGCAGGAAGTGCAAGAAGGGCCATGTTCGCAAGCACGGCAAGTGCGTGAAGAAGGCGAGGAGGAAAGCACCGGCGACGCCCGCTCCGGCCATCGTGCCGACGCCCCCGGCCCCGGCTCCTGGCCCCAGCGCTCCGGCCCCGGGCCCGGCGGCGACGTTGAAGCTGAGCGCTCCGGGCTCCGCGCCAGCCGGCGCCAGCTTCCAGCCGACCGCCACCGCGGCCGATGCCTCCGCCGTCTCGCTCGGCGACGTCACCGCCCAGACCACCTTCTCGCTGACGCCCGACGGGTCCTGCACCGGCAACGTCTGCAGCGCGACCAAAGCCGGGCCGCACACGCTGCTCGCCGTCGACGGCGCCGCCAGCGCCGAACAGGCGGTGATGATCGAAACCGGCGCGCTCGACCACCTCGTCGTCTCGCCGGCGCAGGCGACGGTGGCGCCGCCTCAGCCGCTCGGGATCTCGGCCAACTACACGCTCAAGCACGTGCTGGAACCGGCCGCGCCGCCGCCATCGCAGGCCTACACGGCCGAAGGCTTCGATGCCTACGGCAACTCGCTCGGCGACGTCACCGGCGAAACCACCTTCTCGGTGCAGGGTGGATCGTGCCTCGGTGCGGTCTGCCAAGGCGGGGCGCCCGGCGACGAGACGCTCACGGCCAGCGACGGCGCCGCAAAAGGCGGCGCGAAACTGACCGTTTCCTCTCTCGCCGCCGCCTACTTGATGACCTGCCAGGCAGAGAACTACGACCTCGACGGGAGCCTGGCCAACGGCTGCGAGGTGGCGCAGCCGCACCCTGGGATCACCACCCAGGGCACGGCCTCCTACCTCGGCGAAAAGGACTGCTTCGACAGCACCACGCTGAGCTTCAGCGGCATCCTCCTCTCCGACCAGCGCGCCCACACGAACCCCGGTGTCCTCGGCTTCGACATGGGCTCCGGCTCGGCGCCGGGCTGGTTCGTCGTCTCTGCCACCGGCGGCACCTTCTGCCAGGACGACATCTCCCTGTCGCTGACCGTCAGCGGCAGCGGCAACCTCTCCTGCTTCAAGCTCAACGTCCTCACCAACAACGGCACCTACAGCGCCCAGGCATCGGCGGCGGGAACGGCCTCGATCAGCGAGCCGTCCGGCTCCTACTCGGACGGGACCTCGATCTTCTTCCAGCTGCAGCGGGTCTGCGCGGCGTCGCCCCAGCAGGTCTCCTACGCGGTCACCGGCCACCTCTGACGATCCGCGCATTCGAGTCCGTCAGGCCCGGGCCTGGCGAGGCCTTCCGCGTGGAAAAATCGAGAGGACTCGCCCGTTTCTCGGCTATAGAACCGCGCGACGACCCGAACGGGCGGTCGTCGAATGTCGGCGCGGTAGACCTGAAGGGATGAATATGAAGAAGTTGCGGCTTGCAGTCGGTTTGCTGGCGCTTGCCCTCGCCGTTGTCGCCGGATCGTCGTCGGCGGAGGCACGCGGGCCGAGCGTCTGTACGGAAGGAGTGATTCCCGCTGGGAGCTACGGCGCGCTGACGGTGACCGGAAACTGCACCTTCGGCGAAGGCGAAGTGACGATCAACGGCAACCTCAGCGTCGCCCCGGGCGCCGTTCTCAACGACCACGCGATGTCATCGGCCACCGTTCATGTGACCGGGAACGTGATGGTCGGCGCAGGCGGCGTCGTCGGGCTCGGGACTTACGCTCCGGCTCCGTCGCACGACAGCGCGGTCGTCGACGGCAACGTGATCGGCAATGGCGCCGCGACCCTGTACCTCGGTGGGATGACGATCCACGGCAACCTCCTCGTCAAGGGCGGCGGCGACGCCGGCCGCAACCTGCCGATCAAAGACGACACGATCGACGGCAACGTGATCGTCCAGCGCTGGACCGGCCTCTGGTTCGGGATCATCCGCGACGAGATCGGCGGCAACGCGATCGTCAACAACAACAGCGCGGCGGATCCGACGACTGATCCGGGGATCGACTCGAGCGAGATCGTGACCAACACGATCCGGGGCAACCTGATCTGCTCCGGGAACACCCCGGCTCCGCAGGTCGGCGACTCCGAAGGCGCGACCAACACGGTCGGCGGTCAGAAGCTCGGGCAGTGCGCCGGGCTCTGATCTGAGGTGATGCCTGTCAGGTGGGCGCGCTCGCGCGCGCCCGCCTGACGAGGTTCTCGGCGAGTGCGGGGCTCCCGCCCCGCGCTCGTTCGCTCCGCCGGACTTCCTACGGTCATGCCGCGTCGGTCGCGCGCCTGTAACGCAGGCGGGCGCGCCGGCAATTAGCGGACATGGACCATCAACCCAGACGTCTCCACGCGGTCGCCGCGGTCGCGCCGGCCGACCCTGACGAGCTCGGCCAGGTCGGGCCCGCCGGCCTGCCGCCCGACGCCGAGCTCCTGCGCGCGTCGCGCGGCGATCCCGACGCCTTTCGCCAGCTCTACGACCGCTACTGCGACCGCGTCTTCCGCTACTTCGCCCGCCGGACCGGCGGTGAGGACACGGCGCTCGAACTGACCGCCGAGACCTTCTCCCGGGTCTGGGTGACGAGGGAGCGCTTCGAGGACCGGCGCGACGGCTCGGCCGCGCCCTGGATCTTCGGCATCGCCCGCAACGTCCTCCTGATGTCGGTCCGCCGCGGCGAGGTCGAGCGCCGCACCGCGACCAGGCTCGGCGTGCTCGAGCGCCTCGACGTCGGACCTCCCGTCGCCACCCCCGAGCCCGGCTGGGCGGAGGAAGCCGACGAGCTGCTCAACACCCTGCCGCTCTCCCAGCGCGACGCGCTGCGGCTGCGAATCATCGACGAGCTCGATTACGACGAGGTGGCCGAGGCGCTCGGGACCAGCCGGTCGGCGGCGCGGGTTCGCGTCCACCGCGGCCTCGCCGCCCTGCGCAAACGCCTTTCCCACCGGAAGGAGAACCACTGATGAGAAACACCGACGACAACCTCGCGCGCCTCGGCGACGCCCTCCACGGGGCGGCGGTCGCCGACCTCGACCCGGCGTCCGCCCCGGCGGCCCAGCCGGCGGCGCCCTCCCGTCGGCGCCGCGGCCGGCGCCTGGCGCTTGCCGCCGCCGCGCTGGCCGCGGTCACGGCCGCGCTCATCATCAGCTCCAGCGGCGAGGACACCCCCGCCGCCTACGCGGTCGAGACCCAGCCCGGCGGCGGGGTGAAGATCGAGATCTACAGCCTCAGCGACCCAAAGGGCGTCGAACGGGCCCTGGCGGAAGCCGGTGTCGCCTCCCAGGTCAACTACCTGGAAGCCGGGATGGTGTGCCGCGAACCGCACTACAAGCCGTCGATGGCGCTGCTGCGGACGCTGCAGGACGGCCAGCCTCAGCCGCAGCCCTGGGCCGGCTTCAACTACGAAACGGAAGGCGCGGACGGTCCGCTGACGATCGCCATCGGCGACTACCAGCAGCGGCAGCAGATATCCGCGGAGCAGCGGGACGAAATGCGGCAGGGCGACTACCACGGAGCTAGCTGGCCCGGGTTCGTGATCGATCCCAACGGGTTCAAGCCCGACCAGACGCTGATCCTGACCAGCGCGCCCGCTCCCCCTGGCTACCGGCCGCCGGCCCCGCCGAACCCGGGCCCGGGGATCAGGATCAAACGCGAGGCGCCCACCGGCCCCATCACCGTGGGGCAGATTCGGGTCGCCGAAGGCGACGTCGGCGCCTGCGAACCGGTTCCGGCCGCGGCGGCCGGCGGCATGGATCCCGCCATTCGAGCTCCGGAGGGCGGCTGGAATTTCAGCCAGACCCCCTACGCCGGTTGGGGCTTCGGCTTCCCCGGTCCCGGAGGCTCCAAGTAGGCCCGCGGTGCGCGGTCAGTGGCCGCGCCCGCCGCGGGCCGGGTGGTTTTCGCGCGGGTTCCAGAGGTCGATCGCCGCACCGCTTTCGTAGGCCATCCCCGCCGGGTAGCTGATCAACTCGATGTCGGTGCCGAACGGGGTCTGGAAGTAGTTGATCGACTGCCCGGCGGCCGGCCCTTCGGTGATCGCCACCGGGCCGAACAGCTTCGTGCCCGCCCGGGCCTGCAGGGCCGCGACGCCCTTGTCGATGTTGCGGGCGTAGAAGGCGACGTGGTGGGCGCCCCAGTCGGAGTTGATCCGGAAGGAGCGGTCCTGGTCGGGCGAGGTGTACTGGAACAGCTCGAGGTTGGGGCCGTTGCCGCCGCGGAGCACCCGCACCTGTTCGAGCACGGCGCGGGGGTTGACGTCGACGAGTTCGGTCATGAAGTTGCCGGTCGGGTCGCTGAACGGCCCGAAGGTGAGCGGGTTGGTGAAGCCGAGGTTCTGTTCGAGCCAGGCGGCCGCGATCTGGATGTTGGGGACGGTGATGCCGATGTGGTCGATGCCGAGGAGGCCGGGCACCTTGGTCACCTCCGAGGCTTGCCCGTTCAGCTTCGGCGACCAGAGCGGGATCACGCTCGGTCGTTCGTAGGCCATCCCGTTCGGGTAGCTGATGAACTCGATGTAGCTGTTCCACGGCGTCCGGAAGTACTGGATCGTCTGTCCCGCCGGGGGGCCTTCGGTCAGGGTGAACGGGCCGGCGGGCATCCGCGTCACGCCGCGGCTGTTCATGTATTCGACCGCGGCATCGATGTCGGTGACGTAGAAGGCGACGTGGTGCCCGGTGAAGTCCGAGTTCTTCGGCATGTCGTGGCGCTGGCCGTCGGGGGCCGTGTATTTGAACAGCTCGATGTTGGCGCTGTGGCCGATCCGCAGCATCGTGATCTGGTCGATCGAGGTGGTTTCGGCGACGTCGACGACGCTGGCGACGAAGGGGCCCGCGGGGAGCGGACCGAAGGTCAGCGGCGCGACCGCGCCCATCACGTCCTCGAACCACTCGATCGCTTCGTTGATGTCGGGGACGGTGAGCCCGACGTGATCGCAGCCGACCAGCCCCAGCTGGCCACGCCCGGCCGGCGGCGAGGGCGGCGCGGCGGCGGCGGTGCCGGCGCCACCGAGCAGCGATGCCCCGGCGGCCGCGCCCAGCGCGGCCGCGCTCCTGGTGACGAACTTCCTCCGCGGAATCCTCACGTCATCGCTCACGCGCCATCTCCTTTGGCCGGGTGTCTTGCCGGCTGCGATCGTCTCACCTCGGGAGCCCCCCTGTCGACCCCGCCCCTCTCCAAAGGGGGTGGCGGGCCCGATTGGGGCGAAAGGCCCATCGACCACCGGACCGGGTGGGGCGATGCTGACGTCATGTCGACCTCAGCCACCCACCTCACCCATCCGGAAGAGGAGCGCCTGCACGCTCCGCGGCCAGTCCCGCGCGTGATCCTGACCCGCGCCGGGGAGGAGGCGATGCGGACCGACCTCGCTCGGCTGCGCCGCCGCCTCGACGGCGAGTTCACCGAGCGGTTGCGGGAAGCCCGCGACTTCGGCGGCTCCCACGAAAACGACGAGTACCTCCAGATCAAGGAGGAGGAAGCGGTCCTCGCCTCGCGGATCCGGCAGCTCGAGAGCCTGCTCGGCTCGGCCCAGATCGTCGAGGAGCAGTCGGAGGCCGAGGGGATCGTCACGATCGGGGCTCTGGTCGAGGTCAGGAACAAGAAGTCGGGCGCGGTCCGCAAGCACCGGCTTACCGGCGGCTTCGAGCCGGTCGAGGCGGGGGACGTCTCAGCCAACTCCCCGGTCGGCGAGGCGCTGCTCGGCCGCGCGCCGGGGGAGACCGTGGCGGTCGAGCTGCCGAACGGCCGCACCGTCCGCTTCGAAGTGGTCGCGGTCGAGTCGGCGCCGCCTACGGCTCGACCAAGCCTCGCTTGATCGCGTACCGGGTCAGTTCGACCCGGTTCCGCATCCCCAGCTTCTCGAGGATGTTGTCGCGGTGGCGGTTGACCGTGTTCTTCGCGATGACCAGGACCTCGGCGATCTCGTCGCTGGTCAGCCCCTCGGCGATCAGCTTCGTCACCTCGAGCTCGCGCGGCGTCAGCGGGTCGGTCGGGGTCGCTTCGCCGCGCCGAGCCCGGTCGAGGTAGTCGCGGACCAGCGCCGAGGCTGCCGCCGGATAGATGAACGGCTCGCCGCGGAGCGCCGCCCGGCAGGCCTCGATCAGGTCGTGGTTGGCGGAGGACTTGAGGACATAGCCGGAGGCCCCCGCCTTGAGTGCCTCGAAGAAGTACTGCTCGGAGTCGTGGACGGAGAGCATCAGCGTCCGCAGCTGCGGGCGCTGGCGGCTGATCTCGGCCGCGACCTGGAGCCCGGTCAGGCGCGGCATCGAGACGTCGAGCACGGCCAGGTCGAGCTCGTCCCGGAGCGCCAGCTCCAGCGCCTCGGCGCCGTCGCCGGCCTCTGCCACGACCTTCAGGTCGGGCGCCGACTCGAGCACCAGCCGCAGGCCGCCGCGGACCAGCTCGTGATCGTCGGCGAGGAGGATGCGGGCGGTCAGCGGCACCGGCATCTCAGCCGCCCTCCTCCGCCAGCGGGGCTTCGAGCACGACCGCGGTGCCGCCGCCCTCGCCGGGGCCGACCGCGAGCCGCCCCTCGATCAGCAGCGCCCGCTCGCGCATCCCCTCGATCCCGATCGTCTCGCCGCCCCGCTGGGCCGGGATCCCGACCCCGTCGTCCGCCACTTCCAGCACCAGCACGCCGCCATCCTCGCGCAGCCGCACCAGGCAGCGGCTCGCGCCCGAGTGGCGGAGGACGTTCGTCAGCGCCTCCTGGGCGATCCGGTAGACGACCAGCTCGACCTCTTCGGAGAGCGCCGGCAACTGCCGGCTGAGGTCGCGCTCGACCCGGATATCCCCCTGCCGGGCCACCCGCGAGCAGAGCGCGATCAGGGCGTTGACCAGGCCGAGGTCGTCGAGCGCCTCCGGCCGCAGCTCGCGGGAGATCCGACGGATCTCCGCCAACGTTCCGTGCAGCTGCTCCGCCAGCGCCGCCATCTGGGCGCTGTCGCCGCCGCCGTCGGCCGCCTCCCGCTCGATCTCCAGGGCGACGGCGGTGAGGGTCTGACCGGCCTCGTCGTGAAGGGCACGGGCGATCCGCAGGCGCTCCCGCTCCTGCGCCAGCAGGGCGGCGCGGGCGCCCGCCCGCCGCTCGGCCCGCAGCCGCGCCAGCATCTCGTTGAAGGCGTCGGCGAGCGCCACCAGCTCTGGCGTCTGGTCGCCCGGATCGAGCGTGATCTGACGGCCCTCGGCGAGATCGACGTCGCGTAGCTTGGCGCCGAAGCGGGTCAGCGGCGCCAGCGTGCGGCGGACGCCGAGGACGTTGGCCGCGAGGACGACGACGAAGGCTGCGACGAGCACCACCACCTCGCCGGCGCGGATCGGGGCGCTGACCGTGACCGGGGTGACGATCAGCAGCACCAGGATCAGTGCCAGCAGGGCGGTGCTCGATAGCAATAGGCGCTGGACGACGCTGAGGCGTCGTCGGCCGCGCTGGGGCGAGGGCCTCATCTGCTCCTTTCGTGCGCTCCGCCTCGCTGGGATGGTCGCACCCCGGTCGAGATCACGGGGTGAGTCTTTCCCCCCATTGCCCGGCGGCACGGCCGCGGCGAGAGTGGCCCGATCAGCTGCCTCACGATCCGCTGTCGCTCCCGCACCCCGGCCCCCACGGCTGAGCTCACCGCCTGGCTTCAGGAGAGGGTGGTCGAGCTGCGCCGGCAGGCGCCGCAGTCGCTGGTCAGCCTGACCAGGCTGACCGAGGATCCGGCCGCCGAGAGCGGCGGCGACGGCTGGCTGATCGAGGTCGAGCTGCCGGGGGGCGCGGCGGGCGAGCTCCCCGCTGCGCTGGCCGCCCCGCTCGAGGAGACGATCTGCGACCTGCGGATCCTCGGCCTCGGCCCGACCGTGCTGGTGCCGATCGAGGCCTGGGGTTGAGGAATTCCCTGGTTACTCGTTCGGGGGGGACTGCTTCGGCGCGGGCTCGCTCGCCGGCGTCGATGACTCGACCGCGGCCGGCTCGTCCGAGTCGCCGCTGATGCCCTTGCCGAAGCCGCGAATGCTCTGGCCCAGCGAGCTCCCGATCTCCGGCAGCTTGCGGGAGCCGAACAAGAGCAGGACGACGACGATCAGGATGCCGATCTCGAGGGGTCCGATGTTCATTGCTCACTCTCCTGTGGTGACAGCACGCTTGCTGCGGTCGGATTTCTTCTGCTTCGGCAGCGCGGCGAGGACCCGCCGCAGGGCGACCACCGACTCGTCGGTGAGCTTGCCGTCGCCGTAGACCAGCTGCTGCAGCACGAGCCCGTCGAGGGCTGCGAAGACGACCCGGGCGAGGGCCTCGTCATGGGCCACCCCGAGCTCGTCGAGCGAGCTCGACACCACCGCCACGTAGCGGTCGTACATCCGCTTCACCGACGGCTGCAGGGACGGCGAGCGCCGCGCTTCGCAGGCGAGCTCGTACTGGAATGCCTGCGCGTCCGGCTCCTCCGCCAGCAGCTTCGAGAGGCCGGCGGCGAAGTCGTCGATCTCGCTGCTGGTGGCGACCAGCCGCGAGCGCTCGATCGCTTCCTCGGAGGCGAGGTAGGCCGCTTTCTCGATCAGCGAGTCGCGGGAGCCGAAGTAGTAGCTGATCAGCCCGTAGGTGACGCCGGCATCGCTGGCGAGGCGACGGTAGGTGAGGCCGCGAAAGCCGACCTTGCCGACGACGTGCGGAACTTCGCGCAACAGGGTCCAGAACCCCGGTCGGCGCCTTTCGTCTTCCTCGATGCTGCCGTCGAAGCCCTTCGAGCGATTCGCCCGCGGTTTCGCCTTCATCGGGCACATCCTAGGCACTCGACTGATGGCGGCATGGCGTCTCCGTCATTTGTGTACATTTGTACCCATGCGCCGATCCCGATCGTTCGCTCCGATGGTCGCCGCCGCGTTCGCCCTCGAGTCGGCCCTGTTCTCCACCCTGTCGCCGCTGCTGCCCCACTACGAGAGCGAGTTCGCGATGTCCCGGCTCGCCTCGGGCGTGCTCGCCGCCAGCTACACCGCGGGGATGGTCGTCGGCACCCTGATCGCCGGGCTCTGGGCCAGCGCCCGCTTCGGGGTGCGGGCGACCGCCCTCGTCGGCTGCGCCCTGCTCGCCGGCTCCAGTCTCGTCTTCGGCGCCGCCGACAGCGTCCTCATGCTCGACCTCACCCGCGGCGTCCAGGGGATCGCGGCGGGGCTGGTCTGGTGCTCGCTGCTCGGCTGGCTGATCCTGCTGACCCCGGCCGAGGCCCGCGGCAGGATGATGGGGGCGGCGCTCGGCGCGGCGGTCTTCGGCAGCGCCTCGGGGCCGCTGCTCGGCGCCGCGACGCAGGTGGTCGGCACCTTCGCCGTCTTCGCCGCGATCGCTGCCGCGGTGGCCGTCTACACGGTCGTCCTCTCCGGCGCCGAGCCGCCGCCCCGGGACGAAGGCACGCTGCCGGAGCTGCGCCTGCCGCGCGATCGGCAGCTGCGCTGGATCGCCGCGATCGGCTTCGTGCCGCCGCTGCTGATCGCCGGCGTGGTCACGATCCTGCCCCTGCAGCTGGTCGAACGCGGGGCCAGCGAAGCGGGTGTCGACGCCGTCCTCCTGGTCGGGTCGCTGGTCGCGGCGGTGGGCTGCATCGCCGCCGGCCGGGCGGCGGACCGGCGCGGCTACATGGCGCCGGTCGTGGTCGGCATCGTCGCCTCGGCGCTGTCGCTGGTCGTGATGTCGGTCGCCGGGTCGCCGCTGGCGCTCGGCGTCGGCTACGCCCTCTTCCAGGGCCTCGGCCTCGGCTTCTTCTGGGTCCCGCTGACCAGCCTCTTCACCCACCGCGGCGAATCGATCGGGATGAGCGCCGCCGCGGCGGCCCTGGTCCTCAACCTCAGCTTCACCGTCGCCTCGACGATCGGGCCGCCGCTGTTGACCGGGCTCGAACAGGGGACGACCGAAGCGATGCCCTATCTGGCGATGGCGGGGCTGACGCTGCTCTGCCTGGCCGCGGTGATGCAGCGGCGGCTCGCGCTCGGGAGTCGGGTCGCGGTTGGGGAGGCGCAGGGCTAGATGGTTGATCCCACGACCAGGCCCACCTGGATGACCCACCCGGCAAGCGTTTGGGGCGCCTTTTTCACCCATGCGGTGAAAAAGGCGCCCCAAAACGCACTTCGCATCTCTTCGTCCTCGGCCCAGCCTGGTTGCCAACCGGCAAAGGCGGCGGCCTGCGTCCTCGATTTGCTCGGCCGGGCGCGCCCCCAGTCACACCTCGCCATGGAATCAACCATCTAGTGTCCGGCGGCCGCGGTCGGACCGACCCGGAACGGCGGCAGCGGATCGCCCGGGCGGCGATCGAGGTGGTGGCGGAGCGCGGCCTCGAGGGCCTCACCCACCGCGCCGTCGCCAAGCAGGCGGGGGTGCCGCTCGGCTCCACCACCTACCACTTCAGCGATCGCGAGGAGATGCTCGAGGCGGCGATGCGGGAGGCGGCGGCCGAGACCGAGCGCAACCTGCGCGCCTGGGCCGATTCGGTCGGCCCCGACGACGACCTCGTCGACGCCCTGGTCGAGCTGGTGCGGCGCGACTCCTCGGAGCGGCGCGGGACGGTGGTCAGCCTCGAGCTCTACCTGGCGGCGCTGAAGCGCCCGTCGCTCCGCGACGCCGCGGTCAGGTGGTCGGCCAACCTGAGGCGCGAGGTCGAGCGCTTCACCGACCCGCTGACCGCCGCGGCGCTGGCCGCGGCCGCCGACGGCATCCTCCTCGCCAGCCTCGCCTCCGGCGAGCCCGTCGACCTCGCCGCAGCCGCAGCCGTGCTGCGCCGGGTCGAGCGTTAGCGGCGTCCTGTCGGCGCCCGCCCCGAGCCCCCACCAACACCCCAAGGAGCGGAAGCTAAAGAGGACCGTTGGCGCGTTATCCGGAGTCGCCCACGCCACGCCTCACGCGTGACAACTACCCTCGCCGCTGGCCGTCGGCGGCACGTCGAGGCCCGGGTTGCGGTCGAAGAAGCCCCAGGGCTTGAGCATGAAGCCGATCTTCGCCACCGGCATCACCGGCCAGTCCTCCGGACGCGGCACGTGGTGGTGGTTCATCGTGTACCAGACGACGACGTCGGTGCCCTCGATCGGGCGGTCGGCGGCGGTCCAGCTCGGCAGCCCGTCGCCGCCGCGGTGCTGGTAGGGGAACTCGCCGGCCGGGTAGCGCTCGGCCGGGTCGTACGGCGTCACCCAGAGGTGGTGGTTGACGAAGGCGGCGCGGGAGCGCAGGGAGGAGTCCGGGGTCGCGAAGGGGACGGTGTTGTCCCCCGGCAGCAGCCGGTAGCCGACCGGCTGGCCGACCGCGTTGCGGCGCTCGGGGTTGACCACGGTCCAGGAGCGGGCCTCGCTGATGTCGAGGTCGCGGATCGCCTCGCTCTCGCTGGTGAAGGTGCGGGTGACCGTCTTCCAGGCGTTCCCGTGCGGGTTGTCGGCACCTTTCGGCGTCGTCTCGGTGCGGGTCTCGGTGACCGAGTTGGGGCCGCCGTCGAGGTCGAAGTCGAGGCGGGCGCAGAAGACGTGCTGGTGGTGGATCCCGTTCAGCCCGGGGGCGACCAGCTTGCCGTACTCGGTTTCCTCGCCGACCTCGAGCGCCTGCGTCGCGACGATCCCGGTCGCCTTGATCTCGCAGGCGATCATCCCGTCCTGCTGCAGGTACCAGAAGAAGCCGTACTCGTAGTTGCCGACGGTGACGATGTTGGAGATCACCAGCCGCCGCCCGCGCCGCACGTCGATCGTGCCGGTGCGGAAGTCCGAGTGCTTCCAGAGGATGCCGTCGTCCTCCTCGTGCAGGCAGATCGCCTGCGGGATCGTCACCGCGCCGCCGTCGGCGGCGACGGTGGCGACGTCGAAGTAGTGGATCGCGCCGAGGCAGTCGCAGCCGAGGGTCAGCGAGTTGGTCATCGTGCCGACGTTGAGCTCGCCGATGTCGAGCGGCGACTGGTAGAAGCGGTCGGGGTCGCCGTAGGGGACGACCATCTCGGCGATCGAGGCGCGGCGCAGGACCGAGCGCTCCTCGCCGCCGTCGTTGTAGGAGACGTCGTGCAGGACCAGGCCCTCGCGGCTGTTGAAGCCGACCCGTAGGTCCCAGTTCTGCCAGCGCACCCGGTAGCCGTCGACCTCGAAGCTCGGCCCCTCCGGCTGGTGGATGTGGATCGGCCGCACGTCCTCGCGCAGCTGCAGGTTCTCCGGCCGGTACTCGCCGTCGCCGGGCGGCAGCGGCACCGGGTCGCGGTCTTCGAGCTGGATGATCTCGCAGGTGTTGAGGTCGACCAGCCCGAACAGCCCCTCGAGCGGGTGGGCGTAGGCGTTGCTGGCGAGGTCGGTCGGGCGCTCGTAGGCCAGCACCCGGACCAGCCGCCGCTCGACGTCTTCCTCGGGCAGGCCGTAGTAGCCGACCGGGACCGGGTCGATGTCGACCGTCGCCGGGTCGTCGATCCCGCGCCGCTTCAGCGCCGCCTGGAAGCGCGGATCCGCCCGCATCGCGACCTCGAAGCGCTCGACCTCGTCCAGTCCGAGGGCCGGCTCGACTCCCTCGATCGTCTCGACCTCGGCCGCCTCCCCACGCTCGAGGTCGACGATGACGCGGACGACCGAGCGTCGCTCGGGCTGGTGCACGAGCAGCTCGGCGCGGCGGCCGCCGTCCTCCTCACCGCGCACCGGCTCCAGGGTGGAAGCGAGGACGAAGCGGGTCCGCGGCCCGATCTCGACCGCCTCGCGGGCGACCTCGACGCAGACCTCGACCTCGGCGGCGGAGAGCGGGTCGAGCGGGTGGGTGGCGACGTCCGCGGAGCGGGACGAGTCGGGGTCTACGGGGCTGGTGGGGGCGATTTCATTCCTGCTCATTTGACAAGTATAAGCACGGATAGCGCGGCGGTCCAGTTCTGCCGAGCGCGCGCTCGGGGCCGGCGCGAAACCTCCGTCACCTGACCGATTCGGCCCGTCCCGCGGCCCCGTATCGTCGCCCGCATGGGATCCCCCGGGGACAAGGTCGTCGAGCTCTTCGACGGCGGACCGCTCGCCTTCTGCAATCCCTATCCGGTCGACGGGAGGGTGAGCTGGCACGCCGCCGGTGCCCGCGGCTGGGCGCCGATGAACAGCTATCTGCTGGCCGGTACCGAGACCGCGGTGCTGATCGATCCCGGCCTCTCGATCCACCGGGAGGACGTCCTCGAGCAGGTGCGTGGAGCGCTGAACGGGCGGGAGCTGGTTCCGTTGCTGCTGCGCCAGGGCGAGTTCGATTCGATCTGCAACGTGGCGCCGCTGGTCGACCGCTTTGGGGTACGGCGGATCTACGGCGAGTTCCCGGACGCCTTCCTCTGGGCCGACGTCGTCACCGACCCGGAGCTGTTCGCCTCTGCCCTCGACGCCGGCCTCGAGAACCTCCAGCTGCGGCCGGGCGAGACGCTCGAGATCGAGGGCTACGGCGGGCTCGAGGCGCTGCCGGCGACGCTGCGGCTGCTCAACACGCTCTGGCTCTTCGACGCCCGCTCGGGCACCCTCTTCACCTCGGACTCGTTTTCCTACCTGGTCAGCGACGAGGCGACCGGGCCCTGGGTGCTGGACGCCGGAGAGGAGGACCGGACCACCGTCGCGGCGGTCGCCGAGCACCTCGTGACCACCCGCTACTGGTGGCTGCGCGGCGCCGACGTCGGCCCGATCCGCGACTGGCTGCGCGACGTCTTCGCCAGCCGCGAGGTGAACGCGATCGCCCCCGCCTTCGGGCGCATCGTCCGCGGCTCCGAGGCCGTCGCCCGCCACCTCGAGCTGCTCGACGGCGCCATCGCCAGGCTCGGCTCCGAGCAGAGCGGGCCCGTCGCCGACCGCCGCTTCGAAAGGGCCTGATGCCGATCGTCCCACAGCCACTCCCGCGCGAACTGGCGCCCGGCCTGCACTGGCTCGGCGACTGCCAGCTGGTCGAGCACGAGGGCGAGATCCTCCACTCCTACAACTCGCTCTACCTGGTCTGCGGCGAGGAGTCCTCGCTGCTCGTCGAGGCCGGCTTCCCCGAGGACCACCGGGTGGTCGTCAACCAGCTCGAGACGCTGCTCGCCGATGCGCCGCCGCTGCGGCACATCTGGCTCACCCACGAGGAGACGCCGCATGCGGGCAACATCGGCCGCCTGCTCGAGCACTTCCCGGCGGCGACCGCCCGCGGCGACATCCACGACTACCACCTCTACTTCCCCGAGCTGGAGGACCGCTTCGAGCCGCTGGAGACGGGCGACTCGATCGACCTCGGCAACCGCGAGTTCGTCGCCGTCCAGGCCGAGATCCGCGACCTGATCACGACCCAGTGGGGCTTCGACAGCGGCGCCAGGGCGCTCTTCCCCGGCGACGGCTTCGCCTATGCCCACCATCACTCCGCGGACCAGTGCGGCCACGTGGTCGAGGAGGTGGAACAGCTCGACCTCGCCGCCCAGAGCGCCCTCTTCGCCCACTACGCGCTGCACTGGATGCGGTTCGTCGACATGCGGCCCTACCTCGAGCGGCTCGAGCGGCTGATCGATGAGCGCGAGGTCGCGATCGCCTGCCCGACCCACGGGCTGCCGATCACCGATCCCCGCGCGGTGCTGCCGAAGATCGGCGCCGGCCTGCTCAGCCTGCAGGCGTCTGCGACAAGTTCTTAGCCGGGTGCGTGGGGAGGCGGCCGAAGGCGGCCGCCTCGCTCATCTCACCACCAGGGCGGCGGCTGGAACCGGCGCTCGACGTACGGCGTGGGGGAGAGGACGACGTGGTCGCGCCCGCTCACCTGGAGGACGAGGTGGGCCTGGCCCAGCGAGGGGTCGGGCACTTCGTAGGGGTAGGAGAGCCCGCACTGGCCCTCGTGGCCGAAGTAGTAGGAGCCGTTGACGCCGCGGTGGGCGGTCGAACGCAGGCGCTGCGCGACCTCGCCGAACCGGCGCGGGTCGCCGACCGTGCTCCAGGCCTGGGTCAGCACGTGGACCTCGTCGTAGGCGATCCCGGCGTGGGCGCGCCCGGGCCAGCGGCCGAAGCGGCGGTTGTAGCTTTCGGCGAAGCGGAGGCCGAAGGTGTCGCGGTAGGTGCCGCTCGCGGTCGCCCAGACGAGGCCGTCGGCGGCGTCGCCGGCGACGGCGAGGAACTCCGGCACCGAGGGCGCGTAGATCGCGTAGACGAGGGCCTGCACCGGGTCCGCGACGAAGGCGCGCTGGAAGGCCGCGAGCTCCTCCGGGACGAAGGCGGCGATCATCACCGCCGCCGGGTCGAGCCGGTGGATCTCCTTGATCACCGGCGCCCAATCGGCGTGGTTGGCGGCGACGCCGGTGATGTGGGCGACCTCCCAGCCGGCCCGCTCGGCGGTCGCGATCGTGCTCTGGGTGGCGATCGGGGCGCCCGACGCCGTCGTCTCGATGATCAGCATCTGGCGCGAGTGCGGGCGCCAGTTGCCGTCCAGGACGAGAGAGTCGAGGAAGCGGACGAAGCCGAGCCCGTAGTGAGTCTCCGAGGGGCAGGCCTGGAAGACGTTGCCGTAGCGGCCAGGCTCCTGGCGCACCAGCGATACGTATGACTCCTCGGTCTGCCCGTGCAGGAACGGCGCCCCGTACTCGGCGATCAGCTCGAGCGCGGTCTCGGCAGTCAGGACGTAGCCGCAGGTGATCGCGTCGACCTCGGCCTCCGCCAGCTGCTCGAAAGCCCCCCGCACCGATTGCGGATCGAGCGGGTCCATGTCGACCACGACCTGTTCGACCGGGCGCCCGCCGGCGCCGCCGCTGCGGTTGATCTCGTCGATCGCCAGGGCGGATCCGTTGAGCATCTCCTGGCCGTCGGGGCCGGCCGGCCCCGCCGCCGGGAAGGCGGAGCCGAGGACGAACGGCCGCCGTGAGCGCCCCGACGGCCGCCGTGGCAGGCCCCGCCGCGACTCTCGCGGGCGCCCCGAGAGGGCGGCGTGGATGTGCTCGGCGGCGAGCCGGCTCGGCCGTTCGGCGGCGGTCGGGTGGTCGGGCATCGGCAGCCGGATCAACCCCTCTTCGACCGCGATCGCGGCGGCGCCGGCGCGGCTCTCGACCTCGAGCTTGCCGAGCAGGCTGGCGACGTGGGTGGCGACGGTGCGCGGGCTCGTTACCAGCACCTCGGCGATCTGGGGGTTGGTCAGGCCCGCCGCGACCAGGGTGAGGACGTCGAGCTCGCGGGCGGTGAGTCCGGCCGGGAGCCGGTCGACGGTCCAGGTGAGGACGGCGCGCTCGGTGTTCGGCACGAACTCACGCTCACGGTAGATCGAGAGCAGCCACCATTCGCGGGTCCGCACCTGCCAGCAAAAGCGGGTCTCTTCGAGGTCGGTGCCGAGGAAGGCGACGGCGTGTTCGATCAGGTCCGGCCGCTCGCGCAGAAGACGTGCTCCGGCGGCGCCATCGCGCTCTCCGACCTGGCCGCCGGATCCGACCACAGCGGCGAGGGCACGGGGAACAGCGGGGCGCTTTGAAACCCGGGGAGCGGGGTTCATCCTAAGAAAATAGGTCATCTCACCGATGTCGTCACCTACCCAGGCGAAGGACAGTGTCGGGGGTACTCGGTTCGCGGTGGGCCGCGAGCCACCAGGACCCACGAATAGGAGAGAGAAGCGTTTTGAGTAATGAATCCGAGCCGGTGTTTGATTGGCCTGCCGGCAAGCTGGCGGCTGTCTGCCTCACCTTCGACGTCGATGCCGAGTCGGGCTTCATCGGTGACGACGCCTCCTACGCAAGGCGCCTGACCTCGCTCTCGGAGGGCCGCTATGGCGTCACCCGCGGCCTCCCGCGGCTGCTCGAGCTGCTCGGCTCGATGGCGATCCCGGCCACCTTCTTCGTCCCCGGCGACACCGCCGACCGCCACCCTCAGGTGGTCGCCGACATCCTCGAGGCCGGGCACGAGATCGGGCACCACGGGCATCGCCACCTCCGCAGCGACCTGATCGGAGAGCGCGAGCAGCGCGAGGAGATCGAGCTCGGGCTGGCGGCGCTGGAGCGGGCCGGGGCGCCACGCCCGCGCGGCTACCGCTCGAGCTCCTGGGAGCTGACGCCGGAGACCTTCGCCCTGCTCGGCGAGCACGGCTTCGAATACGACTCCAGCTGCATGGGCGACGACCGCCCCTATTTCGAGTACTGGGACGGTCAGCGGTTGCTCGAGCTGCCGGTCCACTGGTCGCTCGACGACTGGCCCCACTTCGGCTGGTCGATCGATCGCGGCGGCAACCTCACCTCGGCCGACCAGCTGCTCGAAACCTGGCGCTCGGAGTACGCGACGGCGCGGGACGAGCGCCGCTCGCTGGTCCTGACCATGCACCCGGAGGTGATCGGCCGCCCCTACCGCCTCAACCGCGTGCTGCGGCGGCTGCTCGAGGAGATCGACGCCGACGGTAGCGCCTGGTTCGCCCGCCTCGACGAGCTTGCCGCCAACGTCACCCCGATCCTGGGCAGCGCCGCCGCATGATCCGCCGCTTCACCTCGGAGCGCGCCGAGCCCGCCGCCCGCGGGGCGGAGTTCGGCGAGACCTGGCGCGAGGAGGTCGCGGGCACCGTCGCCGGCTACGAGGACCTGTTCGCCAACCACGCCGGCGCCGCGGTCGACCTGGCGCCGTGGGGTGAGCGGGCGCGGACCGCGATCCGCGACTGGGCGCCGGCGATCGCCGCTGAGATCGAGGGCATCGCCGCCGGGGCCGACCTGCCGGTCGCCTCCGTGTACGCGATCAACGCCCGGACCGAGATCCTCGCCGGTCTGCAGGTGGTGACCCGCGGCGAGTGCTCGACCGTGGTCGGGCTCGGCGCGGGTGTGGCGCCGGTTTCGGTGCAGACCTGGGATTGGTACGCGCACCTGGCCGAGAGCTGGCTGCTGTGGCGGATCGAGCTGGCCGACGGGCGGCGGGTCGAGACGGTCACCGAGTTCGGCATCGTCGGCAAGATCGCCGTCAACGACGCCGGCTTCGGGGTCCACTTCAACCTCTTGCGCCACCGCTCCGACGGCGGCCTGCCGGGGGTCCCGGTGCACGTCGTCGCTCGCCGCGCGATCGCCGAGGCGGGGGACCTCGAGGAGGCCCTGCGCCTGGTCGGCTCGGCCCGGGTCTCGGCCTCGACCGCGCTCACCTTCGTCGCCAGCGACGGCCGCGACGCGACCGCGGTCAGCGTCGAGCTCAGCCCGGAGGGGCCGCGCTACGTGCTGCCCGACGAGGCCGGGCTGCTGGTTCGGACCAACCACTTCCTCGACCCGCTTGCCTCGGCTGGCGACCGCGAGCCAAGCCTCGCCGGAGATTCGTTCTTCCGCCTCGACCTGCTGCGACGCCGCCTCGGTGGACGGCCGCCCGCCGCCGTCGCCGACGCGGTGCGGGCGCTCGACTCCCACCTCGGGGGCGTCGGCGCGCTCTGCGCTCACCCGCCCGAGGGCAGCGACGGCGAGTTCGAGTACGCGACCCTCGCCACCGTTTCGATCGACCTCGCCAGCGGCTGCCTCGACGTCATCCCCGACGGGCCCTGCACCGTGGCCGCTGCCGACTACCACCTAAACAGCAAAGGAGTCACCAGCCGATGACATTCATCGTAAGTCTCGACAACCTCGACATCCTCGGGGACGACGTCGACGCCCTCGCCGACTTCTACCACGGGACGCTGGGCCTCCCCTACGCACTCCCGTTCGAGCCGGGGTCAGGTTGGGCGGCGGTTCAAGCCGGTGGCACCACCATCTACCTGTTCACCTCGAACGGCGATCCTCACCATCCGCGGCGGACGCCCGACAACCCCGAGAACCCGCCCGGCTTCGACTCGATCGCCTTCGGCGTCGAGGACCTCGACGCGGCGATCGCGACGCTCGACTCGAGGGTGGAGTGGGCGGTTCCGGAGCCGATCAAATGGGAGCACCCCTCGGGCGCCTGGTACCGCTTCCGCCCCTTCTACGACCCGGAGGGAAACATGCTCTACGTCACCGAGTCCCACCTCCACGAGGCGCGCTGATGATCGTCGATTGCGACGTACACCAGGAGATCGACCGCGAGGAGACGATCTGGGAGTACCTCTCTCCCGGCTGGCGCGAGTTCGTCAAGGGTCCGTTGCCGGCCGAACCGCCGCTCTCGATCAGCCCGTCGATCCCGTTCCGCAACCCGCACGGCTTCTTCCGCGAGGACCTGACGATCCCCGAGGGCGCCCGGGTCGGCTCCGACCCAGAGCTGGTCAAGGAGGAGCTGCTCGACCGCTACGAGATCGACAACGCCGTGCTCACCGGCGAGACCAGCCTCTATGTGGGCGGGATCTCCAACCCCTACTTCGCGCAGGAGCTCTGCCGGGCGTTCAACGACCACATGCTCGAGCGCTGGCTGTCGACCGACCGGCGGTTCCTCGGCACGATCGCGGTGCCGATCCAGACCCCGGAGGCGGCGGTGCTGGAGATCAACCGGCTCAAGGACGAGGACCGCGTGATCCAGGTGATGCTGTGCGCGAACGCACTCGGCCACCCGTTCGGCCATCCGATCTTCGACCCGATCCACCGGGCGGCGGCGGAGGCCGGGCTGCCGATCGGGATCCACTCCTTCGGCGAGGGAGCCGGCTACCCGCCGGGGGAGACGCTGGCGGCCGGCAAGCCGAGCTTCTACACCGAGTTCCACACCGGCGCCATCCAGGGAATGATGACCCACCTCGTCAGCTTCATCCTCCACGGGGTCTTCGAGCGCTACCCGGGGCTGAAGGTGGCTTTCCTCGAGGGCGGCATCGAGTGGGTGCCGGGCCTGCTGCTGCGTCTGGACGCCAACTACCAGGGCCTGCGCCGCGAGGTTCCGTGGTGTCGCAAGCCGCCGAGCGAGTACGTGCGCGAGCACATCTACTTCTCCACCCAGCCGCTCGACGTCCCCTCGGCGTCGCACCCGTTCTGGGGGACGGTGAGCGCCGCTGGGCTCGAGGGGAACCTGATGTTCGCGACCGACTACCCGCACTGGGACGCCGACTCGCCGCGGCAGACGCTGTCCTGCATCCCGGCCGAGTTCCGGGAGCGGGTGCAGTGGCAGAACGCGGCCGAGCTCTACGAACTGAGCGCTGATCGGGCCCATGCCGCCTAACCGCGAACCGATCGATCTCTGTGCCTTCGACGAGCTCGTCGAGGGCGAGATCGTCGAGCTCCGCGCCGGCGGCGTCCCGGTCGCCGTCGGTCGCTGGGAGGGACGGGTCTACGCCTTCAACCCGACCTGCCCGCACAAGGGAGCGCCGCTGGTCTGCGGCAAGTTGATGGCGCGGCTCGGGTCGGGGGGCCCGGGTCAGATGGATGTCCGGTCCGAAGCCCCGATCGTGTCGTGTCCGTGGCACGGCTGGGAGTTCGCGCTCGACAACGGGGAAAACGTCGCCGACCGAAGCGAGAAGGGCCTGCGCCTGCAGCGATGCGACGTCGTCGGCGGCCGGGTGAAGTTGGGAATCAAGTTGGGGCCCGCTGCGGCGGGGGAGTGAGAAGCGGTGCCGCGTGGGTGACCACAGGCGCGAATCCAAGAGGAGAGGTTAGCTACAGATGACGAACTACGACCAGCGTGTGGTGGCCGCGCTCGAAGCACAGAGCATCACGCGCCGCCGACTGTTGAAGCGGGGGAGCGTTACCGCCCTCGCTCTCACCAGCATCGGCCCGCTTCTCGCCGCCTGCGGTTCGAGCAGCCCGAAGACGTCGAGTGCCAGCAGCGGCGGAGAAGTCGGCGGCAACCTCGACATGCTCTCCTGGCAGGGCTACAACCTGACCGGCACCGGGAAGCAGTGGGAGAAGGAAAACGGGGTGACGGTGAAGCTGACGCCGATCGCCACCCAGGACGACGTCCAGGCCAAGCTCAAAGGCGGCGCCACCGGCACCGACCTGATCACCTACTACCAGGGCTACGCCCGCCTCTACGAAGAACTCGGGATCCTCACCGAACTCGATCCGGAACAGATTCCCAACCTCAGCGGCCTGATGCCGTTCTTCGGCGAAGACGCGAAAGAATTCTGGAAGAACCCGAAGGGGGCTCGGATCGGCGTTCCGTGGACCTGGGGCGCCGAGGGAATCACCTACAACACGCAGACGGTGAAGCCGGCGCCGACCTCGTTCTTCGACTTGCTCGAACCGGAATTCAAGGGCAGGGTCACCTTCACCGACGAGCCGCTCGCGGGCTACGCCCTCGCCTGCGTCATGCTGAAGCAGGACATGGGCGCGATGACGCCGCCGCAGTTCGAAAAGGCGACCGCCCTGATCACCGAAATGGCCGGCCAGACCAGGGGGCTGGCACCTTCCTACGGCGACGTCGCCTCGCGCCTGGCGTCCGGCGACGCCGACGTCGCCTGGACCGGCTGGACGGCGCTCGACCAGTTCGCCGCCGAAGCCGGCAACCCCAACATCAAGACGATCATCCCGAAGGAGGGCGGCTACGCCTTCAGCGACGCCTGGGCGATCCCGTCCGGCGCCGACAACGGTGCCACCGCCTACGCCTGGATCAACCAGACGCTCGACCCGAAGTGGCAGGCGAGCGCCGCCGGTGAACTCGCGGGTGGGGTCACGGTGGAAAAGGCGATCCCGCTGCTCTCGGCGGAATCGAAAGCTCTGTTCCCCTACGACGAACTGCCGAAGTTCCTCGAAGAACAGAACTTCTTCATGATCCCGCCGACCAAGTCGGAAAAGTACGTGACGTTCGGGCAGATGCTCGAAACGTGGCCCGAAATCCGCAACAACGCGGGCTCGTGAGCGAAGTCTCCCCAACCCTTGCGGTGGACAACCCGGCGGTGGTGCCTCGGCGCCGCCGCCGGGTCGATTCGATGCTGCTCGCCTCCCCGGCGATGCTGTTCGTCTTCGTCGTCTTCGTGATCCCGTTCTTCACCTTCGCGGTCTACAGCGTCCTCACCTCCGAACTGTTCTCGATCGGCCCGCCGGTCACCCTCGACAGCTACCGGCACGCGATCGAAAGCGACAGCGTCCGTACCCTCGCCTATAACGCCGGCCTGATCGGCGCCATCGTCGCCTTCGTCACCGTCGCCGCGGCACTGCCGATCGCCTACTGGCTCCGCTTCTGCGCCGGCCGCTGGCGGCTGCCGGTGCTGTTCCTGATCACCAGCACGGTGATCGCCAGCTACCTGGTGCGGATCTACGCCTGGCGCTCGGTGCTGGGGACCCACGGCCTCGCCAACTCGGCGCTCGAATCGCTCGGCCTGATCGACCACCCGCTCAACTTCCTCCTCTTCAACCGCTTCGCGGTCGGGATCGCGCTTGTACACATCTTCCTTCCCTACGTGGTGCTGCTGCTGTACGCGAGCTTCGGGCCGATGCCATCGGCACTGCTCGAGTGCGCGCAGGACCTCGGCGCCGGCGCCTTCCGCCGCTGGACCCGGGTGATCATCCCGCTGATGGCGCCGCCGCTGCTGAGCTCGTGGATGCTCGTCTTCGTCCTCTCGGCCGGTGATTACGTGACCCCGCAGCTGCTGGGCGGGACCACCGGGGTGATGATCGGGGTCGAAGTCCAGAACCAGTTCAAATCGGTCGGCGACTACGCCTCGGGCGCGGCGATCTCGTTCCTGATGCTCGGCGCCTTCGCCCTCACCTACGCCCTGCTGCGGCTGACGATGCACTTCGCCAAGGTGCCGCAGCGGATCGAGTGGTCGTCATGACCGAGGAGCGACGCCGCAGCATCCCGACCACGATCTTCGTCCTGATCGCGCTGGTCTTCCTCTTCCTGCCGCTGGTCATCGTCGTCCTCTTCTCGTTCCAGAGCACCGGCTCGGTCGTCTTCCCCTTCCACGGCTTCTCGCTGCGCTGGTACAAAACCGTGTTCGAATCCGAAGAATTCCTCGAAGCGGTGGCGACCAGCCTCAAGATCGCGGCCATCGCCTCGCTGCTGACCGTGGTCTTCGGCACCGCCGCCTCCTACGGGATCAGCCGCAGCCGCTTCAAGCTGCGCTGGCTGGTGGCGCTGCTGATGGTGATCCCGCTCTCGCTGCCGGGGCTCTTCATAGGCGCCTCGCTGCTCTCGTTCTTCGACCAGACGGGGGTGCAGCTCTCGACCACGACCGTCCTCGCCGGTCACCTCGTCTACCTCCTCCCCTTCTACATCATCATCGTCAGGGCGGCCTTCGACCGCGCCGACCCGCTGCTCGAGGAGGCCGGCGCCGATCTCGGAGCCAGCCCCTGGCGGGTGTTCACCCGCGTCCTGCTGCCCCGGGTGTGGCCGGTCATCGCCGGCACCGCCTGCCTGATGTTCGCGCTCTCGCTCGACGAGTTCGTCATCACCTTCTTCGTGATCGGCGACGAACCCACCCTGCCGCTGTTCATCTGGTCGCGCCTGCGCGAGACGGTCGATCCCTCGATCAACGTCATCTCCACCCTGCTGCTGCTGACGACGCTCGCCCTGGGGGTGGTTGCGCTGCTGATCGGCATGCGCAGCGCCCGTCGGCGCAACCCCGCAATCGAAGGAGGACCTTTCGCAGATGAGTGACCCTGGCCCGACCCCGACCGCGACTCCGGAGGCGCAGCTGACCGCGCCCAGCCAGCTCCGCCTCGAGGGGGTCTCGGTCCGCTACGGAGAGACGACGGTCCTGCACGAGATCTCGCTCGACGTCCGCGAGGGCGAATTCGTCACCCTGCTGGGGCCCTCGGGCTGCGGCAAGACGAGCCTGCTGCGGACGGTCAGCGGCTTCCTCTCGCCGTCGACGGGCCGCATCCTCCTGCGCGAGGAGGACGTGACGGCGGTGCCGCCCCACAAGCGCCCGGTGAACATGGTCTTCCAGCGCCCAACCCTGTTCCCGCACCTCGACGTCTACGGCAACATCGCCTTCGGGCTGCGGCTGGCCGGGCTGAAGAAGGAGGAGATCGCCAGCCGGGTCCACGAATCGCTGCGGCTGGTGCGGCTGACGGGGCTCGAGGACCGGCGCAGCAACGAGCTCTCCGGCGGCCAGCTGCAGCGGGTGGTGATGGCGCGGGCCCTGGTCAACCGGCCCGACGTCCTCCTGCTCGACGAGCCGCTCTCGGCGCTCGACCTCAAAGTCCGGCTGCAGATGGAGGAGGAGCTGCGGCGCGTCCACCGCGAGAGCGGCGTCACCTTCCTCTACGTCACCCACGACCAGGGCGAGGCGCTCTCGATGTCCGACCGCATCGTCGTCCTCGAGGCCGGCCGGGTGGAACAGATCGGCAGCCCGAACGAGATCTACCAGCGCCCGACCTCGTCCTTCGTCGCCTCCTTCGTCGGCGGCGCCAACGTGCTGCCGGTGACGGTGGCCGAGGAGGCGGGGGCCCGCACCGCCCGCTTCGTCGACGGCAGCCCGGCGCCGACGCCGGCGATCGACCTGCCCCCGGGTCCCGCCAACCTGGTCGTCCGCTCGGAGGAGATCGAGGTCTCGACCATCGCCGGCGGGCTCGCCGCCACCGTGGTCGACATGGCTTACCGGGGAGCCTGGGTGGCGCTCCACCTCGACGTCCCCGCGGTCGGGGTCGAGGTCAGGGCCGACGTCCCCGCCCGCACCGCCCGCAACCTCACCGTCGGCAGCGCCGTCTGGCTCAGCTGGGACGCCGAGGCGGGGTCGCTGCTGGCGCCCGAGGACTCGACCCCCGAGACCGCGTGAGCGCAGTGCCGCCAGCCGCTGCCGACGTGCTCATCGTCGGCGCCGGCGCGTCGGGCTCGATCGCCGCCAGGTACCTGGCCGAGCACGGCTTCGACGTGGTCTGCCTCGAGCAGGGGGGCTGGACGGATTCCTCGCCCTTCGCCTCGACCGACGACTGGGAGCTGCGGGCCGCCTCCTCCTGGCACCCGGACCCGAACGTGCGCGGGCTCGACGCCGACTATCCCTGCGAGGTCTCCGAGGCCGAGATCCACCCGCTGATGTACAACGCGGTCGGCGGCAGCACCGTCCACTTCGCCGCCGAGTGGCCGCGGCTGATGCCGTCGGACTTCAGGGTGCGGACGATGGACGGGATCGCCGACGACTGGCCGCTGGATTACGAGGAGCTGGCGCCCTACTACGCGCGGACCGAAGCGATGCTCGGCGTTACCGGGTTGGCCGGCGACCCCTCCTACCCGGACGGGGCGCCGCCGCCGCTGCCGCCGCTCTCGATCGGCCCCGCCGGACGCCGCGCCGCCCAGGGGATGAACGAGCTCGGCTGGCACTGGTGGCCCGGGAGCCACGCGATCGCCTCGAGCGCCTGGGGCCGACAGAACCCCTGCGCGCGGCGGGGGATCTGCATGTGGGGGTGCCCGGAAGGCGCGAAGAGCTCCTTCGACGTCAGCGTCTGGCCGGACGCGCTCGCCGCCGGCGCCCGGGTGGTCACCGAGGCGCGGGTGCAGGAGATCCTCGTCGACGAGCGAGGGCGCGCCAGCGGCGCGGTCTGGCTCGACCGCGCCGGCGGCGCCCACCGCTGCCGCGCCGGGCTCGTGATCCTCGCGGCCAACGGGGTCGGCACCCCGCGGCTGCTGCTCGCCTCCGCCTCGTCCCGCCACCCGGAGGGGCTCGCGAACAGCTCCGGGCTGGTCGGCCGGCGGCTGATGATGCACCCGTGCGTGACCGTCCTCGGCGCCTACGAAGAGCCGCTGGAAAGCTGGCTCGGCCCCTGGGGCGGGCCGCTGCGGTCGCACGAGTTCTACGAGACGGACTGGGACCGCGGCTTCCCCCGCGGCGCCAAGTGGTCGACGGCGCCGCTGCCGGGGCCGGCGACGCTGCTGAGCCGGCTCGGGGTGATCGACCCCAGCCTGGTCCGCGGTGAGGAGGTCCACCGCAGCATCGAGCGCTTCCTCGGGCGCTCGTTCGAGTGGGCGGTCTCGATTGAGGACATGCCCGACGAGGACAATCGGGTCACCCTCGACCCCGCGCTCACCGACGGCTCCGGGCTGCCGGCGCCGAAGATCAGCTACCGCGTCTCCGAGTGGTCGCGGCTGAACCTCGAGTGGCAGCTGGAGCGGGTCCACATGGCGCACGAAGCGGCCGGCGCGGTCGGGACCTGGACCTTCGACTGGATGCCGGAGGTCGGTTGGCACCTGCTCGGCACGGCGCGGATGGGCGACGACCCGGAGACCTCGGTCGTCGACCGCTGGGGCGCGGCCCACGACGTCGACAACCTCTACGTGATCGACGGCAGCGTCTTCGTCACCTCCGGCTCGGCGAACCCGACCGCGACCATCTGCGCGATCGCCCTGCGGGCGGCGGAGCGGATCACCGCCGAGGCGGGGCGGACGGCGGTCGCCTCGTGAGCGCCGGCCTCACTCCGGCCCAGCGGCAGCGCCTCGACGCGGTGGCCGACGCCCTGATCCCGGCCAGTGGCGAGCACCTCAGCGCCTCCGCGGCGGACCCCCGCGGCTTCTGGCTCGACCGCATCCTCGGTGCCAGGCCGGACCTCGTCGCCGCCCTCGCGGCGATCGTCGACGGGCTCGGGGACGGGGACCCGGAGGCGGCCCTCGACGAGCTCCACGCGGGCGATCCCGGGGCCTACGAGCAGCTGCTCTTCGTCAGCCACGTCCGCTACTTCATGAACCCGCGGGTGCGGCGCGAGGTCGGCTACCCGGGTCAGGTCGCGGCCCCGCAGCTGCCGGGCGAAGCCGAGACCTACCTCGAGGAAGCCGGGGTCGACCAGGTGATCGCCCGCGGGCCGATCTACCAGCGGGTCCCCGACGGTGCCGGCGAGCCGGTCACCGGCGAGGGCGCCTAGCTGGCGGGGTCGGCCAGCAGCCGCTCGAGCACCGGCAGGACGTCGTCCAGGTCGGCGACGATGCCGAGGTCGGCGCGGGCGAAGATCGCCGCCTCGGGGTCGTTGTTGACGGCCGCGAGCGCCTCGCAGCGCTCGAGGCCGACCAGGTGCTGGGAGGCCCCGGAGACTCCGAAGGCGACGTAGAGCCGGGGGGCGGCGGTGGCCCCTGAGCGCCCGACCAGCCGGTCGCGACCGAGCCAGCCGGTGGCGATGTGGGGCCTGGTGGCGCAGACCGCGGCGCCGTTGGCGGCGGCGAGCGCGGCCACCCGCTCGATCCCGTCGCGGCCCTCGACCCCGCGCCCGATCCCGAACAGGACCCCGGCGACGGCGACGGCGTCCGCGGCGGCCGGCCGCGACTCGAGCAGGCGGACCTCCCCGGCGTCCTCGGCCTCGGCCGCGGTGGGCGCTGCCGGCGGAGCCAGCTGGCGCTCGGCGGTGGCGCCGGTCGCAGGCGGAAAGGCCCCCGGCCGTACTGCGATCACCGCGAAGCGGTCGGCGGGGAGGGCGAGGTCGGCGAGCAGCGGCTCCTCGCGGCCGCTGGTCGCGACCAGAGCGCCGTCCCGCACCGCGAGCGCGATCACGTCTTCGCAGAACGCCCCGTCACGGCGGGCCGCCAGCGCTGCGCCGGCTGCGGTGCCGGTTTCGGTCGCGGGGAGGAAGGCCGAGGAGGCGCCGACAGCCGATGCGGCGGCGTCGACGAAGGCGGCGACCGCGGTGGCGTCGAGCGCGGTCGGCGGCTCCGCCGCGACCAGGTCGAGGTCGGCGGCGGCGGCGGCCGGGGGGTCGGCGGAGAGCGAGAGCGCGACCACCTGCTCGTGGCCGCCGGCCCGGGCCGCCGCGGTCAGCTCGGCGCCGCGGCCGGGCCCCGTCCCCGGCTCGACGACGACCAGCGCGGGGCCGCTCACGAGCCAGCTCCGGCGGCGGCGCGGAGGAGCTCGGCGAGCGCGGCGGCGCCGGCCTCGACGTCTTCGGTGATCAGCCGCGGCCGCTCCGCCTCCTTCCAGCGAAGGGCGAGCGGGCCCGGGGATGCGACCCCGGCGAGAAGCTCGGCTGGAACGGCGGCCGGCTCGATCGTCAGGCGCGCCGCGGCGCGGGCCGCGGCGAACTCCGGCAGCGGCGCCGGCTCCGCCGCCTCGGCGACGACCAGGACCGCGGCCGGCCCCGCCTCCAGGACCTCGGTGCCGCCGTCGCAGCGGGTCCGCTCGATCTCGAGCCGGCCTTCGCTCCAGCGTGCGGCGAGGCAGCCGGCGATGCTCGGGACCCCGAGCCGCTGTGCCAGCGCCCCGCCGAGGGCCGGGCTGCCGGTGAGGACGACGGCCCCGTCCGGGATCTGAGGCGAGAGTGCCGCCGCCGCGAGGAGCGGGTCGCCGCCGCGCATCCGCTCGTCCCAGATCGCCGTGACGCGGTCGGCGCCGCGGGCGGCGACGTCGCGCAGCAACGGGGCCTGGGCGGGATCGGCGAGGCCGATCGCCTCGACCTCGGCGTCGCCGCCGCGGCCGGCGCGCAGCTCGAGCGCGAGCGCCAGCGCCTGCAGGTCACGTGGATCGAGGAAGCGGCTGGCGAAGTCGCGGTCCACCGACTCCTCGCCGATCTCCACCGGCGCGTCGGCGTCGACCGCCCGGACCGTGCGGACCGGGACGACGAGGCTCGTCGGGGCTCCCATCGCTGCAGCCTAGCTCCGGCGCAGTCAGGGTCAGATCCATCAAATGACCGATCTTTCGCGCCTTCGCCGCAGGGCCTCGGGATCTGGTCCTACCCTCGCGATATGGGAATGGAGAGCCACACCACGATGCTCGCCGGCGGCGAGCTCGTCGCCATCGGCGGCGAGAACGAGAGTGAAGTCTTCGACGCCTCGACCGGCGAGCTGCTGGCGCGGGTGGCCGACGCCACCGAGGCCGACGTCGACCGCGCCGTCGCCGCCGCCAGGCGCGCCTTCCCGGCCTGGCGCGACGCCACGCCCGGCGTCCGCGCCGCCGCGATGCTCGCCTTCGCCGACGCGATCGACGCGGCGACGGAGCGCCTCGCCGCCGCCGAGTCGGCGAACACCGGCAAGCCGCTCACCGCCGCCCGCGAGGAGGTCGCGGCGGCCTCCGACTGCGTCCGCTTCTTCGCCGGCGCGGGCCGTTGCCTCGAGGGCCGCTCGGCCGGTGAGTACACACCGGGCTTCACCTCGATCATCCGGCGCGAGCCGATCGGGGTCGCCGGCCTGATCGCCGCCTGGAACTACCCGCTCGTGGTCGCCGCCTGGAAGTTCTGCCCGGCGCTAGCCGCCGGCAACACGGTGATCCTGAAGCCGGCCGAGCAGACGCCGCTGACCGCGCTGATCCTCGCCGAGCTCAGCCTCGAGGTGCTGCCGCCGGGGGTCTTCAACGTCGTCCCCGGGCGCGGCGAGACGACCGGGCAGGCGATCGTCACCCACCCCGACATCGACGTCGTCTCCCTCACCGGCTCCAGCCCGACAGGCAAGCTGATCGCCGCGGCGGCGGCCCAGACGCTGAAGCGCGTCCATCTCGAGCTCGGCGGCAAGGCTCCGGTGCTGATCTTCGACGACGCCGACCCCGCCCAGGTGGCGGAGGCGATCCGCTTCGGCGGCTTCTGGAACAGCGGCCAGGATTGCGGCGCCGCCTCCCGGCTGCTGGTCAGCGAGGGCGCCTTCGAGCGGATCGCCGAGGCGCTCGTTCCCGCCGTCCAGTCGCTGCGCGTCGGCGGGCCGACCGAGGCCGAGAACTCGGAGATGGGGCCACTCGCCTTCTCCGCCCACCGCGACCGCGTCGTCGGCTTCATCGACCGCGCGGTTGTCACCGGCGCCTCCGTGCTCGCCGGTGGCCACGAGCTCAGCCGCGCCGGCTATTTCGTCGCGCCGACCGTCCTCACCGACGCCGCCCCGAGCAGCGAGATCGTCCGCGACGAGGTCTTCGGGCCGGTGGTCCTGCTCGAGCGCTGCGCCGACGAGGAGGAGCTGCTGGGCCGAGCCGCCGATACCCGCTTCGGCCTCGCCGCGTCGATCTTCACCCGCGACGTCGGTCGCGCCATGGACGTCTCCCGCCAGCTCGACTTCGGCACCGTCTGGATCAACACCCACTCGCCGATCGCGGTCGAGATGCCCTGGGGCGGCTTCCGCCAGTCCGGCTACGGCAACGAGCAGTCGGTCTACTCGCTCGAGGAGTACACCCAGATCAAGCACGTCATGGTCCGCCTCCCGTCCTGAGCCGGGCCCGCCGAGCTTCGGTCAAATTCATCTGTGTGTCATTGACGTCGCTATAGCAACGTCAATTACACACAGATCTCCTTGATCGATCGACTCTCAACGGCTCGCCGGGACAGCGACGGCCTTGACAGTATTTAAACGCTTCAATACAGTCTCCGCCTCGAGGGGAGCGCCGCTGACGTAGACCGGAGGAGGAGCATGACGGAGCCGATCACCCTTTCCCTGCGTCGCCAGAGGACGTTCGACCCGGCGCCCGAGCTGGAGGGGCTGCTGCGGACCGGGCGTTCGCTGCACCCCCTGCGCTTCCGCGGCGGCGAGGTCGGCTGGCTGGTGACCGGGTACCGGGAGGCTCGCGCCGTCCTCAACGACCCCCGCTTCAGCCTGAAGCCGTGGCCGCCGCTGCTGGTCGAAGATCCGGCAAAGCACGAGGCCTACGTGGAGATGATGGACCGGACCGGGCTGGTGGCCGGGGAAATGCTGGCGATGGACCCGCCCGAGCACACGCGCCTGCGCCGGGTCCTGGCGCCGAGGTTCTCGATCAACGCCGTCCGCGGGCTGTCCGAGGCGGTCGAGGAGGTCGTCGGCCGCTGCCTCGACGAGATCGAGGCGGCGGGGCCGCCCGTCGACCTGGTCGAGGCCTTCGCCAACCCGATCCCCGAGCGCATGCACTGCGTCCTGCTCGGCGTCCCGGAGACCGACATCCCGCTGCTGAGGATGATCGGCGAGACGATCTCCGACACCGAGCAGAGCATCGAAGAGGTCGCCGCTGCCACCGGTCAGTTCCGCGAATACCTGGAGCAGGTCGTCGCCCGCAAGCGGGCCGAGCCCGGCAACGATCTGATCACCCACATCATCGAGAACGGCGAGCTGAGCGAGGAGGAGATCCTCGGCATCCTCGTCCTCCTCTTCATCGCCGGCGTCGATACCACCGCCTCGATGCTGGCGACCGGCACCTTCGCCGTCCTCTGCCACGGCGACCAGCTCGAGCTGCTCCGAGGCGACCCCGCCCTGGTCGACGCCGCGGTCGAGGAGCTGATGCGCTACCTCACCGTCTTCAACATCGGCACCCTGACCCGGACCGCGCTCGAGGACGTCGAGCTGGACGATGCGGTGATCCGCGCCGGCGACCTCGTCTCGGTCTCGCTGCTGGGGGCGAACCGCGACGGCGAGCGCTTCGAGCGCCCGGACGAGCTCGACCTGCGGCGCGGCGGCAGAGGCCAGGTCGGCTTCGGCCACGGCGTCCACGTCTGCCTCGGCCAGCACCTGGCCCGGCTCGAGATCCGGGTCGGCCTGGCGCGCCTGCTGGAGCGGTTCCCGGACCTGCGCCTGGCCGTGCCCACCGAGGAGGTGCCGCTCTCCGGCGACGGCGCCCTCACCTTCGCCGTCCAGGCGCTGCCGGTCACCTGGTAGGAGGGAGGGCAGTGGACCTGTTGCAGCGCTTCCGGAGCCCCGACCGGAGCTTCTACCCGACGCCGATCTGGTGGTGGAGCGGCGAGCGGCTCGACGCCGACCGCCTGCGCTGGCAGCTCGAGCGGCTGGTCGCCGGCGGCGCCCGCAACTTCGTGATCATGAACCTGCTGCCCGAAGTGCCGGACATCGGCAAGTCGCGCGACGACCCGCCGCTCTTCTCGGAGCAGTGGTGGGGGTTCTTCGAAGGGGTGTGTCGCGACGCCGAGGAGCTCGGCGCTTCGATCTGGCTCTACGACCAGATCGGCCACGGCGGCGCCAACCTGCTCGGCGAGGTGACCGGGCGCAACCCGGAGGCGACCGGGATGGAGCTGGAGCGTGCGGTGGTCGAGATCGACGGTGCCGGCGCGGTCGAGTGCCCGCCCGCGGGCACGCCGCTCGCCGCGGCGCTGGTCGGGCGGGACGGGACGCTGCGCCCGGTCGAGGTCGAGGGCGGCGCCGCCCGGGCCAGCGGCAGCGGCCGCCTGATGCTCTTCTACACGGTGCCCCGCGGCCTCGACTTCTTCTCGCCCGCGGCCTGCGGCGAGCTCATCCGCACCGCCTTCGGGCCCTACGAAGAGCGGGTGCCCGAGCGCCTCGGGAAGCTGATCGTCGGCACCTTCCAGGACGAGCTGCCGCCGCTGCAGACCTGGTCGGCGGACTTCGCCGAGCGCTTCCGGCAGCTCGCCGGCCACGACCTCGTCCCGCGCCTGGCCGAGCTCTGGGAGGATCTCTCGCCCGACAGCTGCCGGGTCCGCCGCGACTTCCACCAGGTCCGCGGCCGCCTTGCCGAGGAGGC
>JAFDWC010000140.1 GCA_018268655.1 Actinomycetota bacterium
CGTGCGTTTCGTGAGAGGGTCCTCGGGGTCCCCTCCCAAAACACTCCAGCGGAGCCGCAGGCGGAGCGTTTTGGGAGGGGACCCCGAGGACCCTCACGCAAGACCCTGGTCCCTCGCCCGCCCAGGCCACTCCTAGGCGACGGCGGAGAGACGGCCGCCGGCGCCGCCCTCTTCGTCGTCCTCAGCGGCCACTTCACGCGGCAGGCGCCGGGAAACCACCTTGGTGACGCCGTCCCCTCCCATGCTGACGCCGTAGAGGACGTCGGCGGCGTCCATCGTCCGTTTCTGGTGGGTGACGATGACGAACTGGGCGCGGTCGGAGAAGCGCCGGATCAGCTGCAGGAAGCGGTCGATGTTGGCGTCGTCGAGGGCGGCCTCGACCTCGTCCAGGATGTAGAACGGGCAGGGGCGAGCGAGGAAGACGGCGAAGACGAAGGCGAGCGCGACCAGCGACTTCTCACCGCCGGAGAGGAGCGAGAGCTTGCGGGTCGACTTCCCCGCCGGCGTCACCTCGATCTCGACCCCGAGCTCGTCGCGGCGCTCTTCCTCGGCCCCCTCCTCGTCCGGGTCGGGCTCGCCTTCCTCGCCCTGGCCCCCCTGCTCGGCCGCCGCCGGCGGCCCCTCGTCGCGGACCGGCCGCAGGCTGACCCGGCGCAGGCGGCCGCGGCCACCGGGGAAGAGGTGGGCGACCATCTCCTCGAAGTTCTGCGCGGTCGCCTCGAAGGTCTCCTCGAAGGCACGCTCGATCTCCTCGTCGATGTCGCGGATCAGCGCCTCGAGCTCGCGCATCGCCCGCTCGGTGTCCTCGCGCTGGGCCTGCAGCGTCTCGACGTGCTCGCGGGCCTCCTCGTACTCGCGCTCGGCGAGCGGGTTGACCGGCCCGATCTGGGCGCGGCGGCGGTCGAGCCGCTCCAGCCGACGGTCGATCTCGGCCCGCTCCTCCTCGCTCAGCGCAGCCTCGGCCGGGACGATCTCCTCACCCAGCTTCTCGGCGATCGCCGCCAGCTCCTTCGCCGCCTCGGCCTGGCGATCGCCGAGGTGGGCCGCCTCGACCTCGGCCCTGGTCAGCTCGTCGGAGGTTGCCGACATCTGCGTCTGCAGCTCGAACTCCTGGGCCGAGCAGGCCTTCAGTTCCTCGGCGATCTCGTCGCCCTCGTCGGGGCCGCCGACCACCCGCTGCTCGGTCCGCTCGACCCGGGCCCGGATCGCCGCCACCGTCGCCTCGACCGCGGCCAGCGCCCCGCGGACGTCGTCGAGCAGGCCCTCGCCGGCGTCGAGCCGCTTGCGCAACGCCTCGCGGTGGCGCTCGCCGAGCAGGCCCTCGGCCCGCCGGGCGTGCCGGCCCATCCGCTCGGCCCCGGCCCGGACCGCGCCCAGCGCCGCCTCACGGGCCTCCTCGCTCTGCTCGTCGGAGCCGGCGATCTCGAAGCCCTCCGAAGCCGCCCGCAGGCCGGCGCCGATCTCGCCCAGCTCCTCCTCGAGCTTGCGGGCCCGCTCAGCCGGGGCGCCGCCTGGGCCGACGTCGAGGGTGAGCGGCCCGAGCTCGGTCCGCAGCCGCTGCAGCCAGGCGTCGACCTCGGCCTCGCGGCTCTTCAGCGAGGCGGCGCGCACGGCGACCCGCTCCTGCTCGCCGCGCAGCTTGGTCAGCATCCCCCAGGCCTGAGTCCGCTCGCGGTCGCGGGCGGCGAAGCGCTCCTCGGCCTCGCGCCGGCGCCCGCTGACCGCGGTCAGCCGCGCCTCGATCTCGGTCCGCCGCGCCCGCGCCTCCTTCGCCAGCTTCGCCGCGGCCGCCGCCCGGTCGGCCCCGAAGCGCAGCTCCTCGGCGACGATCTGCGCCCGCAGCCCCAGTTCCTCGCGCTCGATCCGCGCCCCCAGCTCGGCCGCCTGTGCCTGCCGCTTCAGCGGCCGCAGCCGCGCCCGCGCCTCGCGCTCGACGTCGAGCGCGCGGTCGAGGTTGTCGCGGGCGGCGCGCAGCTTCAATTCGGCCCGGCGCCGGCGTTTGCGGTGCTTGCCGAGGCCGGCGGCCTCCTCGACCAGAAGCCGCCGCTCGCGGGGCTTCGAGAGCACGATCGACTCGACCCGGCCCTGACTGATCACCGAGTGCATCTCGCGGCCGAGGTTGGTGTCGGAGAGGACGTCGGTGACGTCGGCGAGGCGGCAGCGGGCGCCGTTCAGCCGGTAGCCGCCGTCGCCGTTGCGGTCGAGCCGCCGCTCGACCGCGATTTCCGCGAACTCGGTCGCCGCCCGGCCGTCGGAGTTGTCGATCACGACCTCGACCTGGGCCTCGCGGCGCTGGCCGGTGCCCTTGCCGCCGGCCGAGATCACGTCCTGCATCGAAGCGCCTCGGATCGCCCCCGGGCTCTGCTCGCCGAGCGCCCAGAGGACGGCGTCGGTGATGTTGCTCTTGCCGGAGCCGTTGGGACCGACGATCACGCTGACCCCAGGCGAGAACTCGAGCTGGGTGCGCTCGGGGAAGGACTTGAACCCCTTCATCGATATCGATCTCAAGTACATCGGTTCGCCTCTCGGAAAGCCGTCGTCAGCCGGTCCTAGAGATTTGCGCCTCGCTCGGACGCCTCCGACGACCCGTTAACCGCCAAATTGCGCCAAAGCCTGCTCCGCTGCGAGCTGCTCGGCCGCCTTCTTGCTCCTCCCCTCCCCGCTCCCCACCCGCTCGGACTCGACGATCGCCACCACCTCGAAGGTGCGGCGGTGCGGCGGCCCGGTCGCCGCGACGACCTCGTAGCTGACGCGCGCACCGCGCCGTGCCAAGAGCTCCTGCAGGGCCGATTTGAAGTCGATCCGGGTCTCCGAGGCGTGCTCGATCCGCGGCTCGAAGGCCGCCGCCACCGCCGCCGCCGTGCGCTCGAAGCCGAAGGCCAGGTAGCAGGCGCCGATCAGCGCCTCGGTCGCCTCCGGCAGCGGCCGCTCGCCGTCGAGCAGGACCTCGGCCGGAATCGCCGCGGTGAGGTCCTCGGGCTCGTTGCCGCGCAGCATCTCCGGGACGCCGAGCTCGCGCCCAACCGCCGCACAGGAAACGCCGCTGACCGCCTGGTTGTGAATCTTGGTCAGGCCACCTGCGGCGATCGCCGGGTAGCGGTCGAGCAGCTCGGTCGCGACCGAGAGCCCGAGCACGCTGTCGCCGAGGAAGGCCAGCCGGTCGTAGGAGTCGATCCGCCGCTCGGTCCAGGAGGAATGGGTGAGCGCCTGCTGGCGCAGGTCCTCCGGCAGGTCGTCGATCAGCGCCGAGAGGGCTGCGACCGGCGAGTCGTGGTCGGTGCTCAAGCTCCTGGGAGGTGAGGCCCTAGGCGGGCGCGTGCTCCAGGACGAAGCCGACCGCGTCGCCGACGGTGTTGATGTGGGTCGCCTGCTCCTCGGAGACGACGACCCCGTAGCGGTCCTCGAGCTCCATCACCAGCTCGTAGAGGTCGAGCGAGTCGGCGTCGAGGTCCTCGCGGAAGCGGGTCGACTCGGAGATCCGCCCGGCGTCGACTTCGAGCTCCTCGGCGAGGTGCTCGCGGACCAGGGTGAGAACTTCGTCGTGCGTCATCGGCGTAACTATGACGCGCCGGCGAGAGCACTGCGGCTGGCGCCGCCCTCGCGCAGCAGGGCCGCCGTGCGGCCGACCGCGTCGACCTCGGCGCAGCGGGCGGCGAGCCGAACGGCGTTGGCGATCCCCTCCGCCCCGGCCGAGCCGTGGCCGACGACGGCGATCCCCCTCAGCCCGAGCAGGATCGCGCCGCCGGTGGTGTCGGGGTGGAAGTCCCGCCGCAGACCCCCCAGCGCCGGCTTCAGCAGCAGCCCGCCGGCGGCGGCGAGCGGGTTCGAGCGGGCCGCCGCGCGGATCGCCCCGGCGATCGCCCGGGCCGAGCCCTCCATCACCTTCAGGGTGACGTTGCCGGTGAAGCCGTCGGTGACGACGACATCGACGGTGGCGGCGGGAATGTCGCCGCCCTCGACGTTGCCGGCGAACTCGATCCCCGGCGCCTCGCTCAGCAGCCGGTTCGCCTCCACCACCTCCTCGCGGCCCTTGCCCGACTCCTCACCGACCGTCAGCAGGCCCACCCGCGGCTTCGCGACCCCGAGCACGGCGGCGCTGAAGGCGGCGCCGAGGAAGCCGAACTGGACCAGGTGCTGGGCGCGGACGTTGACGTTGGCGCCGACGTCGAGGAAGAGGACCGTCTTCCGTGGGGCGGGCAGCTGCACCGCGAGGGCGGGGCGCTGGACGCCCTGGAGGCGGCGCAGGCCGAAGGTGGCGGCGGCCATGGTCGCACCGGTCGAGCCGGGGCTGACGAGGGCGGCGGACCGTTCGGCGGCGACGTCGGCGGCGGCCTGGACGACCGAGGCCCCCTTCTTCGCCCGGACCGCCTGGACCGGATCCTCGTCGTTGGTGATCCACTCGGTGGTGTCGATCACCTCGATCCCGTCGACCCCGTCGAGGCCGAGCGCCCGGCGCGGCCCGAAGACGCGGATGCCGATCTGCGGGTCAGCGGCGGCGAGCCGCGCCCCCTCCGCGAGCACGTCGAAGCCCTGCTCGGCGCCGTAGCCGTCGAGCGCGACCGTCACCGCGCGGGTGGGCGGCACGGCTATTCGGAGCTGGCGCTCGTCGTCGGGTCGACGACCTGGTGCGAGATCACCTCGCGCCCGGCGTAGGTGCCGCAGGTCGGGCAGACCCGGTGCGGCAGTCGCGGGCTGTGGCAGCGGGGGCAGCGGTTGACGCGGGCCTTCGGTGCCTTGTGCTGAGCGCGGCGCTTGTCGCGGCGGGCTGAGGAAGTTCGCTTCTTCGGGACGGCCATGGCGCGGGATGGTAGCTGACGGGCGGGTTCTCGCGGTACATGGAGGGGTGGGAGGGTCGGGTGCCCGTTCCCAAAACGCTCCGCCTGGCGGCTCCGCTGGAGTGTCTTGGGAACGCGCACCCGACCCTCCTGACGCTCCCCGGCTCAGACCCGCCCGTCAGCTGTTCCGCGAGCTTCAGTGGCGCGGGCTTCAGTACTTCGCGGCTATCACCGCCAGATCGTCGGCGGCCCAGGAGACCTCCCCCCCGCTCCAGCTTGCCAGGTCCGAGGCCGTCTCCGGGTAGTCGTAGCCGTCCTCGATCGGAGTCACCTGGGTGTCGGCTTTGACGACGTCGGCGATGACCAGGGAGCGGGATTGGTCGCGGACGCGGCGGAAGAGTTCTTTCTTCAGGTCGCTGGGGAGATGGTGGATCGAGAGGACGCCGATGACCAGGTCCCAGGGGCCGTCGGGGAGCGGGTCCTCGATTCGCGCCAGCTGGACGTCGTCGTAGACCTCGCGGGCGCGGAAGACCATGTCGGGGCTGGAGTCGAGGCCGATCACCCAGGCGTCGGGGTAGGCCTCGATCAGCCGCCGCGTCGTCTCCCCCGTCCCCATCCCGAGCTCGAGCACGCGCTCGGGGGCGAACGGGATCGCCGCGATCGCCGCGTCCTGGAGCTCGTCGTAGCGCGGCACCTCGGCCCGGATCAGGTCCAGGTAGCTATCTGGTTTCCAGTGGAACTGAGCCATCTCGTAACCTCGTTCGGCAGGCCCACCATCGTAAATCCCCGCCCAGACTAAGTCCCGCCCAGACCGGAGGTGCGTCAAATGCAAAGCGCCCCGAAAACCCTGATCGACCTCAACCGGCTCGCCCTGCGCTCGGGCGAAGGCAAGCGGCTCGAGCTGCCGATCGAGCTCGAGCCCTTCGAGCTCGGCGGCCAGACCTACGTCGCCGACCCGGCGGCGCCGCAGGTACGGCTGGAGGTCTCGCGACAGAGCGGCGGCTACGCCTTCCACCTCACCTTCCCGATCCACCTCGAGGGCCCGTGCATGCGCTGCCTCGAGCCGGCGGCGCTCGAGGTCGAGGTCGAGGCACGCGAGGTCGACCAGGCCGCGACCGAGGACGAGGAGCTGCGCAGCCCATACGTGGTCGACGACGAGCTCGATATCGGCCGCTGGGCCCACGACGCGGCGATGCTGGCGCTGCCCACCACCCTCCTCTGCCGCCCCGAGTGCCTCGGCCTCTGCCCCGTCTGCGGCGAGAGCCTCAACGACGCCGCCCCCGGTGCCCACGAGCACGAGCAGGCTCCCGACCCCCGTTGGGCCGCCCTCAACGACCTCAAGTTCGAGTAGCCCGGGAGCGCTGGGGCGCTTTTTTCATCCCTGGGATGCAAAAGGCGCCCCAAAACGGAGGCCGGCGTTCCCACCCGCCCCAAGCCAGCTTCGTCCCAAATCAGCTTCGCGCCGATGACCGGGCGCCGCCACGTGTCGAGGAGGGGGTCCGAGGGCCTCTCCCCCTCGCAGACCCCTTACGGAGCCTGGTCCAGCTCGGGCGCGGGTTCGTCCTCGCGCCCGGCGAGCCGGTCGCGGCCGCGCTGGACGGCCGCGAGGAACTTCTGCAGGTTGACTTCGAGGGTGTTGAGGATCTCGTCGGCGTAGTCCTCGGCGCCGAGGCGGATTTCGCGCTCGCGCGTGCGGGCGTCCTCGACGATCTCGTCGGCGGCCCGCTCGGCCTGCTTGGTGACCTCCTCGTCGGAGATCAGGCGGGCCTGCTGCTCGCGGGCCTCACGGACGATCCGCTCCGCCTCGCGTTTGGCCTCGGCCAGCATCTCCTGGCGCTCCTTGACGATCCACCGCGCCTGCTTGATCTCCTCGGGGATCGTCGCGCGCATCTGGTCGAGGAGGTCGTAGATCTCCTCGCGGTCCACCCGCACCTGATCGGTCAGAGGGACCGGGCGCGCGTTGTGGACTACGTCGTCCAGCTTGTCGATGAGGACCAGAACGTCCATTTGCGAGTCGTAAGCCTACGTGTATGCGGGGTTTTTGGTGAAGAAGGGGTGCAACGGGGCGTTTTTTGCAAGCCCGCGCCCATCCGGGCGGCGTCGGCTATACAGCCTACCTTTCGGCCAGGCGCTCCGAGAGGGCGGTTGCCACCGGGGCGGGCACGAGGTCGCCCACGTCGCCGCCGAAGGTCGCCATTTCCTTGACCCCGGTCGAGGAGAGGAAGCTGTAATGGGGCGAGGCGATCACGTAGATGCTCTCGATCTCCGGGTCGAGCTTGCGGTTGAGCTGGGCCATCTCGAACTCGTACTCGAAGTCGGAGATCGCCCGCATCCCCTTGACGATCGCGTGAGCGTCGTTGGCGCGGGCGAACTCGACCAGCAGGGTCGAGAAGATCTGGACCTCGACATTGCCGAGCGGCGCCGTCGCCTCTTCGATGAAGCCCTTGCGCTCGGCCGCCGTGAACAGCGTCTTCTGCTTGCGCAGCGGGTTGTTGACGACGCCGACCACGACCCGGTCGAAGACCTTCGAGGTGCGGGTGATGATGTCGAGGTGGCCGTTGGTGACCGGGTCGTAGGTGCCGGGACAGACGACGGTCCCGTTGCGCTTGCTCACCGCTCCGCCCGCCGGTAGATCGAGACGTCGGCGGCGCCGTA
>JAFDWC010000141.1 GCA_018268655.1 Actinomycetota bacterium
GCGAGCATTTTCAGCGCCTTCACGTCCTTCGGGAAGCAACTTCCCCCGTAGCCGATCCCGGCCCGCAGGAAGGAGCGGCCGATCCGGGCGTCGAGTCCCATTCCCGCCGCAACCTCGCCGACGTCGGCGCCGACCTCCTCGCAGACGTTGGCGATCTCGTTGATGAAGGAGATCTTGGTCGCGAGGAAGGCGTTGGAGGCAAGCTTGATCATCTCGGCGCTGGAGATATCGGTGCGGAGGATCTCGCCGCCAAGCGGCCGGTAGAGGGCGGCCACCGCATCGGCGGCCTCCTCGTCAACAGGGTCGGCCCCGATCACGACTCGGTCGGGGTGCATGAAGTCGGCGACCGCGGTCCCCTCCTTGAGGAACTCGGGACAGGAGACGTAGGCCAGGCCCGGCATCTCGCGGCGGATCGCGGCACCGGTCCCGGCCGGGACCGTGCTCTTCATCACCAGCACGTACTCGCCGCCGGCTGGCAGCTCCTCGACGACGGCGCGGACCCGCGAGAGGTCGGCGTCGCCCGAGTAGGTCGGCGGCGTGTCGACGCAGACGAACAGCAGCCGCGCCACGGCCAGAAGCTTGTCCATATCGGTGGTGAAGGTGATCCTCTCGGCGTTGCGCTGGATCAGCTCGGTCAGCCCCGGCTCGTGGATCGTTACCTCGCCGCGGGCGAGCGCGTCGACCTTCTCCTGGACGATGTCCCGGGCGACAACCGGGTGGCCCAGCTCCGCGAAGCAGGCGGCGGTGACGAGGCCGACCCAGCCGACACCGATCACGCCGACGGGGGTTCCGCGGTCCTCGCTCATTTGCTCGTGCCTCCGATCTTCGATTTCTTGCGCTTCGGGACGATCAGCTTGGCCGAACGGGCGATGCCGATCATCTGGTCGTTGGTAAGTGAGTCCTGCAGGCTGTTGGAGACCCAGTAGGTGTTTTCACCGTGGTGCCAGGCGACCATCGTCACCTTGCCGCTCTCGACGTAGATCAGGTATTCGCGGCCGTTGATCTTCTTGGTTTCGCTCGGGTCGCTGAGGATCGGCGGATCTTCCCAGCCGCGGATCCCCTGGATCCCGAAGTAGGTTTCTTCGTATTCGGGCTGGTAGACGCCGACCATCCGGTAGGCGCCGTGGCGTTCCTTGTTCTTGTCCTTGAGGTGGTAGACGCGCGGGTCGACGACGTGTTCGTAGGGGTTCGATTCGACGAAGGCGGCACCGGGCGGCAGCCGGGTCGGGTAGTAGACCGGGAAGCCGCCGCCGACATGGCGGGCGACGATCTTGCCCTCGTCGTAGCCGGCTTCCGCCGCCGGCACCAGTTCGTCGGAGCCGGTGGCCGAGTATTCGGCCTTCGGCTTCACCTTTTCCTGCTTCGGCTTGGCGGTGTGCGGGTTGCCCTTCGACTTGCCGCCCTTCTTGCCGTTGCCGCCCTTCTTCCCTTCCTGTTCGGGGAACTTGTTGTGGCTCGCGTCTGGGCCCTTGTGGCCGAGGAATTCTTCGACCGCCCCGTGAATCGCGCTGCTCGAGGCATAGACGTAACTGGGCCCGAGCACGGCCGGGAAATGCACCTGGTTGAGTTCGGAGTTGCGCGATTCGATCACCAGGTCGATCAGCCGCAGCAGCGTCTGCAGGTCCTTGATGTCAGAGGTCGTGTATTCGGTGAAGATCTGCTCCAGGTGTTCCTGGTCGTTCAGCAGGGTCCCCAGCCCGACCTGCTTGCGGACCTGCCGGAGGAAGTCCTGCTGACGGGCCGAACGCACGATGTCCGTGTCGGTGTGCCTGTAGCGCACGTACTCGAGCGCTTTCTTACCGCAGAGCTTCTGATAGCCGGGCTGGATGTTGATTTCCGAATATTCTTCGGACGGCGCAACACCGACGTTGGAGTGGTAGTAGCGGCGGTCGACGTCGACGTAGACGCAGCCGATCGCGTCGACGGCGCGGACGAAGCCGAGGAAGTCGATGTTGATGACGTGGTTGACGTGCAGCCCCGTCAGTTCCTTGATCACTTTCAGCGTCAGCTTCGGACCACCTTCGGCGTAGGCGGCGTTGAACTTGGTGACGCCGACCCCCGGTATTTCGACCTTGAGGTCGCGGGGGATCGAGAGCACCGAGATCAACCCCTTTTCGGGGTCGAGCCGGAGCAGCATCGTGGTGTCGGAGCGACCGTATTCTTCTTCTTCGAATTCGGGCCCCGCGCGTTTGTCGGAGCCGAGGATGAGGATCGTCTCGGGCCCGCCTCCGTCGACTTCGGCGAGCAGCGGCGCCACTTCCTCGCGCAGCTGGTGGCTGTTGTTCCGGATGTCTTCGACGAAGCTGCTGAGGAAGATCAGGACGCTGCTGGCGGTGGCACCGGCGCTGACGCCGACGATCAGCACCGCGGCGAGCGCGAAGCGCCACCAGTAGCGCTTCCTCTTCGGCGGCTCGGTCCCGTCACCCTCCGGCGGCGGCTTGCGGGCAGACCAGCCGAGGTCGCGCGGCGGCAGTGCCTCGCTACTCATGCGCGGTCCCGGCGAGCGAGCCCAGGAACGATTCGAGCGCCTGCCGGTAGGTCTCCAGCGAGCTCACCGAGACCCACTCGCCGGGGCCGTGGTGGCCGGCGCCGATCGGCCCGAACTCGACCGCCGGGACTCCCACCCGGAGGAAGGAGACCGCGTCGGAGGCACCATCCCGCCCGACGCTCATCGGCTCGCCGTCGTGGTGCGTCGCCGTCGCCTCGCGCAGCGCCTGCACGAAGACCGAGTCGCGGGCGACCGTCGCCGGCGGCCTGGTCAGGAGCTCGGTCGCCTCGACCCCCTCGATCCCGCGCACGGCAGCGAGGATCGCACCGGGATCCTGACCCGGCAGGTAGCGGATGTCGACGTCGATGACGCATCGGTCAGGCACCTTGTTGAGCGCGTCGCCGCCCCAGATCCTTCCCAGGTTGATCGAGGGGCGGTCGAACAGCTCGGAGCTGTGCCGCGCAAACGGTAGCGACTCGATACTCCGGAAAACGTCGATCGCGTTCAGAACCGCGTTGTCCCCCAGCCACGGCGTCGCCCCGTGGGCGGCGGTCCCGGCGACCTCGAGCCGCACCGCCAGCACCCCCTTCGCCTCGACCCCGATGTGGAGGTCGGTCGGCTCGCCGGTGATCGCGAAGTCGCCGAGAAAGCCGGAGTCGACCAGGTGGTCGCAGCCGCGCTCCTCACCCTCCTCGGACTCCTCGTCGCCGACCACCGCCAGCCGCACCCGCACCGCGTCCTGCTCGCGCATCGCCGCGGTCACGGTCATCATCGCCGCCAGCGCCCCCTTCATGTCATAGGCGCCGCGGCCGTACAGCCGGTCGCCCTCGATCCGCGGCTCGAACTGCTCGGCGCGGCCGGGGACGACATCGAGATGGCCCTCGAGGACGACGGTGGGAACCCCGTCAGCGGGCCCGACCTCCGCCGTCAGGACCGGCAGGCCACGGACCTCGGCGCGGCCGGCCTCGATGCCCCGGGCCTCCAGCCATCCCTTGACGAAGCCGGCGGCCTCCCAGACGGTCTCGGGCTCGCAGGTCTCGTAGGAGATCAGGCGCTGTGCTAGGGCGACGAGTTCGGTGGTCATGTGGAGGGATTCGGGGCGGGGGTGTCGGTTCTCCCTCCCGTGAATTCAGTCGCGGGCCCTTTGGGCCACGCTCCGGAGGATGCTGCGCCCCTATGGGGCGCAGGAACCGGATTGCATTTCCGCCGCTGTCGCGACATTCCCGGGAGGGAGAACCGAAACCCCCGCCACGGACCACCGTCACCAGACGAAATCGCCATGGGACCGACGCTTAGCTTCCGAAACCCCGCAACGCTCACGAAGCTTCCAACCCAAGGGGGGTGGCCCAGCTTCGGTATGACGGGAGCTTCCCGAAGCCTGGGCGTAGTTTGGCGAGGGTTTCGAGGCGAGGGTGTCGGTGTCCCTCCGAACGTTTTGCGGCTGAGGCCGGGCGCTCGACCGGGCGACCGCTCGCATACTCCCCAGCCGACAGGCCGAGAGAGGAGGGACACCGACACCCCCGCCCCCACATACCTTCAGGAAAAAGCTTCCGAACCCTCGGGCCCGAAGCTCATCCCTGCGCGATCGAAAGGAACGCCTCCGCCCGATCCCGATCTTTCTGCGCCCGGGCGTACTCAGCCGACTCGGCGTCGCTCTCGCTCAGCCGCTGTTCCGCGTCGGAGAGCTGTTCCTTCAGCGCCCCCGCGTCCAGGCTCTCCGGCGGAATCGCCTCCTCGACCAGCAACCGCGCCCGGTTGCCGAAGACCTGCAGCCAGCCGTGCGCCTGCGCGTACCGCTTCGTCTCGGAGTCCGAGACTTTCAGCCGCAGCTCGGTGGGCCTCAGCGCCGCTAGCACCGGCGCGTGGTTGGCGAGGATGCCGATCTGGCCGACCTCGGTGCGGGTCGCGACCATCCGCACTTCGCCCTCGAAGACCTCCCCCTCCGGGGTCAGGACCTCGACGTCGATCATGTGCTCGGCGGCCACTCGCTCGACCCCCTAGGCGGCGGCTTTGGCGTTGGCGGTTACCTGATCGATCGAGCCCTGCATGTAGAAGGCGCCCTCGGACAGCTCGTCGTGCTCGCCGTCGAGGATCTCGCGGAAGCCGCGGACCGTCTCCGTGACCGGCACGTACTCGCCGCTGCGGCCGGTGAACTGTTCGGCGACGAAGAACGGCTGCGAGAGGAAGCGCTCCATCTTGCGGGCGCGGGAGACCGTCTGCCGGTCCTCGTCGGAGAGCTCGTCGATACCAAGGATGGCGATGATGTCCTGGAGCTCTTTGTAGCGCTGCAGGACCTCCTGGACCTCGGTCGCGGTGCGGTAGTGCTCCTCGCCGACGACGTCGGGCTTGAGGATCGTCGAGGTCGAGTCGAGCGGGTCGACCGCCGGGTAGATCCCTTTCTCGGAGATCGCCCGCGAGAGCGCGGTGGTCGCGTTGAGGTGGGCGAAGACCGAGGCCGGGGCCGGGTCGGTGTAATCGTCCGCCGGCACGTAGACCGCCTGGATCGAGGTGACCGAGCCGCGGTCGGTCGAGGTGATCCGCTCCTGCAGCCCGCCCATCTCGGTCTCCAGCGTCGGCTGGTAGCCGACCGCCGAAGGCATCCGCCCGAGCAGCGCCGAGACCTCGGAGCCGGCCTGGACGAAGCGGAAGATGTTGTCGATGAAGAGCAGCACGTCCTGGCCGCCCTGCTCGCGGTAGTACTCGGCCATCGTCAGCCCGGAGAGGGCGACGCGGAGGCGGGCGCCCGGGGGCTCGTTCATCTGCCCGAAGACCAGCATCGTCTTCTCGATGACGCCGCTTTCTTTCATCTCGAGCCAGAGGTCGTTGCCCTCGCGCGAGCGCTCGCCGACGCCGACGAAGGCGGAGAGGCCGGAGTGCTCCTCGGCGATGTTGCGGATCAGCTCCTGGATCAGCACGGTCTTGCCGACGCCGGCGCCGCCGAACAGCCCGACCTTGCCGCCTTTGGCGTAGGGCGCGAGCAGGTCGATGACCTTGATCCCGGTCTCGAGGATCTCCTGGGTCGGGGTCAGGTCGGAGGCCTTCGGGGCCGGCCGGTGGATCGGCCAGCGCTCGCCGTCGGCGGCGAGCGCCTCGCCCTCGTCGATCGGCTCGCCGAGCAGGTTGAAGATCCGGCCGAGGGTGACGTCGCCGACCGGCACCGTGATCGGGCTGCCGGTGTCGATCACCCGGTCGCCGCGTCGGATCCCGTCGGTCGCGTCCATCGCCACCGCGCGGACGCGGTCGTCGCCGAGGTGCTGCTGGACCTCGCAGACGAGCTGGGTCGGTTCGCCGTCCCCGTCGCCCCCGGTCTCGATCGTCACCGCCGAGTAGATCTCGGGCAGCGCGTCGGGGAAGACCGCGTCGACGACGACGCCGGTGACCTGCTCGACGCTCCCGATGTTGGTGCCGTTGCCGTTTCCGTTGCTCTCAGCCATTGCTTCCTTTTCTGGGTCTTCGAAATTCCGGGACTTGCAGTCTGTTTTGGGTTCAGCGGGTCAGCTCAGCGCCTCGGCGCCGCCGACCACCTCGAGGATCTCCTGGGTGATTTCCGCCTGGCGGGCGCGGTTCATCTCCAGGGTGAGGTCGTCCATGATCGATTCCGCGTTCTCCGCCGCGTTGCGCATCGCGGTCATCCGCGCCCCGAGCTCCGAGGCCGCCGACTCGAGCAGCGCCCGGTAGACCGAGATCGTCACGTACTCGGGGATCAGCCGCGTCAGCAGCTCCTCGGCTTCGGGCTCGAAGAACCACTCCGACTTGGCCTGGAACCGCTCGGCCTCGCTCACCTCGGCCTCGGCCTCGGCCTCCGCTTCGGCCCCTTCGCCGATCACCTCGGCCTGCTGCAGCGGCAGCAGGGTCTGGCGCCAGACGTGCTGGGTCAGCGGCGAGACGAAGCGGTTGTAGATCAGTTCGACCCGGTCGACCTCGCCGTCGACGTAGCGGGCGGTCATCGCCTCGCCGATCTCGCGGGCGTCGGCGAAGGCGGGGCGGTCGGTGAAACCGGTGTAGGCGCCGGCGATCTCCTGCTTGCGGAAGGTCAGCGCCGAGACGCCCTTTTTGCCGACCACTGAGTAGGAGGCCTTGGCGCCCTCCTCGCGGACCCGCTGGCCGGTCCGCATCCCTTCGCGGATGATGTTGCTGTTGAAGGCGCCGGCGAGGCCGCGGTCACCGGTGACGAGGACGACGCCGACGGTCTCGACCTTCTCGCGCTCTTCCATCGCCGGCACCCGCGGGATCGAGCCGGCGTGTGCAGCGGCGGTGCGGGTCAGCTTGCGGATGCCCTCCGAGTAGGGCCGCAGGTCCTCGATCCGCTGTTCGGCCCGGCGCAGCCGCGCCGCCGCCACCATCTCCATCGCCCGCGTGATCTTGTTGATGTTCTTGATCGACGCAATGCGACTCTTGACTTCCTTCTGCGAGGCCATGTCGGTGCCACCCGGCCCTGGTTAGGCGGGGGTCGCCTCCTTGTCGTCGGCGGCCTCGGCCACGGCGGTCCGGGCCGGCGCCTGGCGCCCGGCCTCCGACTTGACCCGGTCGGACTCGCCCGCCTCGACCGGCTCGCCGTGCTCGTCGAAGTCGGCGCCGAAGTCGTCGACGAAGTCGGCGATCGCGGCGCCGAGCGCCTTCTCGTCCTCGTCCTCGAGCTTGCCGGTGTCTTCGATCCGCTTCAGCAGCTCGGCCTGCTCGGAGTGCAGCCGGACCCGCAGGTCGGCGAGGAACTCGCCGACGCGCTCGACTTTGATCCGGTCGAGGTAGCCGCCGGTGCCCGAGTAGACCGAGGCGACCTGGTCGGCGACCGGGAGCGGTTCACGCTCTTTCTGTTTCAGCAGCTCGACCAGGCGCTGGCCGCGGGTCAGCGCTTTCTGCGTCTCCGGGTCGAGCTCGGAGCCGAACTGGGCGAAGGCCTCGAGGTCGCGGAACTGGGAGAGGTCGAGGCGCAGTTT
>JAFDWC010000142.1 GCA_018268655.1 Actinomycetota bacterium
TCGGCGGCCCCGCCTCGAGCCGGCGCAGCGGGATCCGGGCGATCACCTTGCCGCGCCGATCCCCGTGTCGGCCGGCGGCCGTCGTGATCGTCAGCCGGCCGGCTGCGGCTTCGAGGTGGAGCCGCAGCTGCAGCGGGTTCTTCCAGCCGCGCAGGCGCGGCAGTTCGAGCCGCCGCAGCGCCGGGGCGACGGTGTCGAGCGCGAGCAGGTAGGTCCGGCTCTGCCGCACCGTCCTTCGCCCGCCGCTCCACTGGGTGTAGAGAGTGAAGACGTGGTGGCCGCTGGCGTCCTGGGTGCGGGTGGTGGCGACGCCGCGGAGGATTTCGCCGTTGCCGCTGATCGCCTTGGCAGGCAGCAGTCGATCGTTGCGCAGGTCGTAGGGCTGGATCGTGAAGCGCGGTTCGCGCGGCGGCGGGTTCAGGGTGTGGGCGAGGAAGACCGTCGAGCCGTCCGGCGAGACCGCGTAGACGACGTCGTCGCCGGGCAGGCTGACGCGGCGGAGCCGGTTCGGGCCGTGGAGCTGGTGCGGACCGGCGTCGAGGATGCCGAGATGGGTGCGAAGGCGGAGGCCGCGCGGCTCCGGGTCGTAGCGGCTCAGCACGAGCACGCTTTCGTCGCCGGCGAGGCCGGCGCCGGTGTTGTCGTAGGCGGGGGCGCTGAGGTGCCAGTTCCCGTTCAGGTGCCAGCGGCGACTGACGAAGCCGCCCTCGCGGTCGACCCGCTCGACCACCGTGACCCGGTGGCGGCGCCCGAGCGTGAACGACTGCCAGCGATAGGGCGAGCCCGGCAGGACGATGCCGCCGACCGGCGCCATCTGCTGGTAGGAGAAGCCGCCGGCGGCAGCCGGGGTCGAGCCGGCGCCGCCAATCCCAAGCGCCGCCGCCACCGACGCGGCGAGCGCCCCGTACGCCAGCTTTCGGATCGGTTCCACGCTGCTGATACGCGCCAGCCCCCACCAGAGGTCCCGGGTCCCGCGGGCCGGGCTTGGCTGCACCGCTTCCTAGACTCGCGCGGTGTCCCGGCAGCAGCGCCTGACCCTGATCGCGACGATCCTCGGCTCCACCGTCGTCTTCCTCGACGCCACCGTCGTCAACGTCGCCCTGCCCTCGATCGGCCGCGACCTCGGCGCCGGCCTGGCCGGGCAGCAGTGGGTGCTCGAGGCCTACATGCTGGCGCTGGTGGCGCTGATCCTGGTCGGCGGCAGCCTCGGCGACCAGTTCGGGCGGCGGCGCCTCTACGTGATCGGGCTGGTCGGGTTCGGGGTCAGCTCCGCCCTCTGCGCGGTGGCGCCGACCGAGGGGCTGCTGATCGCGGCGCGGGCGCTGCAGGGGGTCGCCGGGGCGCTCCTGGTCCCCGGCTCGCTGGCGATCGTCGCCGCCACCTTCGAGGGCGAGGCGCGCGGCAAGGCGGTCGGCACCTGGACCGCCTGGACCGGGATCGCGACCGTCTTCGGCCCGGCCGGCGGCGGCGCCCTGATCAGCCTCTTCTCCTGGCGGGCGATCTTCGCGATCAACCTGCCGCTGATCGCCTTCACCGTCTACCTCACCCTGAGCGCGGTCGCGGAGTCGCGCGACCCCGACGCCCACCGCGGCGTCGACTGGCTCGGGATCGTCCTCTCAGCGGCGGGGCTCGGCGCCCCCGTCTTCGCCCTGATCGAGCAGCCGACCCATGGCTGGAGCGACCCGCTAGTCTGGGCGCCGCTCGCCGCCGGCGTCTTCTGCTTCATCGCCTTCGTCCTCCACGAGGCGCGCGCCCGCCACCCGATGCTCGACCTCTCGCTGTTCCGGATCCGCAACTTCGCGGTCGCCAACCTGACCACGCTCGCGGTCTACGCCGGGCTCAGCGCCGGGATGCTGTTCGTCGCCCTCTACCTGCAGCAGGTGGTCGGCTACTCGGCGCTCGAGGCCGGCCTGGCGACGACGCCGATCTCGATCCTGCTCTTCTTCCTCTCGCCGCGCTTCGGCCGCCTCGCCTCCAGCACCGGCCCGCGGCTGCCGATGACGCTCGGCCCCTGGGTCGCCGGGGTCGGGATGCTGCTGATGCTGCGGGTCGGCGCCGACGCCTCATACGTGGCCGAGGTGCTGCCGGCGGTCGTCGTCTTCGGCCTCGGGCTGTCGGCGACGGTGGCGCCGCTGACCGCGACCGTGCTCGACTCGGTCGCCGAGCGCCGGGTCGGGATCGCCTCGGGGGTCAACAACGGCGTCTCCCGGGTCGCCGGCCTGCTCGCGATCGCCGTCCTCGGCGCCGTGATCTCGGCCCACTTCGGCTCGGTCCTCGACGCCAAGCTCGGCGCCACCGGCCAGGGCCCGGCGGTTGAACGGGCGGTGGCGGAAGCGAAGGAACAGCCGCTGGCGGTGCCCGAAGCCGAAGAGCTGACCCCGGCCGAGGCGCCGCGCGTCCGCGCCGCGGCAACCGACGCCGCCACCTCGGCCTTCCACCTCGGCGCCCTGCTGGCGGCGCTGCTGCTGCTCGCCGGTGGCGCCGCGGCGGCGATCGGGATCCAGAACCCGCGCCGTAGCCCCACCGACTCGGGTGCGCTTGTCCCCGGATAGCGGGGACAAAGGCGCGCCAGTGGCGGGGAACACTAGGGTTGGCCGCCGAATGAGCAGCCCCGCCAAGCCGATCATCTTCTCCGGCATCCAGCCGACCGGCCGCAAGCACCTCGGCAACTACATCGGGGCGATCCGCCAGTACGTCGAGGGCCAGGACCGCGGCGAGCCGGCGATCTTCTGCGTCGTCGACCTGCACTCGATCTCGGTCGCCTACGACCCCGCCGACCTGCGCGAGCGCGTCCTCGACACCGCCGCGATCCTGCTCGCCGCCGGCCTCGACCCCGAGCGCTGCGTCTTCTTCCGCCAGTCCGACGTCGCCGCCCACGCCGAGATGACCTGGCTGCTCTCGGCCGTCACCTCCCACGGCGACCTCAACCGGATGACCCAGTTCAAGGAAAAGACCGGATCGGCCCGCGACCTCGCCTCGGCGGCGCTCTTCTATTACCCGGTGCTGATGGCCGCTGACGTCCTCGTCTACCGCGCCACCGAGGTCCCGGTCGGCGACGACCAGCGCCAGCACGTCGAGCTGATGCGCGAGATCGCCCGCCGCTTCAACGAGCGCTTCGGCGAGACCCTGGTCATCCCCGACCTAAAGGTTCCCGAGGTCGGGGCCAGGATCATGGACCTGCAGGAGCCGGAGCGGAAGATGTCGACCACCGGCGGCACCGAGAGCGGCACCGTGCTGGTTCTCGACGACGAGAAGACGATCCGCAAGAAGGTCGGCAGCGCCGTCACCGACTCCGGCCGAGAGGTGGTCGCCTCCCCGGACAAGCCCGGCGTCACCAACCTGATCGACATCCTCGCGGTGGCGCGTGGGGTCGGCAGAGCCGAGATCGAGCGCGAGTTCGACGGTGCCGGCTACGGCGACTTCAAGGGCGCCGTCGCCGACGGCGTGGTCGAGCTGCTGGCGCCGGTCCGGGCCCGCTACGCCGAGCTCCGCCCCGACGAGGCCGCGCTCGAGCGGGTGCTGCTGGCCGGGGCCGAGAAGGCGGCGACGATCGCGGCCCCGGTCCTCGCCGACGTCCGCGCCCGGATGGGCTTCGGCTAGCCGCCGATCCGGCACCGATCCGGCTGTCCCACAGCGCGTCTAGGCTTCATCCCGATGGCAGTCGCCGAGCTCGACCTCGACCTTGACGTCTTCGCGGGCCCGTTCGACCTGCTGCTCGCGGTCGTCCTCCGCGAGGAGGTCAGCCTGCTCGAGGTGCAGCTCGGCGAGATCGTCGTCGCCTACGTCGAGTACCTCGAGGGCGAGGGCGACCTCGAGCTCGAGGTGGCGACCGAGTTCCTGGTCCTGATCGCCGCCCTGCTGGAGCTGAAGTCGCGCCTGCTTCTGCCCGCCCCCGAGGAGGAGATGGAGGCGATGGCGCCGGAGGAGGCGGTCGAGGAGCTGCTGGCCCGGATGCTCGAGTACCGCCGCTACAGCCGCGCCGCCGAGGTGCTGGCCGATCGCTTCGAGGCCGAGCGCGGCTACCTCTACCGCTCGGCGCCGCTGCCGGCGGAGCTGCGGCGGGTCGCCGTCGACGCCGCCAGCGCCGTCTACGACCCCGACCTGCTCGGCTCGGCGCTCGGCGACCTCCTGACCGAGCCCGAGGAAGTCGACATCAGCCACATCCGCCCGACCGTTTCCCTGCAGCGGCGGCTGACGGCGCTGCGCGAAGCCCTCGGTCGCCGCCCCGAGTTCGACTTCGACGAGGAGTTCGGCGGCGAGGACCGGCTGACCCAGGCGGTGACCGTGTTCGCGATGCTCGAGCTCTACCGCAAAGGCGAGGTCACCTGGGAGCAGGACCGGCCGCTGGGGCCGATCCGGGTGCGGCGGCTGCGGGTTGCCGGGGGCGGCGCCGGCGGGGTCGGCGGGGGGAGCTCGTGAGCGACCTCTCGCGCACGGTCGAGGCCCTGCTCTTCCTCTCCGCCCAGCCGGTCACGGTTGCCGAACTGGTCGAGGCGACCGAGGCCACCGAGGGCCAGGTCGCGGAGGCGGTCGAGCTGCTGCGCGAGGACCTCGCCGAGGGCAAGCGCGGGGTCGTCCTGCGCGAGGTAGGTGGCGGCCTCACGCTCGCCAGCGACCCGGCCAGCGAGGACGCCGCCCGGCGCCTGCTGGCGAAGCCGCGGACGCCGCCGCTGACCCAGGCGCAGGCGGAGGCGTTGGCGATCGTCGCCTACCTGCAGCCGGTCTCGCGGCCGGAGATCGCCCGCATCCGCGGCGTCAGCTCGGAGTCCGCGGTGCAGACCCTGGCCGAGCGCGGGCTGATCGAAGAGTCCGGGCGCTCGCGCTTCGGCGCCGCGATCTTCAAGACGACCGAGCTGTTCGAGCGCCTGTTTGGGCTGTCCGGGCTCGATCAGCTGCCCGATCCCTCGCAGTTCGACCCGACTCCGGAGGACGAGAGGGAGTTGAGGGAGCGGCTGCTGAAGGCGGGCGAACAGCGGGCCGAGTGAGGCTGGCGAAATACCTCGCGCACGGCGGCGTCGCCTCGAGGCGGCGGGCCGAGGAGATCATCGCCAAGGGCCTCGTCACCGTCGGCGGCGAGGTGGTGACCGATCCGGCCCGCGACGTCGGCGGCGAGGACGACGTGCGGGTCAAGGGCGAGCCGGTCGGTGTCGAGGCGCGCGAGGTCTGGGCGGTGAACAAGCCGGTCGGGGTGGTCTCGACGGCGCGCGAGCCGGGGGCGCGGCCGGCGGTCGTCGGGCTGGTCGACTCGCCCGCCCGCCTCTACCCGGTCGGCCGCCTCGACGCCGACTCGACGGGCCTGCTGCTGCTGACCAACGACGGCGAGCTCGCCAACCGCCTCACCCATCCTCGCTACGGAGTCGCCAAGACCTACCGGGCGCGGCTGGGGAGGCCGATCGGCGACGAGGAGATCGGCCGGCTGCGGGCCGGGGTCGAGCTCGAGGACGGGCCGACCGCGCCGGCCCGGGTCGAGCGGCTGGGGCCGCGCGAGATCGAGGTCGAGCTGCGCGAAGGGCGGAACCGGCAGCTGCGGCGGATGGTCGAGGCGGTCGGCAACCGGGTGGTCGAGCTGCGCCGCGTCGCCTTCGGCTCGCTGGCGCTCGGCGGACTGCCGGAGGGACGATCGCGGCGACTGGGGGAGGGGGAGATCGCCCAGCTCTGGAAAGATGCGGGGCGATGATGGAGATCGGTCGCTACGAGGGCCCCCAGCCCCGCCTCTTTGCCGCCCGCGGCGCGGTCCAGGCCGCCGCCAACGAGCGCGACGCGATCCTCGACGCGACCGAGGAGCTGATGCGCGAGCTGGTCGACCGCAACGGGCTCGAGCCGGAGGAGATGGTCAGCTGCATCTTCACCACGACCGAGGATCTCGACGCCGAGTTCCCGGCCGCGGCGGCGCGGCGGATCGGGCTCGACTCGGTGCCGCTGATGTGCTCGCGCGAGATCCCGGTGCCGGGCTCGCTGCCGCGGGTGATCCGGGTGATGCTCCACTTCTACGCCGCCCCCGAGCACGAGACCGCCCACGTCTACCTCGGCGAGGCGCAGAAGCTCCGCACCGACCTCGAAGCGGCGCAGTGAACGCCACCCGGTGAGGATTCCGAGACGATGAGCATCACTTTCGCCGAGAAGCTGGCGCGGATGCCGGGCTACCAGGCCGGGGTCCCGACCGGGCAGGCGCCGGAGGCGATCGCCGCCGGCAGCGTCGCCCAGCTCGCCTCCAACGAGTCGCCGTTCCCGCCGCACGAGGCGGTGGTCGAGGCGATCCGCCGGGCCGCGACCTCGATGAACCGCTACCCGGACCCCGACGCGACCCTGCTGCGCCGCCGCCTCGCCGAGCGCTACGAGACCGAGCCGGGCCGGGTCGCCGTCGGCAACGGCTCCTGCGAGATCCTGCTTGCCGCCGCCGAGGCGCTGGCCGAGCCCGGGGCCGAGATCCTCTACTCCTGGCCGAGCTTCTCGATGTACCCGTACCTGCCGGCGCTGACCGGCGCCCGCGAGGTCCGGGTGCCGCTGGGCCCAGGCGCGGTCCAGGACCTCGACGCGATGGCGACCGAGGTCACCGCCGCGACCCAGCTGCTGATCGTCTGCAACCCGAACAACCCGACCTCGACCCACATCCCGGCGGCCGAGGTCGGCGCCTTCCTCGAGCGGGTGCCGCCGCACGTGACCGTGATCCTCGACGAGGCCTACGTCGAGTTCCAGACCAACGACGACCCCGACGCCGCCCTCGACCTGCTCGGCCAGTTCCCGAACCTGGTCGTCCTCCGCACCTTCAGCAAGTGCTACGGCCTCGCGGGGCTGCGGGCCGGCTACGCGATCGGCGCCTCGACCTTCCGCGCCGCGGTCGACGCGGTGCGCCAGCCGTTCAGCGTCAACGCCCTCGCCCAGGCGGCCGGGGCGGAGGCGATCCTGCACCAGGACGACGTCAGCCGCCGCGTCACCGCCACCGTCGCCGAGCGGCTGCGGGTAGAGGAGGGAGTGCGCGCGCTCGGCCTCTCGGCGACCGCGGCCCAGGCCAACTTCTCCTGGATCGATCTCGGCGCCGCCGATGAGGGCGAGGTCGTCGCCGGCCTCGCCGAGCGCGAGATCGCGGTCCGGCCCGGCACCGCCCTCGGCGGCCCCGGCCACATCCGGGTCAGCTACGGGACCGAGGCCGAGGACGAGCGCTTCCTGGCCGGCCTGGCTGAGCTGGTCGCTGGCTGATCTGGCGCAGCGCCAGCGGCCGATATGGCGGACAGCACGCCCGCCTGTCGCCAGCCCCGCCCCATCCCCCGCAACCCCCCCGCCCATCCGCCGCACCCCCCGACCCTAGAAACCGCCAAAGGGGACGGGGTGCCTCCCCCCGCTTGCTGGGTTTTTCGCTGGGGAGTGCAGCGGCCGTCCGAGCTTGAGCTCC
>JAFDWC010000143.1 GCA_018268655.1 Actinomycetota bacterium
CATCCAGCGCCAGGCGAAGCAGGCGGTGGTGAGGAGGACGATGGCCGCCGCGGCCAGCAGCGCCCTGCCGTCGAGCGCGCGTAAGCCCTCGAGGAACGGGCCGCCGCCGAGGCGCCAGATCACGGCGGCGAGCACGGCCGCTGCGACCGCGGGGCGAGCCCACCGGAAAATACGTCTCATGACCGTCCAGGACGCTTCGGCATCTACGTTCTCCTCGGCCCGGGTCGGTCGCGCTCGAGGCCGACCGCACGCTCTCGTTGGTCACTACGGGGAACGCGGCGGCCGGGTTCAGGAGGCGCTGCCCTGCCCGAGCGCCGGGAAGCCCTTCGAATGGCCTTCGTACGCCTTTTTTCGCCCTGCAATGGGGCGTTCCGGCCGCGCCCCTGTAGCTCGGCCGGCTAGAGCGGCGGCCTTTAGGCCGAAGGTCTCCGGTTCGAATCCCGGTCGGGCGCGTTCGTCACCGTCTGCGCCCAGAGCCAGGTGAGGCCCGGGGGGCCCCGGATTCGAAACCGCCTAGCCGAGCGTGACGTTCACCTTCGCCCCGGTGCCGAGCACCTTGCCAGGCTTCGGGCTCTGCCTCTTGACCCGGCCGGTCTTCGAGGTGACGCCGTCCTCCAGCTTCACGCTGCCGAGCTTGCAGCCCGCTGCCGTCAGCATGCGCCTCGCCGTCTTCAGCCTCTTGCCGGCGAGCTTCGGGGCCCGGCACGATGCGGGGTTATCCGGTCCAGGACCCGCTGAACCCGTGGTGGAGGCGGACTTCGTCGGCGGGGTGACGACGGTGTAGGCGACTGAGGTCACGCCGGTCAGTCCGCTTCCCGAGGTCGCGGTCACGGAGTAGGCGTGAGACCCCGGCGTCGACGTGTCCAGATGTCCGGTGCCGCCGCCGGCCGTGGAGGTGCCGGTCGAGTCGGCGCAGGAGGCCATGCCCGCGCCTTCCCTGCCTTCCGTGCAGAAGAAGCTCGTCCCGACCGACTGGCCGACCAGGTAGCGGCCACCCGACGCCGGCCCGGAGATCGTCGCCGTCGGCGCCCCCGCGACCATGTAGGAGATCGTGGTCGAGCCGACGAAGCCGTCGCTGGAGGTGGCGGTGATCGTGTAGCTGTGGATGCCGAGGGTCGACGTGTCGAGGTGCCCGACGCCGCCGGCGGTCGTGGCGGTCCCGGTCGAGTCGTCGCAGGACACCAGTTCGAAACCCTGCGCGCGCTCGGTGCAGAAGAAGCTGGTCGGGACCGACTGGCCGAGGCTGAAGGTGCCGCTCCCCGCCGGCCCGGAGATCGTCGCCGTCGGCGCTTCCGGCGGCGGATAGATGATCGTGACACCGGCCGGGCTCGAGCTCGGCGCCGGCGCGGCCTGACGGGTCGCTGTGGCGGTGACGAAGCTCGAGCCGCCGCCGCCCCCGCCGGAGTAGTTCACGGCGCCGCCCCCACCACCACCGCCGTAGTACCCGCCGCCGCCCCCACCGCCGCCGGCGGTGAAGTATTCGTTCGGGCCGTTGCCACCCGCTCCGCCCACGAGCTTGTTCCCTTCGCCCCCTGCCGTCGCGGTCGGCAATTCCGGGCCGCCGCCGCCCCCGCCGGCCGACGTCGTCCCGGCCCCGCCACCGCCGGCGCCATTGTTCGAGCGCGTGCCCGCCGACCCGGCGTCGCCGCCGTTTCCGCCGTAGGGGGCACCCCCGCCGCCACCGCCCGCGACGACCAGCAGTGTGGCGAAGCTCGGCGACGCCGAACCGGGGCCGACGACCGACGCCCCGCCGCCGCCCCCGCCGCCGGTGGCATGGCTCGTCCCCAGCGCACCGGTTCCGCCGCCCCCGCCGCCGCCGAATCCGCCGCTGCCGCCGTTGGCGGAACAGGACCCGGCTTCGCCGCCGGTGGTGCCGACACCACCGACCCCGACGTAGAGCTGTTCGCCCGGGGACACCGGGACGATCGCCGACACCGACGCCCCCTTGCCGCCGGTCGATTCGTGGCAGCCCGCCCCCTTCGCACCGACCGCGTTCACGTAGATCGAGGTGACGCCGGCCGGGACTTCGAAGTTGTGGGCTCCGGGCGTGGTGAACGTCTTCGTGGTCGCCGACGCGTCCTCCGCCGTCAGCCCTGCCAGCAGCGCCATCGCGACGGCGACGCCCGCCGCCAGGCGCATCGCCCAACGGAAACTTGCCGAGCACGCTGCGACCCACCCCGACAGACCCTCGTTCATCGACGCACCTCCTGTGAGACCGGGTGGGAGCCAACCGCGAAGTGGACGAGCAGCGGCACAAGCTACTCGACCTCGCGCGCTTGGACCAGGATCCCTCCGATCTGCACCTCGTCCGGGTGCGCCCGAGGCGGGTGACGCCGTCGGCGCTCGCCGGGGCGGCCTCGACCGCCTGGGAGTCCCTAGAATCGTCGGAGGCCGTGATTTGCGCTTGAGAATGCGCGATCCGGTCTTTCTGCCCCTGTAGCTCAGTTGGTTAGAGCGGCGGCCTTTTAAGCCGCGCGGCGCGGGTTCGAGTCCCGCCGGGGGCACTGACCCCTGCGGTGTCGAACCGCCGGCAACGCCAGGTCCATCTCGCCGGGCTTGCAAGATTTCTCAGTCTTCTCGCCACTAGAGAAGTAGATGGACACTGAGCCTGGAGGAACAAGAGAGGTCGTCGCAGGCCAGGTGCGGCGCTTCCGTGCCGGCGATGGCGGCGCGGCCGAGCCGCTGGCCCGCCGTGCGCTTCGCCTGTCCCTGCGCACCGCGTCTGCCCTGATGCGAAGTCGGGACGATGCCGCGGACATCGCCCAGGAGGTCGCCGTGGACGTCCTCGGCTCGCTGCGAAAGCTCCGCGACCCCGAGGCCTTCGATGCCTGGGTGCACCGGATAACCGTGCGTCACGCGATGCGCCGGCTGAAGAAGGAGCGACGCGCCCGGACGATCGAGGCGCCGCTCGAGCTCCTCGACGAGGAGGACCTCCCTGGGGTGATCGCGGACGGCGACATCGACTCCAGGCTCGCCGCGCGGCAGGCGCTGGTCGGAGCGCTCTCACGACTGCCGGCAAGGCAACGCCTGGCGCTCGCGCTCCGCTACGTCCACGACCTTCCCGACGCCGAGATCGCCGCCGCCCTCGGTTGCCGGGTGGGCACCGTCCACGCCCTTCTTTCTCGCGGTCGCAGATCGCTTCGTGAAGATCGCCAACTCGTCGAGGTCACGCTCGACCTAACGGAAGGTTGACCATGCTCTCCCAACATGATGAGGCTCTAGCCAGAGCGGCCTTCGCCCCGGTTCGGGACATGGAGCCGGACGAGGACCTGGTCGCGCGTGTGGTCGCGCAGGTGGGTCGAAGGAAGAAGCCGCCGCGGCGCTTCGCCCTGGCGCCCGCGCGGCCGCGCCTCGCCCTGCAGGCGCTCGCGGCGCTGGCCCTTCTCGGGGCGGCCCTCTACTCGGTGCCGGCCACCCGGGCGGCTATCGAGGGAACGGGGGAAAGCGTCGGCGGCGTCTTCTCGGGCTGGCTCGGCGGCAAGTCCGCCGAGGCCCCCGGCAAGCCCGTCGGCTCGGGCAAGGGAGCGCCCGAGAACCTCTACCAGGATTACTCCTCGAAGGAACCGCGGGTGATCGCCGAGGCCGGCGGCTACGAGCTCTACTCCTTCATCGGCTCCGACAAGGGCCTGAACTTCGAGTTCGGCCGCGGCAGTAACGGCAGTTTCATCATGGGCTATGAAAACGTGGCGCAGCTCGGCGACTCCCCCCTGCATGTGCTTGGTCCGTGGCCGATGCGGGCCGGCCACCAGGGCGATGTTCCACTGTTCGGGATCGCCGCCCGATCGGTGAGCAGCGTCGAGCTCACCTACGAATCGGGGCCGCCGCTGCGAGTCTCCGGGGTCGAAGGGGGCTTCATCCTGCTCGCCGAACCGAGCCACGGGCCGGTCGCGGTGATCGCCCTCGACGCGGAGGGCAAGGTACTCGGCAGGGAACCGATCGACTATCCACTGGTCAACGAACATGAAGCGCCGCCGCCAGGGATCGGATCGAGCGGCGATGGGTCGTCAGGGAGCCACGAACCCTGAGCCTGCTCACGGCCCGCCCGGTCCCGGCGGGTTCAGCCCAGGTCGAAGTTGAGGACGGCGCCGGCGCGCGGCCATTCGATCTCGAAGAGCTTGCCGTGCCCGGCGCCGGTCACGTAGGCGGTGCGCCGGTCGGGGCCGCCGAAGCAGATGTTGGTGGTGAAGGGATCGTCGATCGGGAGGTCTTCGAGCAGCTCGCCCGCCGGGCTGATGACCGAGATCCCGTTGAGGATGTTCGCCTGGCAGACGTTCCCCTCGGCGTCGACCGCCAGCGAGTCGAGCAGGGCGTAGGTCACCGGGCTCCAGAGGAAGTTGGCGTTGCCCGGGGCGAAGAACGTCTGCCCGCCGCGCAGCACGCCCGGCGACTCGACCTCCCAGTACCAGAGGCGGCCGGCCTGAGTCGAGGAGACGTAGAGGCGACCGCCGTCGGCTGAGAGGCCGATGCCGTTGGGGGCCGGGAAGCTCTCCACCACGGCGACGATCGAGGAGCCGTCGGGCTGGGCGTAGTAGATCGCGCCGCTCTGCTCGACCCGGCCGCGCCAATGGCCGCTGTCGGTGAAGTAGAAGCCGCCGGTGGCGTCGAAGACGATGTCGTTCGGTGCCTCCAGGGGACGGCCGTCGCACTCGGTGTAGAGGGTCTCGGTCTCCCCTGTAGCGAGGTCGACGGCTTCGACGCGGCCGGCGATCGGCAGCGAGCAGGCGACGCAGATCAGGAAGCCGGCCGACTCGTCCCAGTCGAAGCCGCCGTTGTTGGCGACGTAGATCCGCCCGTCGGGCCCGGGCGCGGCGCCGTTCGGGCCGCCGCCGCACTCGGCGACGACCTCGCGCTCCCCGGCCGCCGTGACCCTGGTCAGCATCCCCCGCTCGATCTCGCACACCAGCACCGAGCCGTCCGCCAACGCGACCGGGCCCTCGGGAAAGCGCAGGCCCTCGGCGCGGACCCGGACCTCGGCCATCAGCTCGCCACCGCCGGGGAGACCAGCGAGTCGGTGAGGCCGACGATCCGGAGCGGCGCCATCAGGAAGAAGAACCTACCGCGCTCATCAACCCTTCGTGACCGGCGGTTTTTGTGAGATTGTCAAACAATGCTAGGGTCGCGGGCATGGCACTCGCGCTGAAGACCAGCACCCTGCTTCCGTTCGGAGCGGAGGACCGAGAGGCCCTCGGCGCCCACGGCATCGAGCTGGTCGAGCGGTCGTGCCCGACCGAGGAGGAGCTGATCGAGCACGGCCGCGAGGTCGACGCCCTCCTCGTGGTCGGCGAGCCGGTGACCGCGAAGGTGATCGAGCAGCTCGACCGCTGCCGGGTGATCGCCCGCTTCGGCGTCGGGCTCGACAACGTCGACATCGACGCCGCGACGCGGAGGGGGATGCAGGTCACCTACGTCCCGGGCGCCTCGGTCGAGGAGGTCAGCGACCACGCCCTGGCGATGATCTTCTCCCTAGGCCGCCGGCTGCCCGACCTCGACGCGGCGACGCGGAGGGGCGACTGGAGCATCCTCGATCAGCTCCCGCTCTTCCGCCGGCTCGCCGACCAGACCGTCGGGGTGATCGGCCTCGGGCGGATCGGCCAGGTGCTGGCGCGCAAGGTCCACGGCCTCGGCATCGACCTGGTTGCCTACGACCCCTACCTCTCCGCCGATGAGGTGGCCGCCCTCGGGGCGCGGCCGCTGCCGCTCGACCAGCTGCTGGCGACCAGTGACTTCGTCTCGATCCATACTCCGCTGACGCCGGAGACCCGGCACCTGCTCGGTGTCGCGGAGCTCGCCCGGATGAAGCCGACCGCCTGCCTGATCAACGTCGCCCGCGGCGGCGTCGTCGACCAGGAGGCGATGGTCGCGGCGCTTCGCGAGGGGCGCCTGGGAGGCGCCGGGGTCGACGTCTTCGAGCTTGAACCGCTGCCGCTCGACGATCCGCTGCTGGCCCTCGACAACGTCATCCTCACGCCCCATGCGGCCCACCACTCGCTCGAGTCGATGAACGAGCTGCGGGCCCGCGCGATAGCCGACGTCGCCGCCGTCCTCGCCGGCGAGCAGCCCCACTTCCCGGTCAACGCGGTCGCCCCGCGATGAGCGCCGTCAGCGCCACCGTCGGGCCGCGGCTCCAGCGCTCCTCGACCATCGACGAGGTCGCCTCGCTGCTGCGTGCCGACATCGTCTCCGGTGAGCTCGCCCCAGGCACGCAGCTGCGCGAGGTCGCGCTGGCCGAATCGATCGGCGTCTCCCGCCCCTCCCTGCGCGAGGCGCTGCAGGTTCTGCGGCAGGAGGGCCTGGTTCGCCACGAGCCCCATCGCGGCACCTTCGTCACCACCATCGGCCCGGAGGAGATCGTCGACATCTACCAGGTGCGGCGGGTGCTCGAGGGCAGCGCCGCGCGCGCCTGCAGGAAGGCGGCGGCGGCCGAGATCGCCCGCGTCGGCGCTGCCTTCGAGGAGCTGGCGGCGACCTTCGGCGGCGACCCCTTCGACGCGATCGGCGCCGACCTGCGCTTCCACCAGTCGATCGTCGCCCTGCTCGGCAGCGCCCGCCTCGACGCCGTCTTCGAGTCGGTGGTCACCGCGCTGCGCCCCTGTCTGGTGCTGCTGTCCCGCGAGGCCGGCGGGACGACCCTGCTGCGGCCGGCCAGCCTGACCGAGCACGAGGAGATCGCCGACGCGATCGCCGTCCGCAGGGGGCGCGACGCCGAGAGGCTCGTGATCGCCCATGTCGACCGCAATCAGGAGCTGCTGCTCGAGGTGATCGGCGGCGAACCGACCGAGGAGGACGAATGAGCCCTACCGACACCCCCCGTGGCCGCATGCTGGGCGGCGAGGCCCTGACCGGGACCTTCGTCCAGTCCCACGATCCGGGGCAGTGCGAGTTCCTCGGCCGGCTCGGGTTCGACCTCCTCTGCGTCGAGGCCGAGCACTCGGCGATGGGGGTCGAGAGCGTCCAGGGGCTCGTCGCCGCCGCGGCGCTGGCGCCGACCGCGGCGCTGGTCCGGGTCGCCGGCAACGAGCCGATCGCGATCGCCGCCGCGCTCGACGCGGGCGCCGCCGGGGTGATCGTGCCGCGGGTCGACGACGCGGCGGGAGCCGCCGCCGCGGTCGCCGCGACCCGCTACCCGCCGGACGGCGAACGCGGCCTCGGCCCCTCTCGCGCGACCGGCTTCGGCGCCGACATCCCCGCCTACCGGGCGCGCGCCAGCGAGGACCTCCTGCTCGCGGTCCAGGTCGAGACCGGCGCCGCGGTCGAGGCGCTCGACTCGATCCTCGACGTCGACGGGGTCGACATGATCTTCGTCGGCCCGGGGGACCTCGGCTGCTCGCTGGGGATCGACGACCCGACCGACGCGGG
>JAFDWC010000144.1 GCA_018268655.1 Actinomycetota bacterium
GAGGCGATCCGCCAGTGCGTCGAGTCGGCCGGGCGGGCCCTGGTCGTGCTCTCCGGCGGCTCCAAGGTCGACGACGAGACCGTCCTCCAACACACCCGCGAGATCATGCAGGCGGGCGGTTCGGGCGTGATCTTCGGCCGCAACGTCTGGCAGCGCGAGTGGAGCGAGGCCAACGCGATCATCGAGCAGATCAAGGAGACGCTGCTTGCCAACGTGCGGCGCACCCCGTAGGAGTTCGGATTCGCGCCCCTGGTCCCGGCGAGGGACCAGGGTTGGCGGCGGGGCGGAGCTGTCGGCACTCCTCCTGTGAATTTCGTCGCTCGCCCCCTGCGGGGGCTCCGCTCCGATGTTGGAGCGCCCCCTTTCAGGGGGCGCGCGGAGATCGGATTGCATTGCCGCCACTTCGCGACATTCCCGGGGAGGAGTGCCGACAGTCCCGCCACGAAACGTGCCCCCGCTAGCCGGAGCACCCCATCTCTCTTTGAGCTGACGAGGGACGGGAGCGAGCCGGCGAAATCCGCCTCCGCGTTCGGTCTGCGGCGACCTCCCGCAGACCAGACCCCCGTCCCTCCGCAGCTTCCCGTTGCAAGCCCTTCGTCCCTTGTCAGCTTCTCGGCCAAAGGGGGATCGGCGACTTGGTCCGTTGGGGGCGTCGGGGTCCCCTCCCAAAACACTCCAGCGGAGCCGCAGGCGAAGCGTCTTGGGAGGGGACCCCGAGGACCCTCACGCCACCCAACCCCGATCCGTGCCATCTAGCAGCGCCCCCAGAGCCCGCGCCCGGCGCGTGCCGCGCCCTCGGCGAGGCGCTGGAAGAGCGGCGCGTAGCGGGTGTTGGGCGGGTACGGCAGCGGCCGCGCGTAGCCGCCGCGGACCAGCATCGCGTTGAAGAAGCGGCCGTCGGGGAGCCAGAGGTAGACGAGGCTGCGCCCGTAATGGTCGACCGGTTCGGGGGCGACCCGATAGCGGACCGTGCCGGCGGCGGCGAGCACCCGCTTGCTGAAGGCCGAGGCGCGGGGGCCGAAGCACTGCACCGGCGTGTTCGGCTTCACCGTCTCGGGGGTGTCGACGCCGACCAGGCGGCTCGAGCCGAGGCCGGCCGAGAGGATCGCCGTGTCGCCGTCGACGACGCGCTCGACCCGGGCCGTTCCCCTCTCCCCCGCGCCGGGACCGGACATGTCCGCGCCGCCCCCGGGCAGCGAGCGCCAGCCGAGCGCCGCGGCGACGAGGACGATCAGGATCGCGCTGCCGATCTGGGGACGGAGCTTCACGGTCTCCGAGTCCTATGGGCCGGGGCGGCGCGTCTCTCCCCCGTCCCCGAGGTGAGAGTCGCCCGCTTTCCGATAACCGGGGACGAACCGCCCAAGATGAGCGTTTCCTAAGCGCGGCCCGGTCCGGAGCAGGGCTCCGGGGGAGCCGCCCGCCCCCCGACCAAGATCCGCTTTCCAGAGCAGTTTGCGGTGCTTCAGAGGGGTCTCAAAGCATCCGCCAGGAGCCCTGGGAACCAGTCCTCCGTAAGCGAAACGTGAGCCCTGCAAGATCTTTTGCTACGGTGCCCGGCGGCCCTCCGGGGCCCCTGACCATGCGAATGCGACAAAGCATCTCCCAGTTCGAGGTTGCCTTCGAGCAGGAGACCTCACTCGAGCGGCGTCGTCGTGAGCAGCTGCGGCGCCGAGCCGCCAACCGCTCCCGCAGCCGCCGCATCCAGCGCGAGGAGCAGCACGGCAAGGTTCGCTTCAGCGTCCTCGCGGTCTGTCTCACGGTCACCGTCGTCGTCGTCGTCGTCGCGATGTTCGAGGCGCTCGCGTTCCTGATGTCGTAGTTGGTCGCCGCTCCGACCCGCCCAACGCAAGCGCGCCGCGAATCGATGTCCCGGTCCAATAGACTCGCCCGCCGATGCCACGACGCTCCCTGAAGCCACAACTGAACCAGATCCGCGCCTGGGTCCACCAGGGCCGCACGGACGCCTGGATCGCCCACCAACTCGAAATCACGGCCTCTGAGCTGCGCGAGTTCCGCAAGCAGTACGACCTCTCGCCCGACGACGAGAACGCCGGCTCGAGCGAAATCGATCTCCGCGACGAGATCGAAGCCGAGATCGAAGCGGCGACCGCCGCCGAGGAAGAGGCCGAAGCCGCGGAAGCCGCCGAGCAGCCCGACGAGGACGAGGACGACGAGTCCGACGAGGAGGGCGGCGAGAGCCGTCCCCGGCGCCGCCGCCGGCGCGGGCGCCGCGGTGGTCGCAGCCGTCGCCGCGAGTACGAGGCGACCTTCGACCACGGCGACACCGACGGCTACGGCCTCTGGCTCGATGCCGCCGTCAAGGACAACCCCGTCTACACCGAGCACTGGGCCGGCAACCGCGAGGTCACGGTCCGGATCGAGGCCGACCAGATCGTGATCCGGCGGGCCGGCGCCGAGCCCGAGTCGGACGACGACCCGGACGCCGACGACGACGAGTAGCGACCAGCTGCCGGCCTGACCAAGCAGGTCGGCGGACGCAGGGAGCGAGGAAGGGGAGCGCACCTTTCGGTGCGTGACCCGACTGAGCGGCCGAGGACTCCGAGATGCCTGGTCAGACCGGCAGCTGGCGGCCGCCGGCGAAGTCGGTGGCGCCGCGCAGGTAAGCCCAAAAGGCGGCGTCGGCGAGGCTCTGCGCCTGCCCTTCGACCGCGGGCGCGACATCACCGGCCACCCGCAGCGCCCAGTCGGTGCCCTCGGCGTAGAGCGCCGCCAGCTCGGCGGCGCTGAAGGTCGGCCCGATCCGCCGCCGCAGCTCGTCGCGGACCGCCTCGACCACGCGGTCGGCCATCCGGCGCTGGCGCGGGTCCTCGATCGCCGCCAGCTCGCGGGCGCCCTCTTCCCACTGGTAGATCGCGTTGGCCAGCGGATAGCTCACCGGCCGAGGGTACCCGGCCGGTGAGCCCGGCGATTGCTACCGGCTGCGGCCGCAGCGGACGGCGAGCGCCGGAGCTGCGGGCGGCGGCGAGCCTGGGGTCGAACGGCTCGACGGCTCGCTGTCCGGGTGCTGAGCGCCGGCCGGCGCCGGGGTCATGCTCCTGGGGTGTCGGGGATTTCGCGCAGCGGCGCGTTGACGGCGCCGCAGCCGGCGGGATCGAGCTGGCCGTCGACCTTCCAGACGGTGACCTGACCTTCGTGCAGGAGCGGCCGCACCGCGCCCTCGCCGCGCAGCCAGCGCGTCTCCGGCGAGGGGACGGGCTTGCTCGGGTGGAGGAAGTTGAGGAAGGGCGCGGTGACCAGGTAGTCGAGGTCGGCGGCGTTGACGGCGGCGCGGAAGGCGCGGCAGCTCGGCAACGCGTTGTAGGCGCCGTGGGGGCCCGGTTCGCCGAGGTAGGTGACGCGGTTGGACAGATCGGTGCCGTAGAAGCCGTAGCCGGCAAAGCCGGCGGTGGTACCGACGAGGCCGATCCGGGCGTCCTCGATGCCGCGCGCCCAGCGGTAGGCCGAGTTGAGGTCCATGCCGGGGATCTGGGTCTGGTGGGGACCGTCGTTGGCGAAGCGGCCCTCGAGGTAGTGGCGCTGGGCGGGGTAGCCGAGGACGACGAGCAGCAAGGCAAGCGCCGCGGCGCCGCCGAGGACGACGCCGGTCGCGGCGCCGCGCGAGCGCAGCAGCAGCAGGCCGGCCGGAATCGCCACCAGGAGGACGACGACCAGGAGGGCGAAGAGGCGGGCCGGGTCGTGGAGGGATTGATCTGGGCGGTCGGTGACGAGGAAGACGAGGACGAGCGCGACCATGAGGGCGTAGCGGCGCGGCTTCGGGTCGAGGAACCGGGGCAGCGGCACGAGGACGATCCCGGCCAGGAGGGCGGGGATCACGTAGCGGATGTTGATCCCGAAGCCGACCGGTTCGCCATCGGCCCCCGCCGCGCTCAGCGGCGTGAACAGGTAAGCGAGAAGGCCGAAGAGGGCGACGCCGCCGACCCAGCGCAGGATCGCGTCGCGGCCGCGCGCGGCCGCCCAGATGCCGGCCGCGACGGTGGCGAGGATGACCAGCGGCCAGAGCGAGCCGAAGGCTTCGTGAAGCCCCGGCGCGAAGTAGTGGCGCCAGACGCCGGTATCGGTCGCGTAGTGGACGATGTTGAAGTCCGGCCGGCCTTCCTGCAGGCGCTCGGGATGCGGCAGGGAGATCGGGCCGAGCTTCTCGATCTCTGGGATCGGGTTGCCGGCGACGAGGAGGTTGCGCAGGTACCAGTAGCCGCCGCCGAGCAGGGCCGGCACGAACCACCAGAGCGCCGCCGCCCACCGCCGCCCGGCGGGCGCCAGCACGATCACCGCCAGGCTCAGAGCCGCCGCCATCGCCAGAACCGTGACCCGCGTCCCGGCCCCCATCCCGACCGCGAGCCCGGCCACCGCCAGCGCCCACCCCCCGATCCCGCCCGCGCGTGGTTGTCCTTCGTCAACCGCCAGCGCGTGTGGTTGTCCTTTGTCATGCATAGGTTGACGAAGGACAACCACACCGCGGCGGTTCCAGGCGTGGACGAGGACGGCGATGGCGGCGAGGACCAGGACCGCGGCGGCGACGTCGTTCTTGGCCGCGCCGGGGTCGCGGACGACCAGGGTGTGGCAGCCGAAGAGGATCGCCGCCGCGACCACGGCGAGGGCGCCGCGGCCGTAGGGGCGGCCGATCACCCAGGCGGCGAGGAAGCCGATCGCGAGCCAGCCGAAGTTGACGAAGAGCGAGAGCGTGTCGCGACCGATCAGGAGGATGCCGATCGCGTGCAGGAGCTCCGAGTTCTGCGGGTAGAACCAGTTGGTGAAGACAGTCTCGACGTGGACCATCCCGGTCGTCGAGTGGCTCTGCGCCATGCTCGCCGCGAACGGCATGTGGTACCAGAGCGAGTCGAAGTTGAAGATGCCGCGGTCGAGCGCGTGCTTGGTGGTGACGGCCCAGGTGAAGACGACGGCGGCCACGACCGCTGCCATCGCCAGCAGCAGCCAGCCGTCTTCGCGCGGCAGCGCCGGCCCGGCTCCGGACTCGGCTGGCGGCGGCAGCCACCGCCACAGGGCCACCGCGAGGATGACGGCGACGGCGATCAGCACCCCGGCGTAGAGGAGGCCGAAAGTCCCGAGCGCCTCCGCGATCCAGGTCACCAGCGCGATCGCGACCAGGACCTCGACCAGCCGTGCCGCGCCCCCCTCCCACCCCGGCAGCAGCCGCGCCCGCAGCCGCCACGCGCTGAAGCCGAGCGCGCCGACGAGGACGACGAGTTGGACCGCGGCGACCAGGTAGGAGCCGACGCTAACCACGGGGCCCCGCGCCCACCGAACCGGCGCTCAGCGCAGGCCGCTGAGCCGGATCGGGTGCTCGCCTTCGGCGACCAGCCCCTGCTGACGCGCCTCCTGTTCGATCACGGGCACGTCGGCCGAGGATTGGATCTGCTTGTGCAGGTGCTTGTTTTCGTGGAGCAGGTCCTGGAACCGTTCTTTCGCCGCGGTCGTCGCCGTATAGGTCTTGACGAAGTCGATCGCCGGGTTCAGGTACGAGTAGAGGACGGCGGCGAGAACGAGGGTGAGGGCGACCCGGCCGACCCGATCCCATTTGATCCGGGTCGGGCCGCTGCGAGCGGCGGGGCGCGCGCGGCGGGGCGCCGGGCGACGTTTCTGGGCGGCGGGGCGGCGCCTGCTCGACGAGCGCCCGGCGTAGGCGGAAGATGCCATGCCCGCAGCTACGCTGCCGGCCGGCGATCTCCTTCATTAAGGACGGCGCTGGGCGAACGCTTCCAGCCCCGGGAAGGAGGCGGCGGAGCCGAGCTCCTCCTCGATCCGCAGCAGCCGGTTGTACTTGGCGACCCGGTCCGAGCGGGACGGGGCGCCGGTCTTGATCTGGCCGGCGCCGGTGGCGACGGCGAGGTCGGCGATCGTCGTGTCCTCGGTCTCGCCCGAGCGATGGGAGATGACCGCGGTGTAGCCGGCCTCGCGGGCGGTGCGGATTGCCTCCAGAGTCTCGCTCAGGGTGCCGATCTGGTTGACCTTGACCAGGATCGAGTTGCCGACCCCGAGCTCGATCCCGCGCCGCAGCCGCACCGGGTTGGTGACGAAGAGGTCGTCTCCGACCAGCTGCACGCGGTCGCCGAGCCGCTCGGTCAGGAGCTTCCAGCCATCCCAGTCCTCCTCGTCCATACCGTCCTCGATCGAGACGATCGGGTAGCGCGAGCAGGCATCGGTCCAGTAGTCGGCCATCTCGGCCGGGCTCAGCGTGCGGCCCTCGTGCTCGAGCACGTAGGAGCCGTCGGCGAAGACCTCGCTGGTGGCGGGGTCGAGGGCGATGAAGACGTCCTTGCCGGGCTCGTAGCCGGCCGCCTCGACCCCGGCCAGCACCGCCTTCAGGGCCGCCTCGTTGGACTCGAGGTTGGGGGCGAAGCCGCCCTCGTCGCCGCCGGCGGTCGAGTGGCCCTGGGCCGCCAGCGACTTCTTCAGCGCGTGGAACACCTCCGCGCCGACCCGCAGGCATTCGGAGAAGCTCGACGCCCCGGCGGGGACGATCATGAACTCCTGGAAGTCGACCGAGTTGTCGGCGTGTGCACCACCGTTGAGCACGTTCATCATCGGCACCGGCAGCACGCTCGGCTCGCCGCCGCCGTAGAGCTCGGCGAGGTAGCGGTAGAGCGGCTGGTCGGAGTCCGCCGCCGCGGCCTTCGCCGCCGCCAGTGAGACGCCGAGCAGCGCGTTGGCGCCGAGCCGTCCCTTGTTGGCGGTGCCATCGAGCTCGATCATCGTCTCGTCGAGGGCGCCCTGCTCGACCGCGCGGGCGCCGACCAGCGCCTTGGCGATCTCGCCATTGACGTGGGAGACGGCTTTGGTGACGCCCTTGCCGGCCCAGGCATCGCCGCCGTCGCGCAGCTCGACCGCCTCGAACTCGCCGGTCGAGGCGCCGGAGGGAACCGCGGCGAGGCCGCGGGCGCCGGACTCGAGCACGACCTCGACCTCGACGGTCGGGTTGCCGCGGGAGTCGAGGATTTGGCGGGCGTGAATGGTTTTGATCGTGCTCATGGGCGGGGGATGCTATTTCAGACGAGGGTGTGCGGGAGTGTCGGCCGTTGCGGCGGGACCCGCTGCCGATATGGCGGAGAGCAGACCGATCTGTCGCAGCGCCCGGCCCGCCTGCCGCAACGCCCACCGCCCATCCGCCGTTGCCCCCACAGCCCCGCCCATCCGCCGCACCCCCACCGCCCATCTGTCAGACCGCCCGACCCTAGAAACCGCCAAAGGGGACGGGGTGCCTCCCCCCGCTTGCTGGGTTTTTCGCTGGGGAGTGCAGCGGCCGT
>JAFDWC010000145.1 GCA_018268655.1 Actinomycetota bacterium
GGCGCCTCGCGGTCCTGGACGACGTCGAGGCCGACCCACGGCTCCTCGATCACGTCCTGGCCGATGCCGTGGCCCGACCAGTAGGCGCAGGTGGTGTCGTGGGCGGCGGCCGCGGCCTCGATCGCGGCCTGCGCGGCGCCCGGGTCGGCGCCGGCGGCGAGCGCGTCGCCACCGGCCTGAAGCCCGTCGGCGACGGCCGCGTTGAGCCGCTGCGCGAGCTCGTCCGCGGGGCCGATGCTGACCATCCGCGAGAGCTCCATCCAGTAGCCGAGCGGCCCGATCAGCTCGAAGGAGAAGGTGTGGACGTCGCCGGGCCGCAGGACGCGGTCGGCGGGGACGCCGAAGTGCCCGCCGACGGTGCCGTCCTCGCGCTCGCGCCCGTACATCGTCAGGAACAGCAGGTCTTCGCCGCCGGCGGCGAGGGCGGCTCCGGCCGCCTCGCCGCCGATCTGGCGCTCGCTGACTCCGGCCCCGGCGACTTCGAGCAGGCGCTCGAAGGCGATCTCGGCGATCCGCGTCGCCTCCCGCGCCCCCTCCAGCTCGAGCGGCTCCTTGGCGGCGCGGATCCGCTCGAAGGCCATCGTCACGTCGACGATCTCGGCATCCGGAAGCGCCTCCCGCACGGCCAGGTAGTCCTCGACCTTCATCACCTGGCCGAGGCCGACGACGCCGATCCGCCGCGGCGCCAGCTCGGCCAGGGCGGCGGCGAGGCCGGTGCCGAGGTTGCGGGCGTAGGCGGCCTCGATCGGCCAGCGGCCGAGCGGCTGCAGCGCCAGGTTCTCGGGCAGCAGCAGCGAGGGGTCGCGGCCGGGGGCGGCGAGCGCGTAGCCGTAGCGGTGGACGAGGTTGAAGTCGCCGACCCAGCGCAGCGTCCCCTTGTGGCCGCGGTAGTCGTTGGCGGCGAGGACGAGGGCGTCGAGGCCCTCGGCGGCGATCAGCTCCTGGAGGCGCTGCCAGCGGCGCTCGCGCTCGGCTTCGGGAAGGGGGCCCGCGGTGGCGAGCTGGTCGGCGGTGGAGGGCTTGTGCGGGGACAATGTCTTCCTTCCTTGGTTCGGCGGTCAGGGGTGGATGGGGGCCGGCCGGAAGCCGCCCAGCGCCGCCTCGACCCGGGCCGCGGCGAGCAGCGCCAGGTCCTCGCGGAAGGGGGCGGCGACGATCTGGACGCCGATCGGGAGGCCGGCTTCGGAGCCGGCGGGGACGACGACCACGGGCAGCCCCGCGACCGAGTAGGTGGAGCAGTAGTTGAGCCAGTCGTAGGCGCTGTCGGCCGCGCCGTCGCCGGCTTCGGCCGGGGCCTCGCCGTGGCGCGGCGCCGGGCCGGCGGCGACCGGGCAGACGATTACGTCGTGGCCGGCGACGAAGGCGCGGACCGCGGCGCGGAGGTCGAAGAGGCGGGCGACGCGGTCGAAGGCGGCCTCGGCGCTGAGCGGCTCGGCCCCGGCGAGGTGGGCGAGGAGCGCCGCGAACTGGGCGGTGTGGCGGCCCTCGGCGCCGGCGACCGCGCGGGTGATGTGGGCGCCGCCGTCGGCGCCGAAGGCGTCGAAGACGACCTCGGTGGCGGCGCTGAGGTCGGGCGGCTCGACCTCCTCGCTGGCGCCGATCGCCGCCGCGGCGGCGTGCACCGCCTCGACCGTCGCCGCGGTCGGGGCGATCAGCGGGTCGATCGTGTAATGGCCGACCCGCAGCGGCAGCTCCGGCGGCGCCGCCAGCGGCGGCGGGATCGGCGGCGCGAAGGGGTCGACGCCGTCCGCCCCGCAGATCAGCCCCAGCAGTAGCTCGAGGTCCTCGACCCGGCGCCCCATCGGCCCCACGCACGACATGTCGAGTGAGCCGCTGGCGCGGGTGCCCGGGCGCAGCCCGGTCTCCGGCACGCGGCCGGCGGTGGGGCGGATGCCGACCGTGCCGCAGTAGTGGCTGGGGAGGCGGATCGAGCAGCCGCCGTCGACCCCGACCCCGACGATCGAGGCGTCGGCGCCGAGCAGCGCCGCCTCGCCGCCGCTGGAGCCGCCGGGGGTGCGGTCGGGGTCCCAGGGATTGTTGGTGCGGCCGAAGCGGGCGTTCTCGGTCTCGGCGTCGGAGGAGGCCTCGGGGACGTTGGTCTTGGCGACGACGATCGCGCCGGCGGCGCGCAGGCGGCCGATCGCGCTGGCGTCGGTGGCGGCGGGCTCCGGGGAGGAGGCGAAGGAGCCGTAGCTGGTCGCCCAGCCGGCGACGTCGAGGGTGTCCTTGACCGTGATCGGCAGCCCCAGGAGGGGCGGCAGGTCGGCGCCGTCGGCGCGGCGGCGGTCGGCCGCCTCGGCCTCGTCCAGCGCCCGGTCCGGCTCGATCGCGACCACCGCGTTCAGCTCCGGCTGGACGGCTTCGATCCGGGCCAGGGTCCGCTCGACCAGCTCCCGCGAGGAGCACTCGCCCGCGGCCAGCGACCGCAGCCAGGCTCGGGCCGAGGGCTCGGCGGCAACGGTCTCGAGGGGTTCGAGCTTCATGGGCGAGTCCTCTCCGCAGCACATTCGCCCGGGGCTCGGGCGCTTGATCCGGCGCCAACGCTAGCGCCTGTGATCAAACATCACAACCCGCCGCCCGCCCCGCCGCCTGGTCGGCCCTCGGGGCCGCCCGCCCGCCGCCAGCCCAACCCTCCGCAGCACCCCCGTGGTTGTCCTTTGTCAACCCGCAACGCCCCGTGGTTGTCTTTCGTCAACCACTGGTTGACGAAAGACAACCGCACCCGTCCGGGGGTTGACGAAAGACAACCGCGGGGTGGGGGGCGGGCCGGGCTTGGGGTCGAAAACGTAAGTTATTTTTTGTTTGACACCAGGCTGGAACGGGCCGATAGTGGCGGCCAGATGGCGGCCCCATCCGAACAGCAGGCGACCGCGGACGCACTCTCCGGCCCCGGCGTCGGCTGGATCGGACTCGGCGAGATGGGGCTGCCGATGGCGGCCAACCTGGTCGCCGCCGGCCACGCGGTGGCGGGCCTCGACCGCGATCCCGCCCGGGTCGAGGTCGCCGCCGCGGCCGGTGTCCGCCCCGCCGGCTCCCTGGCCGAGCTGCTCGCCGGGGCCGGCGTCGTCGTCACCATGCTCCGCACCGGGGCCCAGACCGAGGAGCTGATCCTCGGCCCCGAGGGCCTCGCCGCGCTCGCCCCGGGCCCGCTCGACGTGGTGATGATGAGCACGATGGACCCACCGAGCGTCGAGCGGCTCGCCGCCGAATGCGCCCGCCGTGGCCTCACCGTCCTCGACGTCCCGGTCAGCGGCGGCGTCCGCGGCGCCGAGGCCGGCACGCTCTCGATCATGGCCTCCGGCGACCCCGCCGCCCTGGCCCGGGTGCGGCCGCTGCTGGCGCCGCTCGGCGCCCACATCCACCAGCTCGGCGATCGCGCCGGCGCCAGCCAGGCGGCGAAGCTCGCCAACCAGGTGATGATGGCGACGGCGATCGCCGGCACCCACGAGGCGCTCGCCCTCGCCGCCGACTACGGGCTCGAGCCGGAGCCGGTGATCGGCGCCGTCCTCGACGGCACCGGGGCCAGCTGGCCGCTCGCCCACTGGGACTGGATGCGCTCGCTGTGGGAGGAGTACGAGCCTGAAAACGCGCTCGACATCCTCGACAAGGACCTGAAGGCGGTGATCGCCGCGGTCCGCGAGCGCGGCGCCGACCTGCCGGTCACCGAGGCGACCTTCGCCAGCCTGACCGCGCTCTGGGACGCCTCCCGAGACGCCGCCGCGGCGCGCCGGGGCGAGCGGTGAGAGGTGCCCGCCGCGGGCCCTGCTCAGCGCAGGTCGAAGTAGCGGCTGAAGTAGGAGAGGTGCTGCCGCATCGCCTCGCGCGCCGCGTCGGGGTCGCGGCCGGCGACCGCCGCCACCACCTCGTCGAGGTGGGCCAGCATCTGCCGCGGCTCGATCTCCCGCGCCTCCTCGCCGAAGCGGCGGAAGGCGGTCGCGGTGGCGCCGACGAAGCCGATCAGCAGCGGGTTGCGGCTGGCCGCGGCGAGCGCCCGGTGGAAGCCGACGTCGGCGCCGAGCGCGCCCTCGGCGTCGAGCCGGTCGGGGTCGGGCAGTGCCCGCCGCAGCTCGGCCAGCCCCTCCTCGGTGCGGGCTTCGGCGGCGCTGGCGGCGCTGCGCAGCTCGAGGTCGTGGCGGACCGCGAACAGCTGCGCGTAGGTCAGCGTCCTCATCCCCAGCGAGAGCGAGATCACTTCGGCGACCGAGGCGCCGAGCATCTGCAGCGACAGCTCCGCCACCCGGTAGCCGCCGCCGCGACCGCGCGAGGAGGTGAGGACGTGCTCGGCGCGCAGGGTCCGCAGCGCCTCGCGCACGGTCGGCCGGCTGACCCCGTAGAGCTCGGCCATCGCCTGCTCGCTCGGCAGCTTGTCGCCGGCGCCGAGCGAGCCGTCGAGGATCGACTCGCGGATGCTGGCGGCGATCTGTTCCGGCGCCGTCCGCACCCGGTGGGCTTTCAGCGCCGGCCCGGTCTCCTCGCCGCTGGTCATGCGGCAAAAGGTAAGCCCTATTCCTATTTGCGGTTTTGCCGCTCGTGATCAGGGAGGGCCGATGACCTACCTGGCCGGGATCGACGTCGGCGGCACCTTCACCGACTTCGTCGTCGTCGACGAGCGCGACGGCTCCTACTGGGCCCACAAGTCGCCGAGCACGCCGCACGACCCGGCCGCGGCGGTGCTGCGCGGCCTCGGCGAGATCGCCGAGCGCCTCGAGCTCGGGCTCGCCGAGTTCCTCGCCGAGCTCTTGGTGATCGTCCACGGCACCACCGTCACCACCAACGCCGTCCTCACCGGTCGCGGTGCCAGGACCGGGCTGCTGACCACCGAGGGCTTCCGCGACGTGCTCGAGATGCGGCGCGGCGTCCGCAGCCGCGAGCACCTCTACGACAACAAGTACACGGCGCCGCCGCCGCTGGTCCCGCGCCGCCGCCGGCTGCCGGTGCCGGAGCGGGTCGACGCCGACGGCGCGGTCCGGCGCCAGCTGGACCTCGCCGCGCTCGAGCGCGCGGTCGAGAAGCTGGTCGCCGACGGCTGCGAGGCGCTCGCGGTCTGCTTCATGCACGCCTACGCCAACGACGAGCACGAGCGGCGCGCCCGCGAGGTGGTCGAGCGGCTCGCGCCCGACCTCTTCCTCTCGGTCTCCTCCGAGGTGCTGCCGCAGGTCCGCCTCACCGATCGCGTCTCGACCACGGTGATGAACAGCTACGTCGGCCCGATCCTCGGCGCCTACGTCGACTCGCTGGTCGGCGGCCTCGAACGGCTCGGCTTCCCCGGGGTGCTGCTCGTGATGCAGTCGAACGGCGGCCTCGCCACCCCCGAGCTGGTCGGCCGGCTGCCGGCGACCACGGTCCTCTCCGGCCCCGCCGCCGGCCCGGTCGCCGCCCTCGCCCACGCCCGCGCCGCCGGCGCCGAGAGCTGCCTCCTGGTCGACATGGGCGGGACCAGCTACGACGCCTCGATCGTCAAGGACGGCGAGGTCGAGATCACCCGCGAGGGTGAGATCGACCGCCACCCGATCGCCCTGCCAATGACCGACGTGCTGACGATCGGCGCCGGCGGCGGCTCGATCGGCTGGCTCGACGACGGCGGCCTGCTGCGGATGGGGCCGCAGAGCGCCGGCGCCGACCCCGGCCCGGTCGCCTACGGCCGCGGCGGCAGCGAGCCGACCTGCACCGACGCCAACCTCGTCCTCGGCTACCTCGACCCGGAGTTCTTCCTCGGCGGCCGGATGCGGCTCGACGTCGAGGCGGCGCGGGCGGCGATCGGCGAGCGGATCGCGGCGCCGCTCGGGCTCGGGGTCGAGCGGGCGGCGGCGGCGATGCTCGAGGTGATCACGCTGACGATGGCGGCCGGGACCAAGGACACGGCGCTGCGGCGCGGCTTCGACCCGCGCGAGCTGCTGCTGATCGGCGCCGGCGGCGCCGGCGGCCTCCACGTCGGCGCGATCGCCGCCGAGCTCGGGGTCGAGCGGGTGGTGGTGCCGCGGATGTCGCCGGTCCTCTGCGCCTTCGGGATGCTGCTGGCCGACCTCCGCCACGACTACGTCCGCAGCTACCACCGGCCCTGGCGCGAGGTCGACCCGGCCGAGGCGGCGGCGCTGGTCGGCGAGCTGGTCGCGGCCGGGATGGGGGCGCTGGCCCGCGAGGGGACCGCGCCCGAGCACCGCACCGCGGTGGCGACCGCGGAGATGCGCTACCGCGGCCAGCACCACGAGGTCGCCGTCTCCTTCGCCCCGGACGAGCTGAGCGCCGAGGGCCTGCCGCGGATCGAGGAGGCCTTCCACCGCCGCCACGAGGAGCTCTACGGCTTCGACTCGCGCCAGCGCCGGGTCGAAGTGGTGGCGCTGCGGGTCACCGTCCGCGGCCGGCGCTCGCGGCTCGAACTCGACCGGCCCCCGGCCGAGGAGGCCGCCGACGCGGCCCGCGCCTCCCGCCCCGCCTACCTCCCCTCGCGCGGGGAGATGGCCGAGGTCGCGGTGCTCGACGCCGACCGGCTCGCCCCCGGCCACCGCCTCGCCGGCCCGGCGATCCTCGAGGGCGCGAACACCACCGTCCTCGTCCCCGAGGGCTTCGAGCTCGAGGTCGACCCGTCCGCCAGCTTCGTCCTCACCCGGACCGCTCCCTCTGCTCGTGGGGCGGACGAAGGGAGCGGCCCGGCGTGAGCGACCCGGTTCTCACCTCGATCATCGCCAGCCGCATGCGCTCGATCGGCGAGCGGATGGGTGTCGTCGTCGAACGCAGCGCCCGCTCGCCGCTGCTGGTCGAGGGCCGCGACTTCTCGGTCGGGATCTACGACGTCGACGGCACCCTGATCGAGCAGACCGAGTACATCCCGGTGCTCGGCTACGCGACGACGCCGGGGATGAGGGCGATCGCCGAGCGCTTCGTCGGCCGGGTCGAGCCCGGCGACGCGATCCTCCACAACGACCCCTACAGCGGCGGCAACCAGCTCTCCGACTGGAAGGTGACGAAACCGGTCTTCCACGAGGGCGAGCACGTCGCCTGGGTCGTGATCGTCACCGGCAACCACTACTGGG
>JAFDWC010000146.1 GCA_018268655.1 Actinomycetota bacterium
GCGGGGATCGGGGGTCCCTCCCCGGACACTCAGGAAACCAGCCGAAGGCTGTCGTTTCCGTCCGGGGAGGGACCCCCGATCGCCGCCCTCGAATCCGCAGCGCAGCACAACGCCGCCCCTACCTTGAGGTCGGGCCCGCGGTCGCCCTCCGGTCCGCCACCGGACCGGAGGGCGCCAGGGGAGCTCGCTACGGAGCGGTCACCGCCCACTGGCCGATCGCGGCAAATTCACCAGCCGCTTTCGCCTTGGCGGAGAGGCCGAAGCCGAGCCGCGTGTTGCTCTCGACGAGTTTCGAAAGTTCCGCTTCGTCGAGGTTGGTCGCTTCGGTGAGGTAGATGCAGAGGTTGCCGGCGGTCGCCGCCGGGGTGACGCCGTTGGGGCCGAGCCCGCCGCAGTTGGCGTTCGTTTCGCCTTTCTTCAGCACCGACACCGTCGGCGGGTTCCCGGACAGCGGCAGGGCGTAGCTGACCGCGCCCTTGCCGACGGCGCCGCCAGCCGAGGCGCTGCCGCCGACGTCGAGGACGCCGCGCAGGGTCTGTCCGCTCGCCAGCGTCGACACAGTTCCGGGGGTGCTGGTCGCGAACGAGAGTTTCGCCGGAGTCACCGACTTTTCCGCCAGCTTGGCCGTGGTGACCGCGCTTTCGGCGAGTTTCGGGGTCGTCACGTTGGCGTTGGTCAGCTTGTTGGTGGTGACGACGCCGTTCTTGATCGAGGAGGCGATTACCGCGCCGGAGGCGATCTTCGAGGTGCTGATGACCCCGTTGCCGAGGTTCCCGGGCAGCACCGCGTTGGCTCCCAGCTTGCCGGCGGTGACCGCCTTCGGCGCCAGCTTGCCCGACGTCACCGCCCCCTTGCTGATTTTCGCCGGCGTCACCGCGCCGCGCTTCAGCTGGTTGGGGCCGACGCTGTTCTTCGGCAGTCCGGCCGCCACCGCCACCCCTCCCAGGGCGATGAACAGCGCCACGGTCGCGATCACGTTGGCATAGGTGGGACGGGGCACGAACCTGCTCAGGGAACTTCTCCTCATTGGCATTCCTCCTGTCTCGGTGCTTCTCCTTGCCGATTGGCTCTGCACGAGCCGTTCGCTGCTCGCTGCCGATGACCTTGTTCGATCCGGCATACTTGAATGAACATGGAGCGGCAGGAGTTGATTTGGCAGAACGGCGAATTCGTCGCCTGGGAGGACGCCCAGGTGCACGTCCTCACCCACGGCTTGCACTACGGAACCGGCGTCTTCGAGGGAATTCGCTGCTACGAGACCGCCCGCGGGCCCGCCATCTTCCGCCACGCCGACCACCTCGACCGGCTCCACAAGTCGGCCGACCTCTACTTCCTCGAGATCCCGTACGGGACCGAGGAGCTGCGGCAGGCGACGCACGAGCTGCTGCGGCGCTGCAATCTCAGGTCCGCCTACATCCGCCCGATCGCCTTCCGCGGCTACGGCGAGCTCGGGCTCTACGCGAAGAGCGGGATCGAGGTCGCGATCGCCGCCTGGCCCTGGGGCGCCTACCTCGGGGAGGAGAGCAAGGGCGGCGGGATCCGCGCCAAGGTGTCGAGCTGGCGCCGGATCAGCCCGGCCAGCACGCTTCCCCACGCCAAGGCCTCGGGCTCCTACCTGAACTCGATCCTGGCCAAGACCGAGTCGGCCAACGCCGGCTACGACGAGGCGATCCTGCTGGACGAGCGCGGCTTCGTCTGCGAGGGCTCCGGCGAGAACATCTTCGTCGTCCGCGAGGGCGAGATCCTGACCCCGCCGCACGTCGCCTCGATCCTCGACGGGATCAACCGCAAGTCGGTGATCCAGATCGCCCGCGACCTCGGCTACACGGTGGTCGAACGCGACATCGCCCGCTCCGAGCTCTACCTCGCCGAGGAGGTCTTCATGACCGGGACCGCGGCCGAGATGGTGCCGGTCCGCGAGATCGACGACCACCGGGTCGGCGGCGGCGAGCCGGGCGAGATCACCCGCCACCTGCAGGCCAAATTCGAGGATGCGCTCTACGGCCGCGCCGACGAGTACCTCGAGTGGCTCGACTTCGTCGAGCCCGCTGAGCGCCCGGCCGCGGTCGAGGACGACCGAATTACCCCTGCCGCTTAGCGGCTGGCGCAGCCTTCCCGCGCGCACGGGCCCCGTGCCCATCCGGTCTTCCTCTTCTAATCTCGAAAGGCAGTGATTACCCCATGGAACAGGTGAAGCTCTACGACACGACCTTGCGCGACGGGATGGGCGGTCGCGGCATGTCGCTCTCGGTCGGCGAGAAGGTCAGCGTGGTGCGGGCTCTCGACGCGCTCGGGATGCAGTTCATCGAGGCCGGCTTCCCCAGCAGCAACCCGAAGGAAGCCGAGCTGTTCGAGCGGCTCGCCGAGCTGAAGCTCGAGAACGCGACGATCGCCGCCTTCGGGATGACCCGCCGGCGCGGGGTGGCGGCCGCCGAGGACGAGGCGCTGCTCAGCCTGACCGGCGCCTTTGCCCCCGTCGTCTGCCTGGTCGGCAAGAGCTCGCCGCTGCACGTCGAGAAGGTGATCCGCGTCAGCCGCGAGGAGAACCTGACGATGATCGCCGACTCGATCGGCTTCTGCCGCGAGCGCGGCAAGCGGCCGATATTCGACGCGGAGCACTTCTTCGACGGGTATCGCGAAGACGCCGAGTACGCGCTCGATTGCGTCCGCGCCGCCGCCGCGGCCGGGGCCGAGAACGTCACCCTCTGCGACACCAACGGCGGCAGCCTGCCGAGCTTCGTCGCCGCGGCGACCGCCGCCGTGGTCGACGTCCTCGACGGCGCTGTCGATGTCGGGATCCACACCCACAACGACTCCGAGTGCGCGGTGGCGAACTCGTTGGCCGCGGTCGAAGCCGGCGCCCGCCTGGTGCAGGGCTGCGTCAACGGCTACGGCGAGCGCTGCGGCAACGCCAACCTCGCCTCGATCCTGCCAGCGCTGCAGCTGAAGATGGGGTTCGAGGTGGTGAGCGAGGGGCAGCTCGCGTCGCTGACTCCGACCGCCCACTACCTCGACGAGCTCTGCAACCTCGCCCCGGACGGCGACCGGCCCTACGTCGGGCGCAACGCCTTCGCCCACAAGGCGGGGATGCACGCCGCCGGGGTCGCCGCCGACGCCAGCACCTTCGAGCACCTGGACCCGGCGCTGGTCGGCAACGACCGCGACATCCTCCCGTCTGAGCTGTCCGGCCGGGCGACGATCCGCAGCCAGGCCGTACAGGCCGGGCTCGAGCTCGACGACGCGGCAGCCGCCCGCGCGGTCGAGCGCTTGAAGGAGCGCGAGCACGCTGGCTTCCACTACGAAGCCGCGCCGGCCTCCTTCGAGCTGCTGCTGCGCAGGGAGTCGGGTGCCTACCAGCCGCTGTTCGTGCTCGAGAGCTACCGGGTCGTCACCGAGCGGAGGGCGGGGGGTGGAGTCGAGACCGAGGCGACGATCAAGGTCCTCCTCGACGGCGAGCGCTACCTCCGGGTCGCCGAGGGCAACGGTCCCGTCAACGCCCTCGACAACGCCCTGCGCTCGGCGATCACCGAGCGCTACCCGCACCTCGCCGAGATCGAGCTGACCAACTACAAGGTCCGCATCCTCGACCAGGATCACGGCACCGGCGCCGTTACCCGGGTCATCCTCGACTCCACCGACGGCGACCGCGAATGGGGGACGACCGGCGTCTCGGAGAACATCATCGAGGCCTCCTGGCAGGCCCTGGTCGACTCGCTCGAGTACGCCTTCCAGCCGCACGCCGCGAAAGCGGCTCTGTGACCGACGCCGGCGCGCCGCAGCCGATCGAGCTGGCGCGGCCGGAGATCGGCCCCCGCGAGGAGGAGCTGGTGCTGGAGGTGCTGCGCTCGGGCCGGCTCTCGCTGGGGCCGATCGGCGCCCGCTTCGAGCGCGAGCTCGCCGCCTGGCTCGGGGTCGAGGACGCGGTCGCGGCCTCGAGCGGGACGGCGGCGCTCCACCTCGGGGTCCGCCAGCTCGGCTGGGGGCGCGGCGACGAGGTGGTGACGAGCCCGTTCAGCTTCGTCGCCTCGGCCAACTGCCTGCTCTACGAGGGCGCCCGCCCGGTTTTCTGCGACGTCGATCCGGTGACCCTGAACCTCGACCCCGAGGCGGCGGCGGCGGCCGTCGGCGAGCGCACCGCGGGGGTCCTGCCGGTCCACATCTTCGGCTATCCGGCGGCGATGCCTGAGCTCGAGAGGCTGGCCGGCGGCCGCGGCCTCGGCATCCTCGAGGACGCCTGCGAGGCGCTCGGCGCGGTCGATTCCGAGGGGCGCCGGGTGGGGGCCCGCGGCAACCTCGCCACCTTCGCCTTCTACGCCAACAAGCAGATGACGACGGGGGAGGGGGGGATGATCGTGCCCGCCGACCCCGACACCGCCGCCCGCCTGCGCTCCGAGCGCAACCAGGGACGCGCCGTCGACATGGGCTGGCTCGACCACGACCGGCTCGGCTACAACTACCGGCTCTCCGACGTCGCCGCGGCCGTCGGCGTCGCCCAGGTCGAGAAGCTCGACGACCTGCTCGGCCGCCGCGCTGCCGTCGCCGCCCTCTACTCGGAGCGGCTGGCCGAGCTCGAGGGGGTGGAGCTGCCGATCGCCGGCCGCGGCCGGGAGGTCCGCAGCTGGTTCGTCTACGTCGTCCGCCTGCCCGACGAGGTCGACCGCGACACGACGATCACCCGCCTCGCCGCCCGCGGCGTCGCCTCCAAGGCCTACCTCCCCTGCATCCACCTCTTCCCGCACCTGCGCGAGCTCGGCTACCGCGAGGGCCAGTTCCCGGTCGCCGAAGCCGCGGCGGCCCGCTCCCTGGCGCTGCCCTTCTACCCGTCGCTCGGCGAGGCCGAGGTCGACCGCGTCTGCGCCGAGCTGGCGGCCGCAATACGATCCGGCCGGTGAAACGGCGGAGCGGCAAATTCGCGACGCATCCATGTCTGATTTCCGCGGCGCTGATTTGCCGCGACTTTGATTGATGTCCGGCCGCCAAACCTCCCGCTTCCGCAAGGAGCCCGACCCGCGCTTCTGGCGCTTCAACCGCTCGATCGAGTTCGATTGGCGGCTCGCCCCCTACGACATCGACCAGTCGCAGGCCCACGCCCGCGGCCTACGGGGGATCGGGGTGCTGAGCGAGGAGGAGCTGACCCTGATCGTCGACGGCCTCGAGCGGGTGCGCGAACGGCTGACCACGCCCGGCTTCCAGTTCGCCGACGGCGATGAGGACGTCCACATGGCGGTCGAGCGCCTGCTCGGCGAGGAGATCGGGCCGCTCGCCGGCAAGCTCCACACCGGCCGCTCGCGCAACGACCAGGTCGCCACCGACGTGGCGATGGTGGTCCAGGCCCACGGCCTGCGCGCGGTCGAGCTGCTCGGCGCCGTGATGGGGCGGCTGCTGGCCCAGGCCGAGGCCCATCGGGACTGGCCGATGCCCGGCTACACACACCTGCAGCGAGCGCAGCCGGTCTACCTCGGCCACCACCTGCTCGCCTACTTCTGGATGCTCGCCCGCGACGTCCTCCGCTTCCAGTTCGCCCTCGACAGCGCCAGCGTGATGCCGCTCGGCTCCGGCGCCCTCGCCGGGGTCAACTGGGAGATCGACCGTGAGGCGGTCGCCGCCGAGCTCGGCTTCGACCAGGTCAGCCACAACTCGATCGACGGCGCCTCCAACCGCGACTTCGTCCTCGACTACCTGAACGCGGCGGCGATCGCCTCGATGCACCTCTCGCGGCTCGGCTCGGAAATCGTGATCTGGAGCTCGACCGAGTTCGGCTTCTGCCGGCTCGACGAGTCGTTCTCGTCGGGCTCCTCGATCATGCCGCAGAAGATGAACCCCGACTCGGCCGAGCTGCTGCGGGCGAAGTCGCCGCGGGTCGCGGCTGGCTACGCGACGCTGATCGGCGCCATGCACGCGCTGCCGCTGACCTACGGCAAGGACATGCAGGAGGACAAGGAGCCGCTGTTCGACGCGATCGACACGATCGAGCTCTCGCTCGAAGTCACCGACGGCATGCTGGCCGGGGTCAGCTTCGATCGCGAGCGGCTGGAAGCGGCCTCCGGCGACGAGATGCTCGCCGCCACCGAGGTCGCCGACCTGCTGGTTCGCCACGGGGTTCCGTTCCGCGAGGCACACGGGATCGTCGGCGGCCTCGTCCGCGAGGCGGTCGAGCGCGAGCTCTCGCTCTCCGACCTCACTCCGGCCGAGCTGAAGCGCCACTCCGAGCACCTCGACGAGTCCTTCTACGAGGTCCTCCAGCGCTCGAGCTGGCTGGAGTCGAAGCGGATCGCCGGCGGCACCGGCTCCGTCCCGCTCGCGGCCCAGCTCGAGGCCGCCCGCGGGGCGCTGGGGGCGGTCGAGGCCCGGGTGCGCGAAGCGCAGGCGTGAGCGGCCGGGGCCCAGCGGCGACCCGACTGGGCTGGGAGTTCTTCGACCGCTCGGTGCACGAGGTGGCGCGTGAGCTGGTCGGCTGCCGCCTCCGCTTCGAGGGCGTCGGTGGCACCATCGTCGAGACCGAGAGCTACCAGCGTGACGACCCCGCCTGCCACGCCTACGTCGGTCTCACCGCCCGCACCGCGGTCATCTTCGGCCCACCCGGCCGCGCCTACGTCTACCTCTCCTACGGCATCCACAACCTGCTCAACTTCGTCTGCGAACCCGACGGCGAGGCGGCCGCGGTCCTGATCAGAGCCCTCGAGCCGAGCGACGGCATCGAGACGATGCGAAGGCGCCGCGGCCTCAAGCACGCGGACACGGAGCTCTGCAGCGGCCCGGGCAAGCTGACCGAGGCCCTGGGGATCACCCTGACGCAGAACGAAGCGGACCTGACGAGGGCGCCGTTCGAGGTCCTGGCGCCGGATGGGGAGGCCCCGGAGGTCGTGACGAGCCCCAGGGTGGGGATTACGAAAGCGGTGGAGAGGCCGTGGCGGTTCAGTGCCAAGGGAAGCCGATTCGTTTCGCGGCCGCGGCCGTAGGGAGAGTCGGCTGCGGCCGTAGGGAGAGTCGG
>JAFDWC010000147.1 GCA_018268655.1 Actinomycetota bacterium
GAACCCTGGGCGCCCGAACCCTGGGCGTTCGCAGCTACTCGGGAGGTGATCTGGGGGTCCTCCAGGCGAGTGTCGCCGCAGGCGGCGGCAATGCAATCCGATTCCTCCCCATCGGGGATCAGCATCATCCGGAGCGTCGCCCGAAGGGCGCGCGACTCAACTGGCCTGGAGGACCCCCAGGGCGCCTCCTATGCGAAAACTTGGTCCCTGGCCGTCCCTCGTAGCCGGCCGTCCCTCGTAGCCGGCGGTCCCTCGAACCGGCCGTCCCGCCACCCGACTCGACACACACTGGACACGATCTATACCCTAGGGGGGTATCGCCAAACGATCGGAGGACCCGTGTCGACCCACGCCCACGCCAACGCAGATCACAGCTCGCTCGACCGACTCGCCGTCGCCGCGACCCTGCACTGCCTCACCGGCTGCGCGATCGGCGAGCTGCTGGGGATGGTGATCGCGACCGCGCTCGGGTGGGGCAACGGCGCCCAGATGGCGCTGGCGATCGGCCTCGCCTACGTCTTCGGCTTCGGGCTGACGGCGCTGCCGCTGGTCCGGGCCGGGCTCGGGCCCCGTCGGGTCATCACCACGGCCCTCGCCGCAGACACCGTCTCGATCACGATCATGGAGGTGTTCGACAACCTCACCGTGCTGGCGATCCCGTCCGCGATGGAGGCCGGTCTCACCGACCCGCTCTTCTACGGCGCGATCGCCGCCGGCTTCGTCGTCGCCTTCCCGTTCGCCTTCCTCGCCAACCGCCACCTGATCGCCCGCGGACGCGGCCACGCCGTCGTCCACGCCTATCACTGAGACGAGCAAGTGGGCTGCGTAGGCTGGGAGGCGGATGGAGATCGTCCCCTACGCGCGCCGGCACCTCGAGCCGATCCTTGCGGTGGCCACCACCAGCGACTTCTCGGCCACCCTCGCCAGCGACCCCGAGCGGGCGCACCGGGCGCTGAGCGCGCCCGGTGCGGTGGCGCTGGTCGCGCTCGCCGAGGGTGAGGTGCTGGGCTTCGCCCACGCGATCACCGACGGCGTCTTCCAGGCCTACCTGGTGCTGCTCCTGGTCGCCCAGGAGGCGCGTGGCCACGGGGTCGGACGGGCGCTGACCGAGCAAGTGATGGCCCGCAGCGGGGCAATCCGGACCGACCTGATCTCGATGCCCGAGGCGGAGGGCTTCTACCAGGGGTTCGAGCACGCGGGCCCGTGGTCGGGGTACCGGCTCTACCCGCCCGGCGCCGACGGAGCTTCCGGCGCCGCGGGCGACGAGGGGTAGCCTCGGCCGATGGACCCGATGTTTCGCGAGGTCGAGCGCGACGGCGAGCTCGACGCGGTCGCGGTCGAGGAGCCGCTCGAGATCCGGGTCGACGGCGAGCCGCTGAGCGTGACGATGAGGACCCCCGGCCACGACGAGGAGCTGGCGCTCGGCTTCCTCTACGGCGAGGGCCTGATCGCGGCGGCGCGGCCGGTCGGCCTGACCGCCGACTTCGCCGCCAACGCGATCGAAGTGGCCGGGCCGCTGCTGCGCGACCCCGGCCAGCGGCGCTTCTACACGACCTCCTCGTGCGGGGTCTGCGGCAAGGGGGCGCTGGAGGAGGTGGCGGCCGTTGCGGGGGCCCCGCTCGGGCCGGGGCCGCGAATCGCCCGGGAGCTGCTCGCCTCGCTGCCCGACCGCTTGGCGCAGCCGGCATTCGAGCGGACCGGCGGCCTGCACGCGACGGGCGTCTTCAACGCCGCCGGGGAGCTGCTCTGGAGCCGCGAGGACGTCGGCCGCCACAACGCGATGGACAAGGCGATCGGGCGAGCCCTGATCGACGGGGCGCTGCCGTTCTCGGAGCGGCTGCTCTGCGTCAGCGGCCGCCTCTCCTTCGAGCTCGTGCAGAAGGCCGCCGTCGCCGGCGCCCCGATCCTGGTCGGGGTCGGCGCGCCCTCCTCGCTGGCGATCGACCTCGCCTGCGACCGCAACATCACCCTCGCCGGCTTCGCCCGCCGCGGCCGGGTCAACGTCTACACCGGTGCCGACAGGCTCGTCGACTAGATGGCTGATTCCACGACCAGGCCTCCCTGGATGACGCACCCAGCAGGCGTTTGGGGCGCCTTTTACATCCCACGGGTGAAAAAGGCGCCCCAAACGCACTTCGCATCTGTTCGTCCTCGGCCCCAGCCTGGTTGCCGACCGGCAAAGGCGGCGGCCTGCGTCCTCGATCTGCTTGGCCAGGCGCGCCCCCAGTCCCACCTCGCCGTGGAATCAACCATCTAGGCCCCGCGACGAGGTTGCCGTTTGCCGCGGCGGCCTCAACCGTTCAACGCAACAGCTCCGCCATCTTCTCAGCCGGCGTGGCCCAGCCCAAGGTCTCCCGCGGGCGCCCGTTCAGCTCGGCGGCGATCCGGTCTAGTTCGACCTGGCTGCGAGCAGCCAGGTGAGTGGGGGTCGCAGAAGTAGACCGAGACGCCGGTTTGGACGCTGAAGCGCTGGTGGGAGGCGAGCTCCTTGCCCTGGTCCCAGGTCAGGGAGAGGACGAGGTGCGCCGGCAGCTCTCGGGTGCGGCGCTTAAGCGCCTCGATCACGTGCTCGGTGCGGCGCTCCCCACCGAGCCGGGCGAGCATCACGTAGCGAGTCTGGCGCTCGACCAGGGTGGCGATGAAGGAGCGCCCCCTCGCTCCGACCAAGAGGTCGCCCTCCCAGTGGCCCGGAACGGCGCGGTCCTCGATCTCGGGCGGGCGCTCTGAGATCGGGACCATGCCCTGGATCTGGCCGCGGGTCTCGGGGCCCCCTCGCCGGGGGCGCCGCTTCGTACGGGCGCTCCGCAGATTGCGCGTGAGCTGGCGGCGAAGCTCGCCTCGGGACTGCACGTAGAGCGATTGGTAGATCGTCTCGTGGCTGATTCGCATCTCCGGGTCGGTGGGGTGATCGGCCCTCAGTCTGGCCGATATCTGCTGCGGCGACCAGCGCTTTCGCAGGCCGGCCTCGACCTCGCGGCGCAGCCTCGGGCAGCGCCAGAGCTTGGTCGGCTTGGGGCGCGCCGCGCGCTCGCGGGCACGGCGGTGGGCGCGCAGGGCGCGGTAGCGGCGGCGGCCGCCGCCTGCCGCGATCTCACGGCTGACCGTCGAGGGCGCTCGCTCCAGGGAGCGGGCGATCGCGCGGGCGCTCTGCCCGGCCGCGATCCCGCGGCTGATCTGCTCGCGCTCGGCGAAAGAGAGCCGCAGGCCTGGTTCCCCGGCGAGCGAGCGCTCGGCGAGCCGGGCCTGCTGGCAGAGCGCGTGGACGCTGCGCGGCGAGCAGCCGATCGCGGCGGCCACGTCGCGCGCGTGCTCCCCGCCCTGGTGGCGCTCGACGATCTCCCGCGCTCCTTTGCCGTCAGCTGCCGGCTACTCCTCCCGGGCTTTCTCTTCCTCGACATCCGCTCTCCTCTCGGTCATCGCAAGCTGGGCCAGTGTTGCGATGACCGATGGAGACCACCCGCCCATATATGGCGGCCGAAGGCAACCTCTCGGCTAGCCCGCGGCGATTTCCTCGGCGATCTCCCGCAGCTCGGCGGCCGGGCGGCCGCTGCGGCCGGCGGCCCAGGTCGCGATCGGGGCGGCCAGGCGCTGCGAGTCGTGGGCCGCGGTGGCGGCGATCGACAGCAGCTCCTCGACTTCGTGCGGCGGCGGCTCCTCGACCCCGAGCCGTTCGCAGAACATACGCACCCAGTCCTCCGGCTCCATCTCAGCCACCGTGGTCGTGGGAGCGGCCAGCGGCGGCGCCGTGGCCCCGTTTGCGGCCGGCGAGCAGATCGAGGGCGTGGGGGAGGGCGGTGGCGATCGCCTCGCCCGCCTGCTCGACCCCGGCCGGCGACCCGGGCAGGTTGACGATCAGCGTCGCGCCGCGGGTGCCGGCGATGCCCCGGCTCAGCATCCAGTGCGGGGTGTGCTCGCGGGAGGCGAGGCGGATCGCTTCGGCGATCCCGGGCGCCTCGCGGTCGATCACCGCCCGGGTCGCCTCCGGGGTGACGTCGTCGAGGGTGAGGCCGGTGCCGCCGCTGGTCAGGATCAGGTCGACCGACTCCTCGTCGGCCCAGAGCCGCAGCCACGACTCGACCGCCTCGCGCTCGTCGGTCACCACCCCGTGCCCGGCCACCTCGAGCCCGAGCCGCGCTGCCAGCGCCGCCATCCGCTCGCCGCTCTCGTCGTCGCCCTCGCCGCGCGCCTTCGAGCTGCTGACGGTCAGCAGCGCCGCCCGCGGCCGCGGCTCACCCACCGGCGCTCTCCTCGAGCCGGTAGTCGGACTTGCCGCCGGTCTTCTCCAGCAGCACCACGTCCTCGATCCGCACCCCGCGCTCGACGCCCTTGACCATGTCGTAGACGGTCAGCGCCGCCACCGTCGCCGCCGCCATCGCCTCCATCTCGACCCCGGTGCGGCCCACCGTCCGCGCCTCGGCGACCAGCTCGACCAGGCCGCCGTCGATGTCGACGCTGGCCTCGACGTCGACGAAGGAGAGGGGGAGGGGATGGGCGAGCGGGATCAGTGTCGCGGTCTGCTTCGCCCCCTGCACCCCGGCCAGCCGGGCGACGCCGAGCACCTCCCCCTTCGGCCCTTCGCCGCGCTCGACCAGCCGCGCCGTCTCCGGCGACATCCGCAGCCGCGCCCGGGCGCGCGCCCGGCGCTCGCTCTCGGCCTTGGCGCCGACGTCGACCATCCGCGCCCGGCCGTCGGCGCCGAGGTGGCTAAGCTCGCTCACGCGCTCGCCCCTGGCTCGCGCGCCGGCGCCGCGGTGCCCTCGACCCAGCGCCGCTCGCCGTCGGCCTCGACCTCGCGCTTCCAGATCGGCGCCTCGGCCTTGATCCGGTCGATCGCCTCGCGGGCGCCGGCGAAGGCTTCCCCGCGGTGGCCGGCGGAGACGGCCACGACCACCGCCGGCTCGCCAAGCGGCACCGCGCCGATCCGGTGCTCGGCGGCGACCGCCAGCAGCTCGTGGCGCTCGACGCACTCTTCCAGGATCGACCGCATCCGCGCTTCGGCCATCTCCCCGTAGGCCTCGTAATCGAGCCGGGCGACCTCGCGGGTGACGCCCTGGAAGCAGACGATCGCACCGGCGCCGGGGTGGCCGACCAGGCGCTGCAGCGCGTTCGGGTCGAGCGGCTGCTCGCTGACCGCGACGTGGATCGCGGCCGCGCCGCCGGAGATCGGTGGGATCAGCGCCAGCTCGTCTTCGGCCGCCAGCGGGGTGCTGGCGTCGGCGTACTCGCGGTTGACAGCCATCCGCACCGGCATCCGCTCCAGCGGTTCCCGCAGGCCCGGCAGCTCGGCCAGCTCGCGCAGCGCATCGGCGACGGTCGCCCCCTCGCCGAGCTCGACCTCGACCGCATCGCGGCCGGCGCGCTCGCGGAGGATGGCGAAGAGGCGGACGCGAACGTTCATGCCGCGATGCTAGCCCCGTTGGTCCGGCTCCGACCTGGCGCCCATCTCGACCTGGAGAAGCTGCCTATGCAGCGCACAGGCAATTTCCATATATTTGGTCGCATGACCCCAACCCCCCGCCGTTCCAAGCTCGTCCTCTTCCTCCTCCCGGCCGTCGTCGCCGCGCTCTTCGCGCTGCCGGCGGCGGCCAGCGCCTCGACGGTGATCGTCCAGGGGACCACCGACGTCCGCGACGCCGGCCTGCTCGAAGACGTGATCGAGCCGGGCTTCCACGCCGCATATCCCCAGTACGAACTGAAATACATCGCGGTCGGCACCGGCCAGGCGATCGCCAACGCCAAAGCCGGCCAGGGCGACGCGCTGATGGTCCACGCTCCGAGCCAGGAGAAGACCTTCGTCGAAGAAGGCTATTCGCTGGAACCGCGGGGGCGGGCGGTCTTCTACTCCGACTACGTCATCCCCGGGCCGCTCAATGACCCCGCCGAAGTGCTGGCGAAAGCGCCCCACAACGCCGTCCTCGCCTACGAATTGATCGCCAAGGCCGGTGCAGAAGGGAAGGCCAACTTCGTCTCCCGCGGCGACAAATCCGGCACCAATACCCAGGAGCTGGCGATCTGGAAGCTGACCAAAGTCGAACTCAACAAACTCGGTGAGCCGGGGCCCAAAGGCACCGAAACGGACTTCCCCTGGTACCACAAAGCCGGAACCGGTCAAGCCGAAACGGTGAAACTGACCTCGCAGTGCCCGGAATCGACCTTCACCGGCGGCGGCTGCTACGAGATGACCGACCGCGGCACGCTCAACCGCCTTCTCGACAACGGTTCGGTGACGAACCTGAAGATCGTCTCGCAGAACAACGAAGCGGGTGCCCCCGGCGGCCAGAACCTGCTGACCAACCCGTTCACGGTCTACGCGATCAACCCGGCCAAGGTGCCGGGGGTCAACGTCAACGTCGAAGGCGCCAGGGCGCTGATCGAATACATGACCTCGGAAGCGTTTCAGGCGCGGCTCGCGAGCTATCCGAACGCGAGGGAACCGGCCTTCTTCGCCGACGCCCACCCGAAGATGACCGCCGGCCCGAGCCTCACCGGCACCTACGCCCCGGGGGCGCTGCTTAAGGTCAGCGGCAACATCAGCAACGTCCTGCCCGGTTCGCCGGCGGTCGCGGGCCAGCCGGTCCTGCTGCAGCGGCTGACCTCGCTGAAAGCGGGGGAAACGCCGGCTTACCAGACGGTCGGCCTCGCCCTCACCGGCGCCGACGGCAGCTACTCGATCAGCGCCGAAGCGACCCGCAACGGCGCGATGCGGGTCGAGATGCCGACGACCACCACCTACCCGAGCCTCGCGATCACGCCGCTGATCTCCTCGGGTGCGTTGACCAAGACCGACATCGCGGTCGGCGAAGTCACGGTCCAGTCGAAGATCGCGGTCAAGAAGCCGAGCCGCAAGGGGCGGGTGGTGACCCTGCGCGGGAAGGCGGGGCCGAGCGCCGAACGTGGCGAAGGCGCCCAGGTGGTGGTCCAGGGCCGCAAGCTCGGGACGAAGAAGAAGCAGAAGTTCCACGCC
>JAFDWC010000148.1 GCA_018268655.1 Actinomycetota bacterium
CGTGATCGCGACCGGGATCGGCGGCCTGGTCTCGCTCGAGCGCGAGCAGGAGAAGCTGATCACCAGCGGGCCGAAGTCGGTCTCGCCGCTGGCGGTGCCGCTGATGATGGCTAACGCGGCGACCGCCGCGGTCTCGATGCGGAACGGCCTGCAGGGCGAGTGCTACGCGGTCGCCTCGGCCTGCGCGGCCGGCTCGAACGGGCTCGGCGACGCCGCCCGGATGATCCGCGCCGGCGCCGCCGACGCGGTCGTCGCAGGCGGCGCGGAGGCCTGCATCACCGGCGTCGCCACCGCCGCCTTCGGGGCGATGGAAGCGACTTCCCCGAGCGGGATCTCGCGGCCCTTCGATGCCCGTCGCGACGGCTTCGTGATGGGCGAGGGCGCCGGCGTCCTGGTGCTCGAGGAGAGGGAGGCGGCGGAAGCCCGCGGGGCCGAGATCCTCGGCGAGCTGCGCGGCTACGGCGCCACCGGCGACGCCCACCACCTGACCGCGCCGCAGCCCGAGGGGGAGGCGGCGGCGAAGGCGATCACCCTGGCCCTCGCCGACGCCGGGATCAGCGCCATCGACGTCGACTACGTCAACGCCCACGGCACCTCGACGCCGCTCAACGACGCCGCCGAGACCAAAGCCATCAAGGCCGCCCTCGGGGAGCGGGCGGCCGACGTCCCGGTCAGCTCGACCAAGTCCTCGATCGGCCACCTGCTCGGGGCCGCCGGGGCGGTCGAGGCGATCGCCACCGTCGCGGCGCTGCGCCGCCGCGAGGCGCCGCCGACCGTCAACTGGGAAGAGGCCGAGGAGGGCCTCGACCTCGACTACGTACCGGGCCACTCGAAGCCGATCGAAAACGGGGAGGGGCCGCTGGTCGCGCTCTCCAACTCGTTCGGGTTCGGCGGCCACAACGCCGTCCTCGTATTGGAGGCCTGAACCATGGCAACTGTCGTTGGCAAAGCCCCCACCATGCAGCCGCCTGGCGAAACCCCGCTCGAGCAGCTCGAGCAGCTCTGCGACCCCGGCAGCTTCCGACCCCTGCGCAGCGGCGTCAGCTCGCTGCGGCTGGGCGAACGGGCGACGCCCGGCGACGGCGTCGTCGCCGGCGCCGGCGAGGTCGAGGGCCGGCCGGTCTTCTGCTACGCCCAGGACCCGAAGTTCCTCGGCGGCAGCCTCGGCGAGGTCCACGCCGAGACGATCGTCCGCACCCTGCAGATGGCCGGCGACGCCGGCGCCCCGGTGGTCGGCTTCGTCCGCTCCGGCGGCGCCCGGCTGCAGGAGGGCCACGCGGCGCTGGCGGGCTACGGCCGCATCTTCCGCGCCTCGGTCCAGCTCTCGCGCAAGGTCCCGCAGATCTCGATCCTCAACGGCATCTCGGCCGGCGGCGGCGCCTACTCGCCGGCGCTGACCGACTTCGTCGTGATGACGAAGGAATCGCGGATGTTCCTGACCGGGCCGAAGGTCGTCGCCGAGGCGATGGGCGAAGAGATCTCGATGGAGAACCTCGGCGGGCCCCGCGTCCACGGCAAGAACGGGGTCGCCCAGATCGTCGCCGACGACACCGAGGGGGCGATCGCCAAGACCCGCCACCTGCTGGCGCTGCTGCCGCAGCGGATCGGCGGCGAGCTGCCGCTGCACCCCCCGGTCGGCCCCGACGGCTCCGACCCGGGCCTGGTTGTCCCCTCCGAGCAGCGCAAGGTCTACGACGTGCGCGAAGTCGCCGCCGGGATCCTCGACTCCGGCACCTTCCTCGAGATCTCACCGCGCTGGGCGCCGAACATGGTGACCGCGATCGCCCGCCTCGAGGGCCGCCCGGTCGGCCTGATCGCCAACCAGCCGAAGGCGATCGGCGGCGTCATCGACGCCGCCGCCTCGGAGAAGGCGGCGATCTTCGTCAACCACTGCGACCGCTTCGGGCTGCCGCTGCTGGTCTTCGTCGACACCCCCGGGTTCATGCCCGGCAAGGTCCAGGAGGAGGCCGGGGTGATCCGCCACGGCGCCTCGCTGCTGCGCGCCTTCGCCGGCGCCACGGTGCCGAAGGTGACGCTGGTCGTCCGCAAGGCCTTCGGCGGCGCCGCGATCACGATGAACTCGAAAGACCTCGGCGCCGACGTCGTCTTCTCCTGGCCCGGCGCCCAGATCGGGATCATGGCGGCCCGGCAGGCGGTCGGGATCATCCACGGCCGGGCCCTGTCCGCCGGCGAAGGCCCCTCCCGCGACGAGCTCTCCGACCTCTACTCGGCCGAGCACCTGACGGCGGAAGCGGCGGCCGCCAGCGGCTGGGTCGACGAGGTGATCGACCCGACCTGGAGCCGCGACCGGCTCGCCTGGGCGCTGCGCTCGCTGGGGGGGCGGTGAGGATCGACGTCTACGCGGCACTCGGCGACAGCTTCACCGCCGGCCGCGAATCGGTGATCGGGGAGCGCTGGGCCGACCGGCTCGCCACCGGGTTGCGGCAGGTCAACCCGGACCTGGTCTACGAGAACCTCGCCGTCGACGGCGCCGACTCGGCCGAAGTGCTGGAGCAGGTGCCGGCGGCGACGACGCTGCGGCCGGACCTGGTGACGGTGATCTGCGGCGCCAACGACGTGCTGCTGACAGTGCGCCCCGACGTCGAGGGCTACGAACAGCGCTTCGCGCGGATCCTCGAGGCGCTGCGCGAGGAGCTGCCGGAAGCGGCGATCGTGACCGGGACGGCGCCGGAGACCTGGCACTTCATGGACCTGCGGCCGCGGACCCGGAAGCGGCTCGCCGAGGCGACCGAGGCGCTGAACGAGGCGACCCGGCGGATCGCCGCCGAGCACGACAAGGTGCTCTGCCTGCCGGTGGCCGGCCACCCCGCCCTCGAAGACCCCGCCAACTACGCCGCCGACGGCCTCCACGCCTCGCCCCGCGGCCACGAACTGATCGCTCGCGAAACCCGCCGCTACCTGCACGAGGCGTTCGGGATCGAGATCGGCGCGACGGCCGCCTAGCGGCGGCGGTTAGGTTTTCGACCGTGGCCGGCGACCTCGCGCTCGACTTCGACGCGCTCCCCGAAGGGGCGCGCTTCCGCAGCCGCGGCCGCACCATCGCCGAGGCCGACCTCGTCGCCTTCGCCGGGCTCACCGGCGACTACCACCCACTCCACACAGACGCCGAGTGGGCGGCCGAGAGCGAGTTCGGGGGACGCGTCGCGCACGGCATGCTGCTGCTCTCCTACTGCGTCGGCCTGGCCCCGTTCGAGCCCGAGTACGTGCTGGCACTGCGCGGCTTCGAGAAGGTCGCCTTCAAGCGGCCGGTGCGGATCGGCGACACGATCCGGCTCGAGGGCGAGGTGGTGGCGAAGAAGGAGCTCGACGGCGCCACCGGCCTCGTCGACTTCGAGTGGAAGCTGCTGAACCAACGCGACGAGCTGGTTGCGAGGGCGCGACCACGGGTGGTCTGGCGCCGCGGCGTCGTCGCCCCGGCGGCACCGGTCAAGGAGACGAGCACGGAGGTGTACCTGTGATCCTCGAGGGCAAGAAGCTGCTGATCACCGGGGTGGTGAACCGCCACTCGATCGGCTTCGCGATCGCCGAGCGGGCCCAGCAGGAGGGGGCCGAGGTGATCCTGACCAGCTTCGGCAGGGTCAAGCGGATGACCGAGCGCTCGGCGGCCCGCCTCGACCCCGAGCCCGCGGTCCTCGACCTCGACATCAACGACGACGCCGACATCGCGGCGCTGCGGGCGGAGCTGGAGCGGCGCTGGGGGCGGGTCGACGGCGCCGTCCACGCGATCGCCTTCGCGCCCGGCGATGCGATCGGCGGCCAGTTCATGCAGACCCCGCGCGAGAGCGCCAAGGTCGCCTTCGAGACCAGCGCCTACTCGTTCAAGGCGCTGGCCGAGGTGGTGGCGCCGCTGATGGGGGAGGGGGGCGCGCTGCTCGGGCTCGACTTCGATGCCACCGTCGCCTGGCCCTCCTATGACTGGATGGGGGTGGCGAAGGCGGCGCTGGAGTCGGTCAACCGCTACCTCGCCCGCGAGCTCGGCCCCGGCGGCGTTCGCGCCAACCTCGTCTCCGCCGGCCCGGTTCACACCGCCGCCGCCTCCGGCATCTCCGGCTTCAGCCAGCTCGAGTCGCTCTGGGGTGAGGCGGCGCCGCTCGGCTGGGACCCCCGCGACGCCGGCCCCGTCGCCGACACGGCCCTCTTCCTGCTTTCGGATCTCTCGCGGGCGATCACCGGCGAGATCGTGCACGTCGACGGCGGCGTCCACGCTGTCGGGGCGGCAGCCCTGCCCCCGGGCGCCTGACCGGCGCATCTCCGCGTCCTCGCTCGGTCATGTGCAGAGCACACTCCCTCGCTCGTCCTTGATCTGCTTGGTCAGGCGCCCGAGCGGCGTTACTCCGGGTGGCGTTACTTCTTGAGGCGGGTGAAGGAGACCGAGTAGGTGATCTCGGTCTGCGACCACCAGGTGCTGCTGCTTTCTTTGGCCGAGCCGTGCCCGATCGCGATCCACTTCTGGAACTTCGGGTCGAACAGCTCGTCCTGGCTGACTTCGGCGGCGATGTACTTGCCCTTGTGGCCGGAGCCTTCGACGATCAGCCAGGGGAAGCTGCTGAGGCTGCTGCCGGGGCAGTTGACGTAGGGCTCCCTGTCGGTGTCGCCGGACGACAGCAGCAGGGCGTTCTTCCTGTCGGTCGCGTACTGGAGGTTGAGCTTCCAGGGTCGGACCGTGCGGGTGCCGCAGTCGGGCGGGGTGGCCGTGGCGCCGCCGCCGTTTTCTTCGCAGGCCAGCGCTGGCGGGACGATCGACGGGGTGAAGCTGCGCTGCACCCTGGCGGTGGTCGGGATGCCGAGCTGGCGGCTGCCGAACATCTGCGGGTTGAATTCGCCCGGCATGTGGGTGGCGGTGATGTAGATCGGCTTGGTCGTGCGGAAGCTCAGCTTCTCGCGGCCGAACGAGTGGTCGCTGGTGCCGCATTCGTCGCTGGCTTCGACGTTGCGGTGCCAGGTCGTGTTCTGGGTCCCCTCGATCTCTATCTTGAACTTGGCCACCTTGAAGCCGTTGCCGTAGGTCGCGGCGCCGGCCTGGGCCGCGAACGCCGCGGCCAGCGCGACGGCCGCGCAGAAGGCGAGCGCCGTCGCGACCATCTTCTCGGTCCTCGTCATCGTCATCGTCTCGGTCCTCTCCTCTCGACGACGCCGCCTCAGCGGACGGCGCCGATCTCGTGGTTGGGCTGGAACAGCCGCTCGGGGTCGTAGGCGTCGCGGGCGGCGCTGAGGCGGGCGGCGGTGTCGGCCTCGAAGCAGGCCTCGGCCACGGCCTCCCGCTCGACGAAGCTGAGGAAGTGGCCGGCCTCGTGCTCGCGGATCGCGGCGGCGACGCGGGCCAGGTCCTCTTCGGTCTTCGCGGCGGCCTCCGGGACGGCGATGCCGACCGCGAAGCTGGCGAACTGGCCGGGCAGGGCGGCGAGCGCTCCATGGCCGGGCGCGGTCCGGGCCAGCGCACCGCCGGTGTGGCGGAGCTCGACCGAGACCAGGCTCGAGCCGGAGCCGGGCCCGGCGGCGGCGATGAGGTCGTCGATCGCCGCCGGCGGCAGGGCGCCGAGCAGGGCGTGCTCGGAGGCCGTCGGGACCGGTTCACGCGGGTCCATGTGGAGCTCGGCGATCCCGGCCGGAGGCACCGTCGCGAAGGTGTCCATCGCCGGGCCCAGCGCGGCCAGCGGCGCGAGCAGCTCACGGGCCTCGGCCTCGGAGCCGAGGAAGACCGCCTCGACGATCGCGAAGGAGTTGCCGCGGAGCGGCTCGGGGACCTCTGGCAGCGGCGGGAACTGCAGCAGCCGGCCGACCGAAGTGACCTCGTCGGGGACGCCGGCGGTCCACTCGTGCCAGGCGTGGAGCACCTCCGCCGCCCGCTCGAAGGGGAAGAACAGCGCCCCGGCGAAGACCGAGGAGATCGGCAGCAGGTCGAACTCGAGCGCGGTGACGACGCCGTAGTTGCCGCCGCCGCCGCGCAGCGCCCAGAACAGCTCCGGCTCGTTCTCGGCGTCGACCCTGCGGACCTCGCCGTCGGCGGTGACCAGCTCGATCGCGCCGACGCGGTTGGCGGCGAGCCCGTGCTTGCGGCCGTACCAGCCGAGGCCGCCGCCGAGGGTGTAGCCGGCGACGCTGACGTCGGGGGTCGAGCCGTGCAGGGCGGCGAGGCCGAGCTCGGAGGCCTGCGGGACGACGTCCTCCCAGCGGGCGCCGGCACCGGCGCGGGCGCAGCCGGACGTCCCGTCGATGTGAACGCGGTCGAGGCGCGTCGTCTTCAGGAGCACGGTGCCGTCGAGGGGGCCGAGCGGGCCGGCGTTGTGGCCGGCCCCCTGGGGCGCCACCCGCAGGCCTTCCTCGCGCGCGAAGCGGACGACCGCGGCGACTTCCTCGCGGCTGCCGGGTTCGGCGATCAGCGCCGGGCGCTGGTCGACGGTGAGGTTGAAGGTGCCGCGGGCCTGGTCGTAGCCGTCGTCGCCGGGGGCGAAAGCGGGGCCGCCGATCAGGCGGCGCAGGGCGCCGGGGTCGGGGCTGGTCTCGGTCGGGTTCATCTGATCCTCCTGGGTCGTGCCCGGCGCGGCGAGCAGCTCGTCGATCGTGTGCATCAGGCCGAGTCGCCCGCTGAACTCGCGGGCGACTCCCTGTTCGTCGACGGCGCGCCCGCTGAGGCCGTCGCCGGCCTCGAGCAGCTCGAGCGTGATCGTGTGGGTGCGGTTCATGCGCCCAGGATCGGCGCTGCAGAGCCGTTTGCCATCGGGGAGGTCCCTAGATCGGGACCCCAAGGTTTGGTCGGGGGACCCTTAGATGGGGCGCGGCTTAGGCCTGCTCAGGTACGGGTTGGCTTGGCGCGCGACCCTGCGCCTGCGGCTCCGGCAGGGTGAAGCCGCAGCCGCAGGG
>JAFDWC010000149.1 GCA_018268655.1 Actinomycetota bacterium
AAGCACGCAATGAGCGCGACCACGATCAGAGCCGAGAGCCGGCTCGAGATCGCCCGCGGCGCCCCCGAGGTCTGGGACTACATCTGTGACGTCGGACGCTGGCCGCAATGGGCGCCGACCGTCAGGGAATGCTGGGTGCGCGGAGGGGCACCGCTGACGCCGGGCACGCTGGTGGAGCAGCGGGCGAGGCTGATATTCGGGTTGACTCGCCACCGGGCCCAGCACGTGACCGCGGTCGAGGCACCTCGCAGCCTGGCGTTCGCCGGACCGATGGGCACCTCGGCGGCGCGCTGGGGAATGGAGTTCGTCCCGATCGACGATGGGCGGACCGAGGCCGAGATGTGGGTCGAGGTCGACCTCAGGAACATCATGCGGGCGCTTCCCGGCCGCGCTCTCGAGGGCCGGATCCAGGGTGTGATGGATATCGAGATGGCCGCGATCAAAGCCGCGGTCGAGGACCCGCGGTGAGCCAGCTCGACGCCACGCAGGAGCGCCTGATCGCGACCTACCGCAAGAAGGCCAAGCACTACGACCTCGTCTCCCGGCTCTACCCCGTGCCCGGCTACCCGCAGCGGGCCCAGCGGCGCCGGGCCGTCCGGGAGCTCCGGCTTCGCCCCAGCGCCACCGTCGTCGACCTCGCCTGCGGCACCGGTCAGAACTTCGCTCTGATCGAGCGGGCGATCGGCCCCGACGGCCGGATCATCGGCGTCGACATCACCGACGCCATGCTCGCCCAGGCCCAGCTCCGGATCGAGCGCAGCGGGTGGAGCAACATCCGCCTCGTCCAGGCCGACGCGGCCGACTACACCTTCCCAGCCGGGATCGACGCGATCCTCTCGACCTACGCCCTCTCCCACCTGCCCGAGACCAGGGGTGTGATCGCCCGCGGGGCGGAGGCGCTCGCTCGCGGCGGGCGCTGGGTCGTGCTCGACCTCAAGGCTCCCGACCACGCGCCGAGCTTGCTGGCGCAGCTCGGAATCGCGCTGGGACGGCGGTTCGGCTCGATCGATGAGTGGCTCGCGCGGCGCCCCTGGGAGGGGATTCGGGCAGCCATGCAGGAGGCGCTGGGCGATCTGTCCTGGGCCGAGCTGTGCTTCGGGAGCGCATTCCTCGCAGCCGGCTCCCCAGCCGCGGGCGGGTCTCGCATCGGGCCTCCCGACACCGAGGCCGAGGCGGTCGCCGAGCGTCTAGCCCTTCTCCGCGACCAGGGCGATCTTGCGCACGCGTCCGGTCCGCAGCCAGTCGCACCAAAGCCGGTGGGCGCTCAGCAGCTCCTCCAGCGCCTGCTCTCCGATCTCGGCGGCGATCTCGGCGGCATCGGCGGCGAAGGACTCGGTCAGCGATTCGGCGGTGGCGGCGTGCGACCGAGTGCAGTCCTCCTGCGAGCGGACGACCAGCCCGACCCGATCCAGGGAAGCGAGCAACTCGTCGAACGGGACGAGCCAGACGGTATCGGCGTCGGGCATCCGCTCCCGCTCCGCCTCGCTGAGCGGCAGGCCCGCTTCGAAGGTGCACGCGAACCTCCCGCCGCTGCTGAGCGCGGCGGCGATCTCCCGCAGCAGCGGCTCCTTCTCGGCGAACGCCAGCATCGTCTCGAGCAGGAGCACCACCTCGAACGGGCCCGGCGGAAGCGGGGGGATCCGCGCCACCTCGAAGCGAGCCCCGATGGCGCCGGCGCGCCGTCGTGCGATCTCGATCGCGCCGGAGCTGTAATCGACCCCGAGGTAGTCGCAGCCCAGCTCCCCGGTGATGAAGCGGCCCGGCCCGCCGATGCCGCAGCAGAGGTCGAGCACCGAGACGCCGGTGGCGATGCCCGCCCGCTGAGCCAGCGCCAGGACTTCGCCCGCGCGCATGAAGCTCTCCTGCTCGATGAACTCGCCGGGCTCATACGCCGCGACCCGGGCCCGTTGGAGGGCGCGCACGAACGGGGCGCGTTCGTCCTGCTTCACGCCGCGGATGCTAATCCGCCCGGAACTGCCCGTCCGCCGGGAACGGCCCGCGGGCGGGTGGAGGGGTAGAGGAGATGGCGGCCAATCCCTCCGGCCCAGGCGCACGGGCGATGCGAACGTCCCATACCGCCCCGTTGACGCTTCCGGCCGCGCTGGCGTTGCTGATCGCCGGGCTCGCGCTCACGGCCGGACTCGACGGCAGCGGCCTCGGGCCCGCCGGTTGGCTGGTCGGCCTCGCCTCCGGCGGGGTGATGAGCCTGGCGCTGGCGCGCGGCCGCTCCCACTGGGGCAGCGACCGCCTCGGCCCGGCCGACTGGGTGACGCTGACCCGGGCCGGGCTAAGCGCCGGCGTCGCGGCGCTGGTCGCGGACTCCTTCGCCGGGCCGGTGCCGGTCGCCCTGCTGGTATCGCTGGCGTCGCTGGCGCTCGTCCTCGACGCGGTCGATGGCCGGGTCGCGCGGCGCACCGGCACCACGTCGACGTTGGGCGAGCACCTCGATGCGGAGGTCGACGCGTTCCTGATCCTGGTCCTGAGCGTCTACGTCGCCGGCTCGGTCGGCGCCTGGGTGCTGGCGATCGGCGCCGCGCGCTACGCGTTCCTCGCCGCCGGGTACCTGCTTCCCTGGCTGCGGGCGGCGCTGCCACCGCGCTACTGGCGCAAGGTGGTGTGCGCGACGCAGGGAGTCGTGCTGACGGTCGCGGCCGCCCAGGTGCTGCCGTCGGCCCTGGCGGAAGCCGCGCTCGGCATCGCCCTCGTGCTGCTCGCCGAGTCGTTCGGCCGGGACGTCTGGTGGCTGTGGGACCACCGTCGCGGTGAGGCTCCCCGAGCCGGAGCCGGAGCTGACCCGGCGCCCGCGGATGGCGAGCCGGCGGGGCCCGGGCGCGGGCGCCGACGGGCACGGGCGGCGATCGCGGTCCTGCTGACGACTCTGTCGATCGCGATCGTCTGGGCGGCGCTGGTCGCTCCGGACCAGCCTGCGTACTTCAACTCGGCCGCCTTCCTGAGAGTCCCGATCGAGGGTCTCGTCCTGATCCTGCTCGCGCTCGTCCTGCCGGTCACCGGTCGGCGGATTCTGGCCGTGCTCGCCGGCCTGGCCCTGGCGCTGGTGGTCGTCCTCAAGGTCGTCAACTACCAGATCTTCTCGCTGTTCGATCGGCCTTTCGAACCCCTCGGAGACATCGGGCAGTTCGGCAACGCCCTCGAAACCCTGCGCCTGGAGGACGGTGCGTCGCAGGCGCGGCTGATCGAGATCGGCGCCGTGCTGAGCGTGGCGGCCGCTGTCGTTCTGCTGCCGCTCGCGATGCTGCGGGTGACGCGGGTCGCAGCCGACAATCGGCGCCGGGCCTTGCGGGCCGTGGGGGTCCTCGCCGCCGTCTGGGCCGTCTGCGGGGTGCTCGGCGCGCAGTTCGTCTCCCACACGCCGATCGCCTCCGCGATCTCGGCCCGCCTGCTCCTCGACGAGGCCCGGATCGTCCAGGCGGAAGTCAACGACGAAGGGGTCTTCGCCGCCGAGATCAGGCATGACCCCTACCGCGACACCCCGACCGCCTCGCTGCTGCGGGCGCTGCGGGGGAAGGACGTCCTGCTCGTGTTCGCGGAGTCCTACGGCCGGGTGGCCGTCGAAGGCTCCTCGTTCGCGCCCGAGGTCGACGCGGCGCTGGCCGCAGGGGACAGGCGACTGGCGAGCGCCGGCTTCCACTCCCGCAGCGGCTTCCTGATCTCACCGACCTTCGGCGGCGGCAGCTGGCTGGCGCACTCGACCCTCAATTCGGGCCTCTGGGTCCACAACCTGCGCCGCTACGCCCAGCTGCTCCCGGAACGGCGCTTCACGCTCGCCAGCGCCTTCAACCGCGCCGGCTGGCGGACCGTCGATGACGTGCCTTCGAATGACCGTCCGTGGCCGGAAGGGAAGGCGTTCTACCACTGGGACAGGATCTACGACCGCAACCAGGTCGGCTACCGCGGCCCGACCTTCTCCTACGGGTCGATGCCCGACCAGTACATCTACTCGGCGCTGCAGCGACTCGAGCTCGGGAAGCCGCACCGCCGTCCACTGTTCGCCGAGGTCGACACGGTCTCCAGCCACCAGCCCTGGAACCGCATCCCGACGGAAATCCCCTGGAACGAGGTTGGCGACGGCTCGATCTACGACCATCTCCCGAACCACTACGAAGGCGGGTCCTTCCTCTCGTTCTGGGAAAACTCGGCGCGCGTCCAGGCCGGTTACGGAAGCTCGATCGTCTACACGCTGAACACCTTGACGAAGTTCGTCCAGCACTACGGCAAGAAGAACCTGGTCCTGATCGTGCTCGGCGACCATCAGCCGCGAGAACCGGTCACCGGTGAACACGCCAGCCACCAGGTTCCGATCTCGATCATCGCCCACGATCCCAAGGTGTTGGAACGGATCGAAAGCTGGGGCTGGGCCCCCGGGCTGCGGCCCCGCAGAGATGCGCCGGTCTGGCCGATGAGCGCCTTTCGCAACCGGTTCCTCACCGCCTTCGACGCGGGGCCGGCGGCGGGGTAGCACTATGGCCGACCGCCCCTACATCCTGCTGAGCTGCGCCCTCTCGATCGACGGCTATCTCGGCAGCGCCGCACCACGGCGCCTCGAGCTCTCCAACGATGCCGACTTCGACCGGGTCGACGCGGTCCGCGCCTCGTCGGATGCGATCCTCGTGGGCGCGGCCACCGTTCGGGTCGACAACCCGCGGTTGCTGGTGCGCTCCCACGATCGCCGCGAGGAGCGACGGGCTCGCGGGCTGCCGCCGTCGCCGATCAAGGTCACCGTGACCGAGCGGATGGAGCTCGACCCCGGCGCCGACTTCTTCACCGCCGGCGACACCGAGAAGCTCGTCTTCTGCGCCAGCCCGCGCCTGCTCGAGGCCCGCTCGCGACTCGGGACGGTGGCGACCGTCGTCGACGGCGGCCGGCGGGTGAGGATGCGCCGCCTCACCGAGGAGCTCGGCGAGCGTGGCGTGCGGCGGCTGATGGTCGAGGGCGGCGGCAACGTCCACACCCAGTTCCTGACCGACGATCTCGTCGACGAGCTCCAGCTGGTCGTCGCCCCGTTCTTCGTCGGCGACTCCCGGGCCACGCGCTTCGTCAGCGACGGGCGTTTCCCGTGGAACCCCGACCGGCGCGCGCGGCTCGGAGAGGTCCGCCAGATCGGCGATGTGGTGCTGCTGCGCTACGCCCTCTCGGCTCGCTTCGAGACCGAGTGACCCCGACGACCGGGTGAGGACGGCTCGCTCAGGGGAGGACGAGCAGGTCGGCGTGACCGACGCTGACCGCAAGCTCCCCCGCGCCCGCCTGCCGCAGGCGCCGGCGAGCGTAGGGCCCGCAGCGGCCCGCCAGCTCGATCTCCTGCTCGCAGGCGGCGGCGACCCACCCGGTGAACCACTCCGCGGTCAGGGCGCGGTGCGCCGGCCCGAGTCGCCAGGGACTGGGCCGGACTAGGACCTCGGCGCCCCTTCCACGGAACGCCTCGACCGCGAGGTCGACGGCGTCGGGCCCGAGCAGCCTGCCCCGCCTCGTCGGGCGGCGCTGGTGTGCGTCGAACGCGGCGGCCACGCAGGGGTCCAGCGGGTCCGCGGGGGCGAGCTCGACGCGACCGACGACCGAGAGGGTGAGCAGGATCGGGCATCCGGCTCCCACACAGAGCCCCGCCAGCCGGTCGAGCTCCTCGACGGTGAGCAGGTCCAGCAGCGCCGAGGCGGTGATCAGGGTCGCCCCGGCGAGGTCAGGCGCATGCATCCAGACGATGTCCGTGCACGCCGCCTCCACGGTGACCGGCGCCCCGTCCGCGGCCGGCCCCGGCACCCCGGCCGCCGCCAGCGCCAGCAGGTCCGTGTCGCGGTCGTGAAGGACCCAGTGCTGCGGTCCCGCCAGCAGCGGCGCCAGCCAGCGGCCCATCGCGCCGCTGCCGCAGCCGAGGTCGTGAATCACCCTCGGGCCGCTCGCCGGGAGCGCTCGCTCGAGGCTCTCTGCGAGGTCGCGGGAGCGAGCCTCGGCGTCCGCGGGCTCCCGCAGCGCGAGCCACTCCGGGCTGACGCGGGTCGCCTCGGCGCTCACCGTGACGCCTCGGCCAGGACCCCCGCGACGACGGAGGCTGTGGTCGACCACCGGGGGAGTGAGTGGCGCCGGTCACGGGCGGCGCGACGCAGCCGTGCTCTCAGCTCGGGGTCGCCGAGCCAGGCGCCGAGAGCTCGACCGAGCGCGGCCGGATCCTCGGGCGCGACGAGCAGACCCGGCCGGGTCCGGGCCTCGCCGAGGGCCTCCACCAATCCCCCGACCTCGGCCGCGACGATCGGCAGGCCACGCGCGAGCGCCTCGGTCACGACCATGCCATAGCTCTCCGCGCGCGACGCCAGCACCAGCAGGTCCGCGGATGCGTAGCTGCGGTCGAGATCGGCTCCGGTCCGCGGTCCCAGAAAGGACACCCGCTCCCCCAGTCCCGCGTCCAGCGAGCGCCGGCGGAGGCGCTCGACGAATGCCGGGTCGCGGTCCAGGCTGCCGACGCAGGCGCAGTGCCAGGAGAGCGACGCGATCGACGCGAGCGCCTCGAGCAGGACGTCGTGGCCCTTCTCGAAGGTGACCGCGCCGACGCAGAGCAGCTCTTCCCCGGGCTCGCTCCCCGGCGCCATCTCGGCCGGCTCTACACCGGGCTCGGCGACATGTATTCGGCGCCGGGGCAGGTCGTAGAGCTCCACCAGCCGACGGCGGGTCCAGGCGCTCGTCGTCACGGTGGCGGTGACGGCGGCGAGGGCCGCGCGCTCCCGCCTCCGCGCGTCGCCGTCGGGCGGGCGGTGGCCGAGCGGCATGTGCACGAGCACCACCAGCCGCAGGCGGCTCGCCTGCGACACCAGCACCTCCGGCGCGGTCGAGGCGATCAGCCCGTCGAGCAGCACCACGGCGT
>JAFDWC010000014.1 GCA_018268655.1 Actinomycetota bacterium
GACAGTTTGTGTCCGGTTTCTGTCCGGAAGGATTTGTCTCGCTTTGCGCGTCCAGCTCGTCGACCCCTCCGCTTTCACCCCGCCCTACGACCGCGCCCTGGCGGGCGCCCTCGCGCTCGCCGGCGCCGAGGTCGAGCTGGTCACCACGAAGTTCCTCTACGGCGCTGTCCCTCCCGCCGACGACTTCACCGTCGACGAGCGCTTCTACCGGCGCTCCGCCGAGCGTGGGCTCGAGGCTCGCGGCCGCCTCGGCTTCAAGCTGGCGGAGCATCTCCGCGACATGCAGAGCTTCCGCCGCGCCCCGAGCGACGCCGACGTCGTCCACTACCAGTGGCTCACCCTCCCCGGCCTCGACGCGCGGCTGCTGCCGCCGACTCGGCCGCGGGTGATGACCGCGCACTACATCCTGCCCCCTGCGCCGAGCCGCCGCCAGGTCGCCTCCGCCCGCCGCGTCTTCGGCCGGATGGACGCCGTCGTCGCCCACTCCGAGCACGGCGCCGGCCGCCTCCGCGACGAGGTCGGGCTGCCGCCGGAGCGGGTGCGGGTGATCCCCCACGGCGCCTTCGACTACCTCACCCGCCTGCCCGAGGAGAAGCCGCTGCCGGCCGAGCTCGAGGGGGCCGAGGGGCCGGTGATCCTCTCCTTCGGCCTGATCCGCGCCTACAAGGGGCTGGAGGTCCTGCTCGAGGCCTTCGCCCGGGTCCCGGGCGCGGAGCTCTGGGTGGTCGGCAACCCGCGGATGGAGGTCGAGCCGCTGCGCCAGCTCGCCGCCGCGGCGCCGGGCCGGGTTCGCTTCGTCACCCGCTTCGTCGAGGATGCCGAGATCCCGGCGATCTTCCGCCGCGCCGACGTCGTCGCGCTGCCGTATCTCGACGCCGAGCACTCGGGCGTCCTCTACACCGCCCTCGCCTTCGCCAAGCCGCTCGTCCTCAGCAGGGTCGGCGGCTTCCCCGAGGTCGCGGCGACCGGCGCCGCCCGCCTCGTCGAGCCCGGCGACGCCGACGCCCTCGCCGACGCCCTCGACGCCCTGGTCGCCGACGAGGCTGCCCGGGCCGAGCTCGCCGCCGCCGCCGCCCGCGCCGCCGCCGGGCCGTTCTCCTGGGAGGAGGCCGCCCGCCTCACCCTCGAGCTCTACCGCGAGCTGCTGGCCGAGCGCCGATGACGGCCGTCGCCGCGATCCTCTTCTGGCTCAGCGCCGGGCTGCTCGTCTACACCCACCTCGGCTACCCACTGGTGCTGGCGCTGCTCACCCGCACCCGGTTCAGGCAGCGCGATCTCGACCGGCCGGAGCTCACCGGCCCCAGCTCGGACCTGCCGACGGTCTCCCTGATCATCCCCGCCTACGACGAGGAGGACGTGATCGAGGCCAAAGTCGCCAACGCGCTCGCCCTCGACTACCCGCGCGAGCGCCTGCAGCTGATCGTCGCCTCCGATGGCTCCGCCGATCGCACCGCCGAGCTCGCCCGCCGGGCGGGCGCCGGCCTCGTGCTCGAGCTGGCGCCGGGCGGCAAGGTCGCGGCCCTCAACGCCGCCGCCGAGCAGGCTGCCGGCGACGTCCTCGCCTTCTCCGACGCCAACAGCATCTGGACCCGGGACGCCCTGCGCAAACTCGTCGCCCCCTTTGCCGATCGCGGCGTCGGCTACGTCTGCGGCCAGGTCCGCTTCGTCGACGCCGGCGGCGACAACCTCGAGGGCGCCTACTGGCGCTACGAGATGGCGGTGCGGGAGATGGAGTCGGCGCTGGCCGGGGTCACCGCCGGCAACGGCGCGATCTACGCGGTTCGCCGTGACGCCTACCTGCCGCTCGCCGCCAGCGGCAGCCACGACCTCAGCTTTCCCTTCCTGCTCGCCAAGCGGCGCCTGCGCTCGCTCTACGTCGCCGGCGCCCGCGCCAGCGAGAAGATGGTGCCGACGCTCGACGGCGAGCTCGCCCGCAAGCGGCGGATGATGGTCGGCCTCTGGGACATCGTCGTCGGCGAAGGGATGGTCTCGCCGCGCGGCTACTCGCCGCTCTATGCCTTCGAGCTCTTCTCGCACCGGCTGCTCCGCTACCTCAGCCCGCTGCTCCACCTCGTCGCCTTCCTCGCCAACGCGCTCCTGCTCGGCGAGGGCTGGGTCTACGACCTCCTCTTCGCCGGCCAGGTCGCGCTCCTCGGCGCCGCCCTGCTGGCCCGGGCGGTGCCGATCGCCCCGTTCCGGATCGCCCGCTACTACGTCGAGACCACCGCCGCGATCGCGCTCGGCTTCTGGGACCGCATCCGCCACGGCGCCACGGGCCGCTGGCAGAAGGCGGAGGGAACCCGGTGACGCGTCTGGCCGGCGCATGCCGGCGTCCTCGGTCGCTCGCGTGCAGAGCACGCCACGCTCCCCGCGTCCTTGGCCTGCTCGACCAGCCGCGCCACCGGAGGAGGCTCTGATGCCGCCAGTCTTCGACCGCGCCCTCGCCGCCCTCGCACTGATCCTGCTCTCGCCCGTGCTGCTGGCGGCGGCGATCTGGATCCGCCTCGGCAGCCGCGGCCCGGTGCTCTACCGCCAGCGCCGCGTCGGCCTCGACGGCGCCGAGTTCGAGCTGCTGAAGCTGCGGACGATGGTCCCCGGCTCCGATCCGGTCGGGGTCGGCACCGTGGTCACCCGCGACGACCCCCGGGTCACCAGCGCCGGCCGCTTCCTCCGCCGCACCTCGCTCGATGAGATCCCGAACCTGGTCAACGTCCTCCGCGGCGAGATGGCGATCGTCGGCCCGCGCCCGACGATCCCCGCCCAGGTCGTCGCCTACACCCCGCACCAGAACCGCCGCCACGAGGTGCTGCCGGGGATCACCGGCTGGGCCCAGGTCCAGGGCCGCGCCGGCATCCCCTGGGAGGATCGGATCGAGCTCGACGTCTGGTACGTCGACCACCGGTCCGTCGCCCTCGACGCCCGCATCCTCGCCCGCACCGTCCACCTCGTCCTCACCGGCCACGGCCTCGCCCCGGACTGATCGTGCCCGCGCCGGCCGCCCTCCAGCCCCGAAGGTAGGGTTGGCGCCGTGAGCAGCGACCGCCCCCGGGTGACCCTGCGCCGCTTCGAGCCCGGCGACGCCGGCGCCGTCCACCGCTGGTTCAACAACCCGGCCGCGACCGCCTCGCTGATGGAGCAGCGCGACGAGTTCACCCCGGAGCAGGCCGAGGCCTGGACCCGGCGGGCGATGGACGACTCGGGCGAGGACCGCAAGTACGCGATCGTGGTCGAGGGCTATGCGGAGCCGGTCGGCTTCACCGCGCTCTACGGGCTCTTCCGCCAGACCGCGCCGGAGCTCGGGGCGCTGATCGGCGACGACGTCCGCGGCAAGGGGGTCGGCCGCCGGGCCGAGGCGCTGACGATCGCCAGGGCCTTCGACGAGTTCGGCGCCCACCGCGTCTACGGGCGGATCCCCGCCCGCAACGAGATCGCCAAGAAGACCGTCGCCGGGCTCGGCTGGAAGCACGAGGGGACGATGCGCGGCCACCTCGCCCGCAAGGGCGAGCCGCCCGACGACTGCGAGGTCTGGGGCGTGCTGCCGGACGAGTTCCGGGCCGCCGCCGCGGACCTGCTCGGGTGATGCTCCCAAGGTCGCCTCGCCGCCAGCCCGCTCGCCATGAGTGATGGATTGAAGTGGCTATAGCGACGTCAATCCATCAACCATGCGGTCAGCGTGTCTCCCGGCGGGACGAGGGGGAGGTTGTTCGGTGACCGCGGGCCCGCCCGCCGCGGCGAGGGCGGGGCTGATCGAGGACGGCGGTGCGGCCGCGGCGTCGGCCGAGTTCTTCCGCTCGCCCGCCTTCCTCGCCGCCGAGGGGGCGACCCACACGCTGCGGATCGAGACCGACGCCGGCGCCGAGCTGCTGGCGCCGCTGGTGGTGCGGCCGATCGGCGCCGACCCCGAGCGCGACGCCTCCTCGCCCTATGGCTTCCCCGGCCTCGCCGCCCCCGACGGCCTCCTCCTCGACCCCGCCGCGATCGACTTCGCCGCCACCGGCCTGGTCAGCGTCTTCTTCCGCCACCGCCTCGGCCCGCCACCGCTGGCCGGCGCCAGCCCCCGCAACGTCGTCCAGATCGCCGACCCGGCGCTGCCGCGCAAGAGCCGCCCCTCCGATCGCCGCCAGATCCGCCGCAACCGCGAGCGCGGCTACGAGCTCGAGCTGGTCCCGGGAGCCGACGCCGACGCCGCCCAGCGGGCCGGCTTCGTCGACCTCTACGAGCAGACCATGCGCCGCACCGACGCCGCCCGCCGCTACTTCTTCGACCCCTCCTACTTCGACCGCGTGCTCAGCGCCGAACGCACCTGGCTCGCCCTCGCCACCGACCCCAGGGGTGAGCTCGCCGCCGCCTCGATCGCCACCGTCAGCGACGGCTACCTCCACTACTACCTCAGCGGCAGCGCCGACGCCCGCCTCTCGGACTCGCCGATGAAGAACGTCGTCGCCCTCCTAGTCGACCACGCGGAGGAGCTCGGCCTACCGCTAAACCTCGGCGGCGGGATCAGCCGCGGCGACGCGCTCGAGGAGTTCAAGCGCGGCTTCGCCAACCGCGAGCAGCAGTGGTTCACCTCCGAGGTCGTCTGCGATCCCGCCGCCTACGAGCGCCTCAGCGCCGGTCGCGAGGCCGGCGGCTTCTTCCCGGCCTACCGCGCCCCCTAGGGCTCCGGCGCCTGATCCGTCCCGGGACGGAGGAAGCGCCCCAGCCCTCAGCTTTCAGCCGGTTCCGCCGGAGTCGGGCCGGTGAATTTGAAGGCGTAGACCGGCTCGCCCCCGTACTTCCCCCAGGTCTCCTTGCCGAAGGCGCGGATCGCTTCCAGCGTCTTCGTCCCCTTGTACTGCGGGCAGACGAGCATGTTGGTCCAGGTGGTGGCGGCGACCTGGTAGGGCATTTTGTCGTTGGGGAAGAGCAGCGAGGCCCCGTACATCGTGTCGTAGAGGCCCTTCAGTTCCAGCTGCGCGGTTTCCGGCAGCTGCGAGGAGTACTGGATCTCGAGCCGGCCGTGCTCGAGCGAGTGGACGTAGTCGATTTCCGCCGGCGTTTCGGAGTAGGCGCCGTCGGCCTGCTGGAACGGCGGTTCGACGTGGGGCCCCGAGGTCGGCGGGTTGGTTTCGTAGTGCGGCGGCGGCGACCCCGGCGGGATGTGCTCGTGGCCCTCGTCGCGCAGGTGCAGTTTGAGCTGGCAGCCCGCCTGCTTGGCGGCGGCGGCGAGATCGGTGGCCTGCGCCGGCGCCGGCTTGATCCCCGCCCGTTCGTCCGGATGGACCCCGTTGGTCGAGCCGTAGGAGGTGTTGAGGTTGATGTGGGCGCCGCCTTCGTCGAGTCGATCGGAGGGGACGTTGGCGCCACCGCTGCTGCCGCCGCTGCTGACCAGCACGACCACCACGACCGCGATCGCGATCACCACCGCCGCGCCGGCGCCGTAGGCGAGCAGCAGCCGGTTGCGGCTGCCCTTCGATTCCGCTGCTTCGGCCTCGATCCGCTGCTGCCGCAGCTGCTCCCTGTTGCGGTCCCCCTTGGCCATCCGGAGCGGGAAGAGTAGCTACGGCCGCTAAAAGACGCCGATGTGAGAAAGGCCTACTCGGCCTCGACCGGGGCGCCGACGTCGCCCCGGGTCCGCTCCCAGGGGCGCGAGGCGCGCAGCGAGCCCAGCACGGCCCGCGTCGCCGGCGCCCGGTTGAGCGCGTAGAAGTGGATCCCCGGCGCGCCGGCGATCAGCAGCTCGGCGCACTGCTGCGCCGCGTAGGCGACGCCGAGCTCGAACTCGCGCTCGGGGTCGCCGCCGGCCCCCTCGAAGGCCTCCTCCAGACGCTCCGGGATGGTCGCGTCGCAGAGCCCGCAGATCCGCTTCGTCTGCGCGTAGCTGGCGACCGGGATCACCCCGGCGATGATCGGCACCTCGATCCCCTTCGCCCGCGCCGCCCGCACGAAGTCGAAGTAGACCTGGTTGTCGAAGAAGAGCTGGGTGATCAGGAAGCTGGCGCCGGAATCGACCTTCAGCTTCAGGTAGGTGAGGTCGGAGTCGAGGTCGGTCGCCTCCGGGTGGACCTCGGGGAAGCAGGCGCCGCCGATCGCGAAGCTCCAGCCTGCCTCGATGAACTGGGCCAGCTCCGCCGCCGACCCGAGCCCGCCCTCGACCTGCTCGAAGTCGGCCTGCCCCCGCGGCGGGTCGCCGCGCAGGGCGAAGACGTTGTCGATCCCGGCCGCCTCGATCCGGTCCAGCGTCGCCGCCAGCCCCTCGGTCGTCTCGCCGACGCAGGAGAGGTGGGCCATCGTCTCCAGCCCCAGCTCCTCCTTCAGCCGCCGCGTCACCTCGACCGTGCCGTCGCGGGTCGAGCCGCCGGCGCCGTAGGTGACCGAGACGAAGTCGGGCGCGAGCGGGCTCAGCACTCGTGCCGTCTCCAGCAGCTGCCGGGTCGCCTCCTCGGTCTTCGGCGGGAAGAACTCGACCGAGAACGTCGGTCGGCGGGCAGCAAGGATCTCGTCGATTCGCACCGGAGCAGGGTACCGGGGCGCCCGCGCAGGGCCCGGCGTTCGCTGACAGGGGCTCTAGCCGCCGCTCGGCTCGAAGCTGCCGGACTCCGGGTCGGGGTCCGGGTCCTTGCCTTCGACCCGGGCCTGGAAGAAGGCCTGGATGTCCTCCAGGTGCTTGCCCTTCGTCTCCGGCACGTACTTCCAGCAGAACCAGAGGGTGACGATGCCGATCGCGGCGTAGAACCAGAAGGCGCCCGGCCGCCCCAGCAGTTCGATCAGCAGCAGGAAGGTCAGCGAGACGATGAAGTTGAAGGTCCAGTTCGCCATCGTCCCGATCCCGGCCGCCTTGCTGCGCACGTTGAGCGGGTAGATCTCGGCGTTCAGCAGCCAGAAGATCGGCCCGAGGCTGATCGCGAAGGCGGCCACGTAGGCCATCAGGCTGGCGATCGCGACGACCGAGGAGAGGGTCGAGCCGCCGCCGCCGATGAAGGCGGCGCCGAGCGCGATCAGCGAGACGACCATCCCCGAGACGCCGACCATCAGCAGCGCCCGCCGGCCCTTGATGTCAAGCAGCCGCAGTGCCACCAGGGTGGCGGCGACGTTGATGATCCCGACCCCGACCGCGGCCAGGATCGAGCCCGCCGAGGAGTTGACGCCGGTGAATTCGACGATCGTCGGGGCGTAGTAGATGACCGTGTTGATCCCGGTCACCTGCTGCAGGATCGCCAGCCCGACGCCGACCACCAGCGCCGCTTTCACCACCGGTTGCAGCAGCTCGCTCCAGGCGCCGGGCTTCTCGTCGAGGCTCTGCTCGATTTCCTCCAGCTCCTGGTCGATCGTGTCGGGGTCGTCGACCCGGATCTTCGCCAGCACCGCCCGCGCTTTGAAGTCGTCGCCGGTCATCACCAGCCAGCGCGGGCTCTGCGGCATCCGCAGCATCCCGAAGCCGAGCGCCAGCGCCGGCACGCAGCCGAGCCCCAGCATCCAGCGCCAGCCTTCGATCCCGTTGAAGGCGAGGCCGACCAGGTAGGCGACGAGGATGCCGATCGTCACCGCCAGCTGGAAGAAGCTGACGAGGCGGCCGCGGCTCTCCGGCGGCGCCACCTCGGAGATGTAGACCGGTGCGGCAGCGCTGGCGAGGCCGATCGCGATGCCGATCACGATCCGGGCGATGACCAGCACGGTCAGGTCCTGGGCGGCGGCGCTGCCGAGGGCGCCGACGATGAAGACGGCGGCGGCGAGCAGGATCATCAGCCGGCGGCCGTAGGTGTCGGCTGCGGGGCCGGCGATCGCGGCGCCGCCGATCGCCCCGATCGGGACCGCGGCGACGACCAGGCCCTGCTCGAAGCTGCCGAGCGCGAAGTCGGTCTTGATGAACAGCAGGGCGCTGGCGATGATCCCGGTGTCGTAGCCGAACAGCAGTCCGCCGAGCCCGGCGATCGCCGCGGTGAGGATCACGTTCCGCCGCGCCCGCCGCGCGGACGCCTCCGATCCCTGGTTCATCCCGCTGCAGAACGTACCGTCGACGGCAGACGCGGCGAGGTCGATCGCCGAATTTGCGGAATCGTCGGCGCCGCACCCCTTGCGAAGGGGGGAGAGTCCCCGTAGGTTCGACCTGCGACCGGGAGGGACCGGCCCCCGCGAAAGCCAAGCGGGAGGCAGGTTCCGAAGGTGACGAGAAGAGCTTCTGAGCGCGAAGGCTACGTGCACGGCAGGCACCGAACGTCACCGCCGGTCGTTTTTTCGTGCCCGCGCCCGCGCGTCGATCTCGAGGTTGCCGTTTCCCGCCACATGGACGGCACGAGGCAACCTCTCCGGACCGGCGCCGTCCGGACCGGCACCTAGGTTTCGCCCCGCCTGGGAGAACCTGCCCTCCCCGGCCGGCGACCGGGGCGCCTCGCAGCCGGGAGCTGGGCGTCGTCAGCGAACCCCGTGAGCCTCCTGGCGACTAGCCCGCCCGCTCCCCGCCGCATCCGGCCCTGCGAAGAACCCGCGTGTAGGTCGCGGCCATGCCAGGATTGGCGCGTGGGGGACGTGGTCAGCTACGAGCGCGAGGGTGCCGCCGCGGTACTGACGATCGAACGGCCGCGGTGCCGCAACGCGGTGGATCTGGACACCGCACGCGGGCTCCGGGCCGGCTTCGACGCCTTCGAAAGCGACCCGAAGGCGCGTGTCCTGGTCCTCACCGGGGCCGGCGGCGAGGCCTTCTGCGCCGGCTTCGACCTCAAGTCGGACGGGCTCGAGGTCGACCACCCGGCCGGCCCGCTCGGCTTCACCCGGCTCACCCCGCGGAAGCCGGCGATCGCCGCGATCGACGGCTGGGCGGTCGCCGGCGGGCTCGAGCTGGCGCTCTGGTGCGACCTGCGGCTGGCGACTCCGGGCTCGACCTTCGGCTGCCTCGAGCGGCGCTGGGGGGTGCCGCTGGTTGACGGCGGCACCCAGCGGCTGCCGCGCCTGATCGGTCTCGGCCGCGCCCTCGACCTGATCCTCAGCGGCCGTCCGGTCGACGCTGAGGAGGCGCTGGCGATCGGCCTCGTCACCGAGATCGTCGCGCCGGGCGCCCATCTCGAAAGGGCCCTGGAGCTGGCCGAGCGGCTCGCCGCCTTCCCGCAGCGGGCACTGCTCGCCGACCGCCGCGCCGCGATCGAGGGCCTCGGCCTTCCGCTCGACGAGGGGATCGCGCTCGAGCACCGGCTCGGCCGCGAGACCCTGGCCGAGGCGCTCGAGGGCGCGGCCCGCTTCGCCGCCGGCGAGGGCCGCCACGGCGCCGGCGCCTGACCGCCCGAACCGCTGAGCTGTTCCCTTTGCTCGTTTCGATCACACGAAAGCCCTGAACCAGTGACGCTGGGGTACGCTGGCGTTCGTGGCAGAGAGACCCACCACGATGCGCCCGCCCCCCGGTCGCCAGCAGCTTTCGCGCGAGTTCATCGCCCGTCATCAGCGGGCGCGGATCATCGCCGCCCTCGCCGAGGAGACGGTCAGCCGCGGCTACCGTGCGGTCACCGTCGCCGACATCGTCAGCCGCGCCGGGATCGCCCGCAACACCTTCTACGAAAACTTCTCCTCGAAGGAAGACTGCTTCCTCGCCGCCCAGGATTACGCGGTCGAGGAGGCGCTGCGGCGGGTGGTCGAGGCGGCCGGAGCGGTCGAGAGCTGGCCGGCCCGGGTCGACGCCGGACTCGCCGCCTTCCTCGGCTACGTCGCCGAAGAGCCGGCGCTGGCGCGGACCTGCATCGTCGAGGCGCTATCGGCCGGCCCCGACTCGCTGGCCCGCTACGAGCAGTCGCTGCAGGCCTTCGTGCCGCTGCTGCGGATCGGCCGCAAGGTCTCGCCCCACGGCGAAGAGCTGCCGGCGACGCTCGAGGAGACGGTGATCGGCGGCATCTTCTGGGTCATCTACCAGCGGATCATCCGCGGCGAGACGGAGCGGATCGAGGAGCTGCGCCCGGATCTGGTCGAGTTCGCGCTCACCCCGTACCTCGGCGCCGAGGCCGCCAAGCAGGCCCTGGTCGAATAGCGAACCCGGCTGTAGGCTCCGGGCCGCCGACCGCTATCTTCGCTTCTCTTGGCCGCTGATCCCCCCAACTCAGTCGACCCCGCTCACGAGTATCCGCCGGAGCTGTCGCGGCTGCCCCCGGGCCGCCACGGGCTGCCACGCGAGTTCGTCGTCCACAACCAGCGCGAGCGCCTGATCGCCGGGCTCGCCGAGGCGGTCGCCGAAAACGGCTACGCCTCGACCACGATCGCCCACATCACCCGCCACGCCGCGGTCTCACGGCGGACCTTCTACGAGCACTTCAACTCCAAGGACGAGTGTTTCGTCGCCGCCTACGACACGGTGATGGCGGAGCTCTCCGAACGGATCGAGAACGCCTTCCAGCAGGAGTCCGATTGGCCGCACGCGGTCCGCGCCGCGCTCGCCGCGATGCTCGAGTTCCTCGCCGCCGAGCCCAACCTGGCGCGGCTCTGCATGGTCGAGTCGCTGGTCGCCGGCCCGGTCGTGGTCGAGCGCTACGACGCGGCGATCCAGGGCCTCATCCCCTACCTCGAGGCCGGCCGCGAGGGCCGCTCCGAGGAGGTCCTCTCGCGGCTCTCGCCGACCACCGAGGAGGCGCTGGTCGGCGGCATGGTCTCGCTGATCTCCCGCCGCATCATCGCCGGCCAGGCGACCGAGCTCGAGGAGCTCCTCCCCGACCTGGTCGAGTTCGCCCTCACTCCTTATATAGGGAGCGACGAGGCGAGCAAGGTCGCCAACGCCTGACCCGCTCGCTCAGCCACCGCCCGGCGGAATTTATCGGGGTATGGCAGTGCGGCGGCGCTGGCGCGGCCTCCTGGCTGCGCGTGAAATTTAGGTTTCGCGCCTTGACTTTCGGCACCCGCGACACGAACATACGTTCGTATGGAGATCGCCTGCGTCATCGACAGTCGCTTGGCATCTCCCGCGCGCCCGGGTCGTTCCGGGGGGCCTCGGCCCGGGCGCGCCGATCTTCATCAGGGGTACGCAGATATCGATGACCCGGTCGCTGCGGGGGAGGCGACCGAGCGGATGGTGAGGGCGCTGGAGGCGATCGGCGCGGCGGTCGAGTCAGGGCGGGCGGGGGAGGCCTTCTTCGCCGTCGACGGGCTGTGGGGGATCCACGGCGGCTCCGCCGCGGGAGTGCTGGCGGCGGCGCGGCGGGCGCTGCGCCAGCAGGAGCCCCGGGAGGTGGCCCGCCCTGACGGCGGCGAAGCACGCTGGCATCTCGCCACCGGGCCAGCCCGCTTCGCCGCCTACCTGGAGGCCGCGGGGTGGGGGAGCCCGGCTCCGGTCGAGGCGCTGCGAGCGCGGCTGCAGGCGCCACGGCCCGAGGTCGAGGCGCTGCTGGAGGGGCTCGAGCGGCTCGGGATCGAGACGCTGCCGGCGCTGGCGCGGATCTCGGCCGACCAGGTCGCCGACCGCTTCGGCCGCCTCGGCCTCGCCGCCCTGCGGCTGGCTCGGGGCGAGGACGAGCCGCTGCGGCCGCGGCAGCCCCACGAGGACCTGGCGGAGGCGATCGAGCTGCCGGAAGGGATCGCCGGGCGCCAGCTCGACCGGGCGCTGGAGCTGCTCGTCGACCGCCTGCTCGCCTCGCCCCGCCGCGCCGGCCGCACCCTGCTGGGTCTGCGGCTGGGCGCTCTGCTCGCCGCCGGCGGCAGCTGGAGCGTCGAGCAGGGCCTCGGCCGCCCGACCGCCTCGGCCCGGGTGCTGCGGTCGCTGCTGGCGGCGCGGCTGGAGGAGCTGCCGGGGCCGGCGACGGCGCTGCGGCTGCGGGCGCTCGGCCTCGGCCCGCCCGCCAGCGACCAGCTCGAGCTCGCGGTCGGCGGCGAGGGACCGCGCCGCCGCCGGCTCGGCGCCGCCGTGCGCGAGGTCCGCGCCACCCAGGGGCCGGGCGCGCTGCTGAAGATCCTCCCGGTCGACTCCGCCTCGCGGGTCCCCGAGCGCTGGGCCCTGCTGACCCCGTTCCCGGAGTTGTGATGGCGGCGGCCCGCGTCAGGCGGCTCTACGAGCCCGAGCCGGTCGCGGTCCGGGTCGGTCCCGGGCAGGTGCCGCTGGCGGTCGCCGGCGTCGCCGTCGAGGCGGCGCGCGAGCAGTGGGTGGTCGAAGACCGCTGGTGGGAGTCCGCGCCGCTGCGCCGCGTCTACCACGAGCTGGTGCTCGCCGACGGCCGCGTCGCCGTCGTCTACCGCTGCGCGGTCAGCGGTGGCTGGTACCGCCAGCGCGCCTAAGTGACTAGGCCATTGACGGTGGAGCTGCCCCGATGTCGACGCCTCCTTACGCGGAGCTCCACGCCCACTCCGCCTTCTCCTTCCTCGACGGCGCCTCGCTGCCCTCCGATCTCGTCGAGGCCGCCGCGAAGCTCGGCTACTCGGCGCTGGCGCTGACCGACCACGACGGCGTCTGGGGCTCGCGCGAGTTCGCCGAGAACTGCCGGGGGCTGACGCTGCGGGCGATCACCGGCGCCGAGCTGAGCGTGAACCTGGCGCCGCCGAGCACCGCCGGCGACCCCGTCGAGCCGGAGCTGATCCACCTCACGCTGCTGGTCGAGACCGCCGCCGGCTACCGCAACCTCTGCCGCCTGCTGACCGCCGCCCACGCCCACACCCGCGACAACAACACCCGCACCGCGATGCCGCCCTGGGCGACCCTGGCGCAGCTCGAGGCCCACGCCGAGGGCCTCGTCTGCCTCTCCGGCTGCGCCCGCGACGGCGCCCTCGCCGGCTCCTGGGAGCGCGGCGACAGCGCCCGCGGCGAGCGCCTCGGCCGCCGCCTGCTCGCGGCCTTCGGGCCGGACCGCTTCCGGGTCGAGCTACAGCGCCCCTACTGGCGACACGACCGTGCCCGCAACCGCTGGCTCTCCCTGCTCGCCTCCCGGCTCGGCGTCGCCACCGTCGCCACCGGCAACGTCCATGCCCACGCCCGCCGCCGCGCCCACCTCCAGGACGCCCTGGTCGCGGTCGGCCGCAACGAGACCCTCGAGGCGTCCGAGCCGCACCGTCGCGGTAACGCCAGCTCGTTCCTCGCCCCCCCGGCGGCGATGGCGGCCCGCTTCGCCGAGCACCCGGAGGCGGTCGCCGAGACCCTGCGCCTTGCCGAGCGCCTCGAGTTCGATCTCACCACCGAGCTCGGCTATCGCTACCCGCAGGCGGACGGCGCCGACCGCAAGCTGGCCGAGCTCTGCCGCTCCCGGCTCGCCGACCGCTACGCCGGCGAGAAGCAGCGGGGCAAGGCCGAGAAGAGGCTCGAGCAGGAGCTGGCGACGATCAGCCGCCGCGACCTCTCCGGCTTCTTCCTCCTCCACCACGAGCTGCTCGAGCTCGCCCGCGAGGTCGCCGACGAGCTGCGGGGGCGGGAGGCGGCCCGCGCCCTGCTGCCGCCGGGCCGCGGCCGCGGCTCCAGCGTCAGCTCGATCGTCTGCTATCTGACCGGCCTCTCCCACATCGATCCGGTCCATAACAACCTCTTCGCCGGCCGCTTCCTCAACGACGGGGTCGAGGGCAGCGAAGCGGCGATGCCGGACATCGACCTCGACTTCCCGCGTGACATCCGCGAGGTGCTGATCCCGCGCGTCCATGAGGCCTACGGCGGCGAGCGCTCGGCCCTCGTCGCCGCCTTCCCGACCTACCGCCCGCGCGGCATCGTCCGCGACCTCGGCAAGGCGCTGGGGCTGCCGCCGGCGGAGCTCGACCGGGTCGCGAAGGTGGTCGGCTTCCACGAGACCGCGGGCGAGATCGAGCGGGACCTCACCGCCGCACTCGGCCGCCGCCGGGCCCGGGAGCCGCGCTGGCGGCAGCTGCTCGCGCTCGGCCGCGAGGCGCTGCGGCTGCCCCGCGGCGCCTCCCAGCACTCGGGCGGGATGGTGATCTCGACCCAGCCGCTGGTCGAGATCTGCCCGATCGTGCCGGCGGCGATGGCCGGGCGCCAGATCATCCAGTGGGACAAGGACTCCTGCACCGACGCCGGCCTGTTGAAGATCGACCTGCTCGGGCTGGGGATGCTCTCGGCGGTCGAGCGCTGCGTCGACGAGATCGAAGCCGCCGAGGGGGAGGCGATCGACCTCTCGCGGCTCGCGCTCGACGACGCGAAGACCTTCGAGTCGATCCGCGCCGCCGAGACCACCGGCGTCTTCCAGATCGAGAGCCGGGCGCAGATGCAGATGCTGCCCCGCACCCAGCCGCAGACGATCGACGACCTCACGATCCAGGTGGCGCTGGTCCGCCCCGGCCCGATCCAGGGCGGCGCCGTCAACCCCTACATCGAACGCCGCAAGCGCAAGCTCGCCGAACCGGACATCTACGAGATCCCCTACGAGCACCACTCACTACAGGAGCCGCTCGAGGACACCCTGGGGACGATCGTCTACCAGGAGCAGGTGCTGGAGGTGGCGATGGCCTTCGCCGACTTCAGCCCCGGCCAGGCGGAGAGCCTGCGGCGGGCGATGAGCCGCAAGCGCTCGGAGGAGGCACTCGAGCGCCACCGCCAGCTCTTCGTCGACGGCGCCTGCGGCAAGCACGAAGACGTCACCCCCGAGCTGGCGGAGCGGATCTGGGAGAAGATCCAGGGCTTCTCCGGCTTCGGCTTCCCGAAGGCGCACTCGGCCGCCTTCGGGCTGCTCGCCTACCAGTCGGCCTGGCTCCGGGTCCACCACGGCCCCGAGTTCCTCTGCGCGCTGCTGAACGAGCAGCCGATGGGCTTCTACCCACCCGACTCGCTGGTCCACGAGGCGCAGCGGCGGCGGATCCGGGTCGCCCGCGCCGACGCCAACAGCAGCCTCGTCCTTTGCCACGTCGAATCGCCGTACCGCCGCGGCGAAGCGGCGGAGGCGCCCGGCGGCCTCGTCGTCCGGATCGGCCTCGGCTACGTCAAAGGGGTGCGGAAGGAGGAGATGGAGGCGCTGGTCGCCGAGCGCGAGCGCGGCGGGCCCTACCGCGGGATCGCCGACCTCGCCTCGCGCTCGGGGGCGGGGCTGGCGAGCCTCGAACGGCTGGCCTGGGCCGGCGCCCTCGACGAAGTCCCGCGCGGGGCGGAGGGGGAACGGCGGGGGGCGCTGTGGGCGGTCGGGGTCAGCGCCAACGGCCGCGGCTCCCGCGACGGCACCCAGCTGGCGCTGCCGCTGGAGCCGCCGGCACCGCCGCGGCTGGAGCCGCTCGGCGAGTGGGGCGAGCTGATCGCCGACTACCGCAGCACCGGGATGGTCCTCGGCCGCCACCCGATGGAGCTGATGCGCCCCGAGCTCGACCCCGAGATCCTCTCCAGCTCCGACCTCGGCCGGACCGCGGACGGCGCCACCGTCGAGGTCGCCGGCATGGTCACCGCCCGCCAGCGGCCGGAGACGGCGAAGGGGATCGTCTTCATGCTGATCGAGGACGAGCGCGGCAGCGTCAACCTGATCGTGCCGCCGCCGGTCTACGATCGCCACCGCCTCGTCGTCCGCGCCTCGCCGCTGATCCGCGCCAGCGGCAAGCTGGAGCGGCGCGAAGGGACGATCAACGTCGTCGTCGAGGCGATCGCCGAGCTGGAGGGGGTGCCGTCGGTGGAGGGGGCGCCGGTGGGGGACGGGGCGCCGGCGACGGGCGAGGGATCCCGGCCCGGCCGCCTCGCCCCGCGCCGCGGCCCGGCCGCGCCGGACGTCGCCCGCCCCTCCCGCCGCGAACCGGGGCCCGGGGCCCCCTCCCGCCGCGAGCGCGAGCTGGTGGTCGCCGAGCTGCGCGAGGTGGCCCCCGTCGGCCACAGCTTCGGCCGCCGCGGCCGCTGAGGTAGCGCTTGCTTCGGCCGCCGCCGCTGAGGCGCCTGTCCTTCGGCCGCCGCGGCCGCTGAGAGACGGCCTCCCGACGGCGCCCCGGAGTCCCTACTCCGGCACCACCCGCAGCACGATCTTGCCGCCGCCGTGGTGGTCTTCGGCGAGGCGGTGGGCCTCGGCGGCCCGCTCGAGCTCGACCACCGCGTCGACGTGGACCTGCAGCCGCCCCGCCTCGACCAGCGCCACCAGCCCCGCCAGCCCGACCGGGTCGGGCTCGACCAGGAAGCCGGTGACCCGCCGCCGCTCGCTCGCCGCCGCCCGCAGCTCGTCCGGCACGCCCCCCGCGGCCAGCAGCAGCTGGCCGCCCGGCCGCAGCACCCCGAGCGAGCGCTCGCCGAGGCCGCCGGCGAGGTCGACGACCGCGTCGAGGTCGCCGAGCAGCTGCTCGAAGCGCTGCTCGCGGTAGTCGATCACCTGGTCGGCGCCGAGCTCGCGCAGCCACTCCGCCTGCTCGGCGCGGGCGCCGGCGAAGACGTTGGCCCCGCGCGCCTTCGCGACCTGCACCGCGAGGTGGCCGACGCCGCCCGCGGCGCCGTGGATGAGGACGTCGTCCCCGGCCTGCAGGGCGAGCGCGTCGACGATGATCTGCCAGGCCGTCAGCCCCGCCAGCGGCAGCGCCGCCGCCTCGGCGAAGGTGAGTGTGTGGGGCCTGGCGACGAAGTGGCGCGAGGGCGCGGTCACGTACTCGGCGTAGGCCCCCGCTTCGCGCGGGAACCAGGGCATCCCCAGCACCTCGTCGCCGACCCGGAAACGCGTCACCCCGAGCCCGACCGCGCTGACCGTGCCGGCGACGTCCCAGCCGACCGTCAGCGGCGGCTCGAGCAGCCCCGGGACTCCCTGCCCGGCCCGGGTCTTGAAGTCGACCGGGTTGACGCCGGCGGCGTGGACCCGGACCTGGACCTCGGTCGCGATCGGCTCCGGCGTCGGCAGCTCGGCCAGCTCCAGCACCTCTGGGCCGCCGAAGGTGTGCTGGACGATCGCCCTCATCGGGGCGATCTTATGGCTCCGTTAGCGTCGTCCTGTCGTGAGCTGGATCCGCCGCATCGCCGTCGACGTCCGCCCACTGCGCGAGTCGCGCGACTTCCGCCTCCTCACCGCCGGATCGCTGATCACCGGCCTCGGCACCCAGGCGACCCTGGTCGCCCTGCCCTACCAGGTCTTCGTGATCACCGGCTCGGCCTTCCAGACCGGGCTGATCGGCGCCGCCGAGCTGATCCCGCTCGCCGCCGGCTCGCTCTACGGCGGCGCCCTCGCCGACCGCTTCGACCGCCGCATCATGCTGCTCACCTGCCAGCTGGCCCTGGTCACGACCGCCGCCGCGCTCTCGCTCGCGGCGATCTCCGGTGAGCCCCCAATCTGGCTCCTCTACCTCCTCGCCGCGGCGATGGCCGGCGCCGCGGCGCTGGAGCAGGTGGTGCGGGCGGCGATCGTCCCCAACACGGTCTCGCCCGACCGCCTCCGCGGCGCCCTCTCGCTCACCTACGGCCTCGCCCAGCTGACCCAGGTGGTCGGGCCGGCCGTCGGCGGCCTCCTGATCGCCGCCTTCGGCCTCGCGGTCCCCTACGCGATCGATGCCGTCAGCTGCCTGGGGATGGCGGTGGCCGCGAGCTTCCTCTCGCCGCAGCCGGTCGAGGGCGGCGCCGTCCACGAGCCGGTGCTGCGCTCGATCCGCAGCGGCCTCGCCTTCGTCCGCCGCCAGCAGCCGGTGATGGCGGGGTTCGTGATCGACCTCGCGGCGATGACCTTCGGGATGCCGCGGGCGCTCTTCCCGGTTCTCTCGCTGACCGTCTACCACGCCGGCGCCAGCGGTACCGGACTGCTCTACGCGGCGGTTGCCGCCGGCTCGACCGTCGCCGCCCTCACCACCGGCTGGCTCCTCCACGCCCGCTGGCTCGGCCGCATCGTGCTCGGCTCGGTCGCCGTCTGGGGCGTCTTCATCGCCCTCGCCGGCCTCGTCGACTCGATCTGGATCGCCGCCCTCCTCTTCGCCCTCGCCGGCGCCGCCGACAGCGTCAGTGCGGTCTGCAGGACGACGATGTCGCAGACCCTCACCCCAGACCGCATGCGCGGCCGCATGACCTCGGTCTTCGGCCTCGTCGTCACCGGCGGGCCGCGGCTCGGCGACATCGAGTCGGGCTCGGTCGCCGCGGTCTCCACCCCGGCCTTCTCGGTCGTCTCCGGCGGCCTCGCCTGCCTCGCCGCGGTCGGCCTCGTCGCCGTCTGCTTCCCCCAGCTCGCGGCCTACGACGGCGATGCGATCGGCGCCGGCGCCCTCGACCCGGACGCGATCGAGCTCGCGGTCGAGCGGGCCGAGGTCGAAGATCTGGCCTGACCCGTTCGCTATTTCTCCCTTATACGAGGTGGGAAAAGCGAACGCGCTGCTCAGCGGATGCCCCGCGCCAGCGCCTCCTCGTAGTTGAGCCGCATCAGGGCGATCACGTCGTCGACGTCGGCTTCGCCCTCGATCCGCCGGGCCGCGGGCCCCTCGCGGTCGGGGAAGACCGGGTGGTGGGCGATCCGGCCCTCGTCGTAGAGCTCGCGCCAGGTCTCGCGTGGGAAGAAGAAGTGAGCGGCGTGGTCGCCGTGCAGGTGCCCGAGCTCGCGGCGGCCGAGCTTGAAGGCGAACTCGCCGCGGCTGCCGGGCCCGGCGCTGACGCCGTCCCACGAGGTCACTTCGGTGGTGATTCGTTCGCTTGGAGTCATGCCGGCGACAGTACAAGTTCAAGTTAGCTTGAAGTCAAGCCCGATCTCTGATTTGCTGGCGGGCGTGCCCGAGCTGCTGACGATCGGCGAGGTGGCGAAGCGCAGCGGCGTCGCCGCCTCGGCCCTGCGCTTCTACGAGGAGAAGGGGCTGATCAGCTCCGAGCGCGCCGGCTCCGGCCGCCGCCGCTACCCGCGCCCGGTCCTGCGCCGGATCGCCTTCGTCGTCTTCGCCCAGCGGGTCGGGCTGACGCTCGAGGAGATCGGCGCCGAGCTGGCGAAGCTGCCGCCGCAGGGGGCGCCGAAACGTCGCGACTGGTCACGCCTCTCCGCCGCCTGGAGCATCCGCATCGACGACCGCATCGCCGAGCTCGAACGGCTCAAGGCGGGGTTGACCGAGTGCATCGGCTGCGGCTGCCTATCGCTCGACCGCTGCCGTCTCGCCAACCCCGGCGACGGCGCCGGCCGCGCCGGCCCCGGCCCGCGCTACTGGCTCGGCGACAAGCGCCCCGCCGCGCCGGGGCGCTCCTGACCGGCCGGGGCCGCTAGGGGAGGTCGGGGCTTTCGAGCAGCCGCCGCGGCGGTGAGCCCGGGCGCAGCTTCGACGCCCCCTCGGGCCGCAGGCCGTCGAGCATGATCCCCAGGTAGCGCTTCCAGATGTCGGCGCGGAGGCCGGGGAAGGGGAGGTCGGCGTAGCCGCTGATCGCCCCCTGGAGGAAGAGCAGGTCCTGACCGCTGACGTCCTCGCGGAGGACCCCCGCCCGCTGCGCCCGGCGGACCAGCTCGGTGCTGAGCTCGAGGATCCGCCGCCGCTGCGGCTGCAGCTGCTGGGAGGCCATGCAGCTCGCCTTGGCGGAGTCGGAGACGCCGTGGTCCCGCACCGCGCGCTCGCCGAGGATCTGCAGGAAGCGCTCGATCCCGCGCCAGGGGTCGGGCTCCTCCAGGCACGAGGTAGCCAGCTCGATCGCCTCATCCATCTGGGCGCTGACGATCGCCAGGATCAGGTCCTCCTTGGTCGGGAAGCGCCGGAACAGGGTCGCCTCGCCGACCCCGGCCCGGGTCGCGATCTCGGCGGTCGAGGCCTCGAGCCCCCGCTCCGCGAAAACCTCGGCCGCTGCGGCGACGATCCGGGCCCGGTTGCGGGCGGCGTCGGCGCGCAGCGCCGGCTGGCTTCCCTCGGTCACGGCCATCGCGGCAAGCCTAAGCGACCTCGCGGCCCGTGCTAGGCCGCCGGTACCGGCACCGTCTCGCCGCCGTCGATCAGGGCGACGTCGCGGCGCCGCAACAGCAGCGCCGTCAGCACGGTGCCGGCGGCGACCAGAGCCGCGGCGACGATGAAGGCGGTCTGGAAGCCGACGACCGTCGCTTCCTGGCCCTGCAGCGGGGTCGGCTGTCCGCCGATGCCGGAGAGGAAGGAGGCGCTGCGGCTGCTGGCGATGCTCGAGAGGACGGCGAGCCCGAGGGCGCCGCCGACCTGCTGGGAGGTGTTGAAGATCCCCGACGCCAGGCCGGCGTCGCTGGTCTCGACGTTGGTCGTCGCGACCAGGGTCAGCGAGACGAAGGTCGCCCCCATCCCGACCGACATCGGCAGCAGCCCGCCGAGCACGCCGAGGTAGGAGCCGCCGACTTCGGTCGTTGCCGCCAGCGTGGCCAGCCCGGCCGAGGCGAGCAGCATCCCGGTCAGCAGCACCGGCCGCAGCCCGACCCGGGGAATCAGCTGCTGGGCGATCGTGGCGCCGCCGGCGATCCCGACGGTGACCGGGAGGAAGGCGAGGCCGGTGGTCAGCGGCGAGTAGCCGAGCACGTCCTGGAGGTAGAGCGAGGCGAAGAAGAACATCGCGAAGAGGCCGCCGGCGACCAGCAGGAAGACCCCGTTGGCGGTCGACAGCGAGCGCAGCCGGAACAGGCTCAGCCGCACCAGCGGCGCCGGCGAGCGCCGCTCGATCGCGATGAAGGCGGCCAGCAGGGCGACGCCGACGGCAGCGACGCCGAGCGTCTTCGCCGAGCCCCAGCCCCAGTTCGAGGCCTCGACGATGGCGTAGACGAGGACGATCAGGCCGCCGGTGACGCTGCTTGCGCCGGCCAGGTCGAAGTGCCGCAGCGCCCCCTCGTGGCGCGAGTTCGGCACCAGCCGCAGGGCGGCGAAGATGATCGCGATCCCGACCGGGACGTTGACGAAGAAGATCCACTCCCAGGAGAAGCTTTCGACCAGGAAGCCGCCGAGCAGGAGCCCGACCGCGCCGCCGCCGGCGGCGACCGCGGCCCAGACCGAGAGCGCTTTGGTCCGCTCCGCCCCCTCCCCGAAGGAGGTGGTGATGACCGAGAGCGCGGCCGGCGAGAGCAGGGCGCCGCCGAGCCCCTGGGCGGCGCGGCCGGCGATCAGCATCCCCTCCGTGGTGGCGAGCCCGTTGGCCAGCGAGGCGAGCGAGAAGAGGGCGACGCCGGCGAGGAAGAGGGTGCGCCGGCCGAGCAGGTCGGCGGCGCGGCCGCCGAGCAGGAGGAAGCCGCCGAACAGCAGCGTGTAGGCGTTGACGACCCACTGCAGCGAGCTGTCGGAGAAGCCGAGGTCGGTCTGGATCGCCGGCAGGGCGACGTTGACGATGGTGGCGTCGAGGACGACCATGAACTGGCCGAAGCAGACGACGACCAGCGCCAGCCAGGGATTGAAGTGAGGGTGGATGCTCCGGTTCATGGCGGGCACTGTAACACAACCGGAGCGAGCGCTCCGTAAAACTGGAGTTCCCGCTCCGCAAGCGCGCTGCTAGCGTCGGCGCATGCAGCGGACGAACATCGCCGCTCCCGACTTCCAGTTCGACCCCGAGGACCCGGACGGCTTCCGGGCCGGCCTCGCCCGCCTCGGCAAGCTGCTCGGCGGCGAGGACTCCGGCATCAGCGTCTACGAGCTGCCGCCCGGCCAGGCGATCTGCCCCTACCACTACGAGGTCGGCGAGGAGGAGTGGCTGATCGTCCTCTCGGGCCACCCGACCCTGCGCCACCCCGAGGGCTCCGACCGCCTCGACCCCTGGGACGCGGTCCGGTTCCCCAAGGGCCCCGCCGGCGCCCACGGGGTCCGCAACGAGAGCGACCAGCCCGCCCGCGTCCTGATGTTCTCGACCGTGGTGACGCCGACCGCGACCGTCTATCCCGACAGCGACAAGGTCGGGATCTGGACCGGCGATGCCGCCACCGACCTCCTCGTCCGCCGCCAGAGCGGCGTCGAGTACTACGACGGCGAGCGCTAGCGATGGTCCCCGATCAGGCTCTCCTCGACGCCGCCCGGCGTGGGGACGAAGCCGCCTTCGAGCGGGTGCTCGCGCCCTACCGCGGGGAGCTCCACGCCCACTGCTACCGGATGCTCGGCTCGCTCCACGACACCGAGGACGCGATGCAGGAGGCGCTGCTGCGGGTCTGGCGCAACCTCGACTCGCTCGCCGATAGCGCCGCCCTGCGTGCCTGGCTCTACCGGATCGCCACCAACGCCTGCCTCGACCTGATCGCCCGTCGCAAGAAGCGGCTGCTGCCGGTCGAGTACGCGCCGGCCGCCGACCCGACGCAGCCGCCGGGGGAGCCGGTCGCCGAGTCGGCGTGGATCGAGCCCTACCCGGACGAGGCCCTGGGCGTCGAGGACGGCCGCGCCGCCCCCGACGCCGACTACGAGCGGCGCGAGGCGCTCGAGCTCGCCTTCGTCGCCGCGATGCAGCACCTGCCGGCGCGCCAGCGCGCGGTCCTGATCCTGCGCGAGGTCCTCGGCTTCTCCGCCCAGGAGGTGGGGGAGACGCTCGAGGCCTCGGTGCCCTCGGTCAACAGCGCCCTGCAGCGGGCGCGCAGGACAATCGCCGAGAAGGTCCCCGAGCGCAGTCAGCAGCTGACCCTGCGGGAGCTCGGGGACCGCCGCCTGCGCGAGATCGTCGACGACTACATGGAGGCGATGCGCGGCGGCGACGTCAACCGCGTCGTCTCGATGCTGACCGAGGACATGGCCTGGTCGATGCCGCCGCTGGCGAGCTGGTACGGAGGCCCGGCCGGCGGCCTCGCCCAGATCGAGCTCTTCCTGCGCAACGGCCCGCTCTCCGGCGAGTGGGTGTGGCGCCACCGGCCCAGCAGCGCCAACGGCCAGCTCGCCGTCGCCACCTACACCTGGTTCGAGCCCGAGCGCGCCTTCATCCCCTTCTCGCTCGACGTGATCACCCTCGACGGCGACCGGATCAAGGACGTCACCGCCTTCGTCGTCCGCGCCGCCGACGCCGCCGACGGCTACGGGCGCTGGCCCGAGTACCCTACGTCGCCGGAGCTCGTCCACTCCGTCTTCGAGCGTCGCCGCCTGCCGACTCGCCTCGAGGACTGAGCTGCCGGCGGAGTTTCCACCACGGCGCCGATGAGTTTCGGCGGCCCCGGCAGTCACACGCACATATGAACTCCTCCGAAGCCATTTCCCACACCGCCGGTTCCGAGCCCCGCGCCGACCAGCGCGCCTGGATCGCCCTCTACGTCCTCTGCGCGGCGATGCTGATGATCGTCCTCGACGCGACCATCGTCAACGTCGCCCTGCCCTCGATCCAGGAAGACCTCGGCTTCAGCCAGTCGAGCCTGGCCTGGGTCGTCAACGCCTACCTGATCCCGTTCGGCGGCCTGCTGCTGCTGGCGGGCCGGCTCGGCGACCTGCTCGGCCAGCGCCGCGTCTTCCTCGTCGGGCTGACGGTCTTCACCGTCGCCTCGCTGCTCTGCGCTCTCTCCCCAGACCAGGGTGTGCTGATCGGCGCCCGCTTCGTCCAGGGGGTCGGCGGCGCCCTCTCCTCGGCGGTGATCCTGGGGATGATCGTGACGATGTTCCCGCGCCCCGCCGACCAGGCGAAAGCGATTGGCGTCTACGGCTTCGTCGCCTCCGCCGGCGGCTCGATCGGGCTGCTGCTCGGCGGCATCCTCACCGAGGCGATCTCCTGGCACTTCATCTTTGTCGTCAACCTCCCGATCGGGATCCTGGTCGGCTGGCTGGCGCTGCGCCTGGTCGATGATCCGAAGGGAATCGGCCTCAAGGCGGGCGCCGACTTCCCCGGCGCGGCGCTGGTCACCCTGGCGCTGATGCTCGGCGTCTTCACGATCCTCCAGATCACCGATTGGGGCTGGGGCGACCCCCGCACGATCGGCGGCCTGCTGATCGCCGCCGGGCTCCTCGCCGCCTTCATCCGTCGCCAGGCGACGATCGCCAACCCGCTGATGCCGCTGCGCCTGTTCCGCTCGCGCAATGTCGCCGGTGCCAACGCCCTGCAGGCGCTGCTGGTCGCCGGCATGTTCGGGATGTTCTTCCTCGGCGCCCTCTACCTGCAGAAGGTGCTCCACTACAGCGCCCTCGAGGTCGGCCTCGCCTTCCTGCCGACGACGGTGGTGATGGGCACGCTCTCGCTCGGCTTCGCGGAAAAGCTGATCATGCGCTTCGGCGCCCGCAACACTGTCATCCCCGGCGTCTCCCTGGTCGTCGTCGCCCTGGTCCTGTTCGCGACCCGGACCCCGGTCGGCGGCGACTACCTGACCGACCTGCTGCCGCCCTTCCTGCTGATCGCGGTCGGGATCGGCACCTCGTTCCCGGGGATCATGACCCTGGCGATGTCGGGCGCGACCCCGAGCGACGCCGGCCTCGCCTCCGGCCTCGTCAACACCAGCATGCAGGTCGGCGGCGCGGTCGGGCTGGCGGTGCTGGCGACGCTCTCGACCGAGCGCACCAACCACCTGCTCGGCGAAGGCGCCACCGAGGCCGCGGCCCTGACCTCCGGCTATCACCTCGCCTACCTGGTCGGCGCCGGCCTCGCCGCGATCGCGGTGGCGATCGCGATCTTCGTGATCCGGCCGACCCCGACCCCGGGCCAGGGCGAGGCGCCCGAAGGCGGCGGCGACCAGGCCGCGGTCGCCGACTCGGTCGCCTGACGGCCGTCCGTCCGCAAGCCGGCCCCCCGGGCTAATCACCCGGCCGCTCGCGGCCGATGAATCGACATGGCCCTCTCGCCGGAGACCGCCGCCGACCCGACCGAGCTCGAGCGCGAGCGCGCCCGCATGGGCCGGGTCTCCGGCATCCTCTGGACCGTCTCGGGGCTGGTCGCCCTCGTCTGCACCTTCCTGCCCGGCGCCGTCCACGCCGGCCTCGCCTGGGTCCTGGCCCTGGTCGCCGTCGTCCTCTTCTACGGGATCGGCAGCATCACCGGCCTGATCCCCTGGCAGCGCGCCTCGCTCGACCAGCTCGCCCTCGGGACGGTGGCGACGATCCCGGTGGTCGGCCTCGCGATCTACCTCAGCGGCGGCTCGATCAGCTTCGTCGAGCCGATGCTGGTCTGCGCGCTCCTCTACGTCGCCTTCTACTTCCCGGCCCGCTGGGCCTGGCCGCTGGCCTTCGAGCTCGTCCTCGTCGCCGGGGCGCCGCTCCTCTACGACGACCACGCGATCGAAAACGCCTTCGTGCCGCGCTACCTGGCGCTCGCCGGTGCCTTCCTCGCCGCCACCTGGGTGATGATCGAGCTCAAGGCCCGCCTCGTCGGCGCCGAGGCCCGCCAGCGCGAATTCGCCCGCCGCGACCCGCTGACCGGGGTCGGCAATCGCCGCGAGTTCGACCAGACGCTGCGGACCGAGCTCGAGCGGAGCGCCGGCCGCCGCGCCGCCGACGCCGTTCCCCTCGCCCTCTTCATCGTCGACATCGACGACTTCAAGAGCGTCAACGACGACCACGGCCACCCGGTCGGCGACGCCGTCCTGCGCGAGGCGGCGACGCGGATCCGCGCGGTTCTCCGCAGCGACGACAGCCTCGCCCGGATCGGCGGCGACGAGTTCGCGGTGATCGCCCCGGGGGCCAACGAAAACGGCGCCCGCGCCCTCGCCGAGGCGATTCGCGCGGCCCTCGGCGCCGACGCCGGCGAATCCGGGATGCCGGCCCCGGCCGGTTCGGTCGGCTGGGCCGTCTTCCCGCTCGACGGCGAGGACTACGAGTCGCTGCTGCAGGTGGCGGACCGGCGGATGATGCGGCGCAAGCGCAACGCCTCGCGCCAGGAAATCCCCGGCTAGGCCGGGAGCGCCAGCCGGTCCCTATTCGCTAAGCCGCGCCGACTCGAGCACGCCGAGGATCTGGGTCACCCGGCAGACCAGCAGCCGCTCCTCGTCGACCTCGACCCAGACCCCGGCCGAGGCCGGGAAGACGACGTGGTCGCCGGGCGCGATCGGCATCTCGACCCCGGCCCCGGCCCACCAGTCGAGTCCGGGCCCGACCGCCAGCACGATGCCCTGTTCCGGCGGCGGCTCGTGCGTCCCTGGCGGCACCACCAGCCCCGAGCGCCGGACCCGATCCTGGTCGAGCTCCTTGATCACGATCTGGTCGAAGAGCGGCCGCAGCTGGTGGCGGACCGACTCGGTCGGATCGGGGATGCGAGACGAAGCCATGGCCCCAAGTCTCGCATGCTCCGCATTTCCCGCCACCGCCCCGGGACGAGCCCGCCGTCGTTGATGCATTGACGTCGCTATAGCGACGCGAATCCATCAACCATGGTCGGGGCATGCCTGGCGGCTCGCCCGCCGCCAGCATTTCGTCGTCGCTCGTCCGCAACTGCTCGAGCTTGGGATGACGCCGAGCGCGATCCGCCACCGCCTCGCGACCGGCCGCCTCCATGAGGTCCACCGCGGCGTCTACGCGGTTGGCCGCCGCCAGCTCGGCCGTTTCGGCGAACTGACCGCGGCGACGCTCGCCTGCGGGCCGTCCTCGCAGCTCAGCCACCGCAGCGGCGCAGAGCTCTGGCGCATCCGTCCGCCCTGGAGCGGACCGATTGAAGTGACGCTGCCGCTGGGCCTGCCCCACGCCCGCCCCGACTTGAAGATCCACCGGCGCGTTGTCGGTCCGCCGAGACAGGTCCACGGCATCCCCGTCGGCGACCCGCTCTCGATCCTGATCGACCTCGCGACCACCGACCTCGACGACGAAGAGCTCGAAGCGGCCGTCAACGAGGCCGACCACCGCAAGCTCCTCGCCACCCCGGTCCTGCGGACCGCCCTCGACTCCAACCCGCGCCTCGGCGCCGGCCGTCTCCGCCGCCTGCTCGACGCCCAGACCTTCAGCCGCTCCCAAACCGCGCTCGAGCGCCGCTTCCTCCAGCTCGCCCTCGCGGCCGGCCTGCCCAAGCCGGCCGCCCAGCGCCGCCTCGGCCGCCTCGGGGTCGACTTCCTCTGGCCCGAGCTCGGCCTCGTCGTCGAGACCGACAGCCTCACCTACCACCGCACCGTCGCCGCCCAGACCACCGACCTCCAGCGCGATCAGGCCCACGCCCGCCGCGGCCTCCGCACCGTCCGCTTCAACCACGCCCAGGTCTTCCACCAGCCCGACTACGTGCGCGCGGTCCTCGCCGACGTCGCCCGCCACCTCGGCCGCGCCGAGCAGGGCGGCGCCGGGTAGCCCAGAATCGTCACCTGGATGGCCACTTCTTCCCCCGCGTCCCCGCGCCAGGCGCGGCACCAGCTCGGCATGGCGGCGCTGGCGCTCGGCGCTCTCGGGGTCGTCTTCGGCGACATCGGCACCAGCCCGCTCTACGCGCTGCAGACCGTCTTCTCGGCCGACAACCACGCGGTGAAGCCGACCGAAGCGGATGTCTTCGGCGTCATCTCGCTCGTCTTCTGGTCGATCACCCTGATCGTCTCGATCGAGTTCGTCGTCTTCATCATGCGCGCCGACAACGACGGCGAGGGCGGGATCCTCGCCCTGATCGCCAAGGTCGAGGACGCGCCGCTGCGCTCGCTCAAGACGAAGGCGATCCTGATCGGCCTCGGCCTCTTCGGCGTCGCCCTCTTCTACGGCGACGGCATCATCACCCCGGCGATCTCGGTCCTCTCCGCGGTCGAAGGGGTCAAGGTCGCGATCCCCAGCCTCGGCTCGCTGGTGGTCCCGATCACGATCGCGATCCTGGCCGCGCTGTTCGCGATCCAGCGCTTCGGCACCCACGTCGTCGGCGGCGTCTTCGGCCCGGTGATGGTCGTCTGGTTCAGCGTCATCGCCGTCCTCGGCCTCGCCCATGTCATCCCCCACCCGGAGATCCTGAAGGCCATCTCGCCCCACTACGGGGTCGAGTTCTTCACCAACCACTTCGGCACCGCCTTCATCTCCCTCGGCTCGATCGTGCTGACGATCACCGGCGCCGAGGCGCTCTACGCCGACATGGGCCACTTCGGCCGCGCTCCGATCCGCCGCGCCTGGTTCCTGATCGTCTTCCCGGCGCTGATCCTCAACTACATGGGCCAGGGCAGCCTGATCCTGGAAACGCCGAGCGCGATCGACAACCCCTTCTTCCTGCTGATGCCGCACTGGGGCCGGGTGCCGATGGTGCTGCTGGCCACGGTGGCGACGGTGATCGCCTCGCAGGCGGTGATCTCCGGCGCCTTCTCGGTCACCCGCCAGGCGGTCCGACTTGGGTTCCTGCCGCGGGTGACGATCCGCCACACCTCCGCCCGGGAGATCGGCCAGGTCTACGTGCCGGCGGTCAACTGGGTCCTGCTGGCGGCGGTGGTCGCCCTGGTCGTCGGCTTCGGCTCCTCGGCCAAGCTCGCCTCCGCCTACGGGATCGCCGTCACCGGCACGATCACCGTCGACACCCTGCTCTTCCTCGTCGTCGCCCGGGCGCTGTGGAAGAAGCCGAGCTGGATGGTGGCGCTCGGCGCCGCCGTCTTCTTCACCGTCGACTTCGCCTTCCTCGGCGCCAACCTGACCAAGGCCGAGCACGGCGGCTGGTTCCCGCTCTCGGTCGGCGCGATCCTCTTCGTCGTCCTCAGCACCTGGCGCCGCGGCAGCGAACGGGTCAGCAGCGCCCGGGTCGCCGAGGAGGGCTCGGTGGCGGAGTTCGTGACCGAGCTGCGCGGCCTCGACCCGCCCGCCGCCCGCGTCCCCGGCACCGCCGTGTACCTCAACGCCCGCCGCGAGACCACCCCGCTCGCCCTCCGCAAAGGCGTCGAGTACAACCGCTCCCTGCACGAGACGGTCGTGATCATCTCGCTGGAAACGACCAAAGCCCCCTACGTCGCCGAGGGCGACCGGCTGATCGTCGACCACCTCGGCTTCGAGGACGACGGCATCTCCCACCTCACCGCCCGCTTCGGCTTCCAGGAGCACACCGACGTCCCGCGCCTGGTCAAGCTCGCCCAGGAACGCGGAGTCGAGGGCGAGATCGACCCCGAGGGGGCGATCTACTTCCTCTCCCAGATCTCGATCGTCCCCACCGGCAACGACGAGATGCGGCGCTGGCGCAAGCACCTCTTCATCGCCCTCGCCCGCAACGCCTCGAGCCCGGTCGACTACTTCAAGCTGCCGCGCGACCGCACCGTCTCGATCGGCTCCCAGATCGAGCTCTAGCCCGGCGCCGGCCCGCGCCCTCCGCTCAGAGCTCGCGCTCGTAGAACAGCATCCGCGGCCCGCCCGGGCCTTCGAGGTTGGTGAAGCCGGCGCTCTCGTACAGCGCCCGGGCGGCGGCGTCGGTCTCGCCGGTGTTGAGGTCGATCCCGGTCGCGCCCGCCTCCCGCGCCGCCGCCATCGTCGCCTCCAGCAGCGCCCGGCCGCGGCCCTCGCCGCGCCGCTCCGGCACCACGTAGAGCTCCTGCAAATACGCTTCCGGGCGGCCGGTCCAGGGCGAGGGACGCAGCCGCCAGAGCGAGATCCCGTCGGCTTCGCCGGCGAGGAAGACGAGGATCTCGCCGCCCTCCAGGAGCGGCCGCGTGAGCTCGGTCAGCACCTCGACCGTCGGCGTCTGCTCCCCGAACTCGGCGTTGAAGTCGTGCAGCAGCCGGGCCACGATCGGCGCCTCGGCAGCGCCGGCTCGGCGGATCTCGACGGGCCGCGCCACCACCGCCGCCCGCTCAGGCCCCGGGCATCTTGAACAGCGCCTGCGAGGAGGAGACCGGCGTCCCCTCGGCCTTCGCCTCGAGCAGGCGGCCGGCGCTCCGCGCCTTCACTTCCTCCAGCTCTTCGAAGGCCCGCTGGTGGATCGCCAGCGCTTCCGCGATCCCGTCCTCGTCGAGGAGGAGCGGCGTCCGGGTCAGCCAGAAGTCCTTGTCGGAGCCGACGATCTTGGCCTCGGCCGAGGCGACGAAGTCGTCGATCACCTTCTGCATCGATTCCCCGACCAGGTCTTCTTTGATCACCGGGTCGAGCTCTTCCCACTCGCTCTCGTCGACCAGGTTGCGGGTCGTCGCCCGGTAGAAGTGCTCGACCGCGCCCCGCACGTGCCGCTCTTTGACCAGCTCGACGCAACCGAGCTGTTCGAGGCGCTTGGTGTGGTAGCTGACGTTGTGGAGATGGTCGCCGAGGTCCCGCGCCAGTTCGGCGGGGCTCGCTGTGCGTTCGCTGAGGATGCGCAGGATCGAGGTCCGCAGCGGATGCGACATCGCCTTCATCAGGCGTTCGGACTCGGCTCTGCGGCGGTCGCTGGTCGATGCCATCTGCGCGCCCTCCAGAGCGCTGGGGAAACGAAGGTCGAGCACAGTTACTCAGTTTTCGCCTTCCGCAAACATTTACTCGCCCGCTGGAGAAGGTGCGTTCCCACCGGTGAGAACGCTCTGCTCATCTGGCCGGCGACTACAGCGAGCGCGCGATGTAGACGATCTTGTGGTCGACGTCGTCGTCGGCCGGTTCGCGCAGCACGACCTCGGTCCCGACCTCGCGCTGGCCGAGCACGGCGAGGCTCTCGAAGCCCGCGGCCGCGAGCGCCGCTTCGACCTCCTCGATCTCGAAGTAGCGCTCGGCGTTGACGATCGGCTCGATTCCGTCGCCCTCGATCCGCACCCGGAAGACCGGCGCCGAGCCGTCGCGCCCGAGCGCCGTCCAGCTCCAGCTGCGGCCGTCCTTGACCACCTCGTCGGCGGCCTCCTCGTAGGCGAGCCGGAACGTCAGCCGCGAGTTGGTGTCGAAGAGGAGCAGCCCGCCGGGCGCGAGGTTGGGGCGGATCGCCCGCAGCGCCTGCTCGAGCTCACCGTCGCCGAGCAGGTAGTTGAGCGCGTCGTTCATCACCAGCACCAGCTCGAACTCGCCGAAGCGCGGCAGCTCGCGCATGTCGGCGACCGCGAGCGTGACCGCCTCGCCGAACTGCTCGCGCGCCCGCCCCAGCATCGCCGGCGAGAGGTCGCAGCCGTGGATCTCCCAGCCCCGCTTCAGCAGCGGCGCGAAGGCGCGCCCGGTGCCGCAGCCGACGTCGAGGACGCGGCCGTGCCGCAGCCGCCGCTGCTCGAGCTCCGGCAGCAGCTTGTGGCCGAGCCACATCTCATAGTCGTTCTGGTGGTTGAACTCGTTGTAGATCTGCGCGAACCGCTCGTAGGTCGAGAGCGCCTCGTTCCCGCCCGCCTCCGATCCCATTGCCCCAGTATCTACGTAACGGTGTGACGTTGTCGACCTTTGAGTCCAAACCGGTCAGCGAGCGCGTGCGGGAGGCAGCCGCCTGGGTGGTCGAGCGGGCGCGCTCTGTGGCGATCGACGAGGCGCGGATCCCGGCCTACGCCGCGTCGCTGCCGGCGGCCGCGCCGGCGCCGCCCGACCCGGGGGTCGAGCTGCTCGAGGGCGACCGCGAGGCCCGCGCCGCCTTCGTCCTCTGCCTCGACGCGATCAATTTCGGCTCCGGCTGGTGGCCGACGATCCGCAAGCGCCCCGGCCGCAGCGGCTACTTCACCGTCGCCGCCGGGGTCACCGAGCGCTTCCGCGAAGAGGGCCCGTGGACGGCGGCCGGCCTCGTCGCGATCGAGCCGGCGGCGATCGCCGCAGCTCTCGGCCAAGACCCCGGGCACCCGCTGATGGCCGACTTCGCCGCCACCCTCCGCGACCTCGGCGCCCACGTCGAGGCCGAGCACGGCGGCAGCTTCGCCGCGGTCATCGACGCCGCCGCCGGCTCCGCGCCCGCCCTCGTCGACCTGCTCGCCGGCTGGGACGCCTTCGCCGATACCTCCACCTACGACGGGCGCGAGGTGCCCTTCTTCAAGCGCGCCCAGATCGCCGCCGCCGACGTCGGCCGCGCCGGCCTCGCCCCCGAGCTCCGCGACCTCGACCGCCTCACCGCCTTCGCCGACAACCTCGTCCCCCACGTCCTCTGCCTCGACGGCCTGCTCCGCCTCGACCTGGCGCTGACCGCCCGGATCGAAGCCGGCCGGCTGCTCGAGCACGGCTCGCCGGAGGAGGTCGAGCTGCGCGCCGCCGCCGTGCAGGCGGTCGAGCTCCTCGCTGCCGCCCGCGCGGCCGGCCCCGCCCCGCTCACCCCGGCCGAGATCGACGCCGCCCTCTGGAACCGCGGCCGCGGCCACCGCTACAAGTCCGTCCCGCGCCCCCGCTGCCGTAACACCGCCTACTGAGCGATCTCAGGCGTAGCATTTGAGCCGATGGCCACCAATCCCAAACCTCTCTTCTCCGTCGGCAGCGAGGCCGAGTGGGCTCGGATCAACGAGGAAGAGGAGCGCCAGGAAGCAGAATTCGCCGCGTCGTTGTCGATGGCGGAGCGTGTCGCGTACGGACAGAAGCTCTCGCAACAAGCAATGTCTCTATTCGCCGCGTCAGTAAGGGCTGGCCATGTCTCCAGACGAGCTCTCTGGTCCTGACCTCGACGGGGTCGTCGCTGACGCAAACGCCGTGAGGCTCCCGTATGTCGTAATCGGTGGCTTTAGCGTGATCGCCCACGGCTACCTGCGGGCAACGAAGGACAGCGATCTACTTGTCGCCGACGGACCAAACGCCGACGCGGCGATCCTCCGTTTCTTCGAGCGGATTGGCGCTACCCGCCTCCACGACGGGAAGGTTCTCGAGGCCACAGACGTAGCCGAATCACATCATCTCCGCGTCAACAGCCGACACGGCATCGTCGACGTCATGCGCGGCGGTCTCCCACCGCTCGACTACAAGACGGTCGCCGCCGAGGCGATCGAGATCGAAGCTGGCGCGGAGATGGCGCCATTCGCATCTCTCCGCAGTCTGGTCGGCTTCAAGCGCCTGGCCGGGCGCGGCCAGGACCGCCTCGACCTCGAGAATCTGGAACGGGTCCACGGTGGGCTGCCGATCGACCCCATCCCTGGCCTGGACAGCTGAGCGCGCGGCGGCCTGCGGCGGGCCCCGGCCCACCCGCGCCGCGGGTCGCCCGGCGCCGGACCGCCGCCCCCATAGACTCCGGCCCATGTCCAAATACGCACTGAAGAACTTGATGGAGATCGACCCCGTGGGCGAGGGCGCCGGAGTCGAGCTCCGCTTCTCCCGCAAATACCTCGACTCGCGCCAGCTCGGGGTCTCGCTGGAGCGCATCGCCCCCAACGTCACCGCGACCGGCGGCCACCACCACGACGTCCAGGAGGAGGCCTACGTGGTGATCGAGGGCTCGGGCGCGATCAAGCTCGACGACGAGCGGATCGAGCTCCAGCAGTGGGACGTGGTCCGGGTCTCCCCGGAGGTCGTCCGTGGCTTCGACGCCGGTCCCGACGGCCTGGTCCTGATCGCCGTCGGCGGCGAGAAGCCGGAGGGCGGCGACGGCCACATGATCGCCGACCGCTGGCCGGCGAGCTGAGCCCGAGCCCGCCGGCCTGACCCTCCCGGCTCAGCCGTGGTTGGGCCCGTCGTCGCGGCCCTGACCACGGCCGCCGTGGTCGTCGCCCTGGTGGTGGCCGCGCCCGTGGTGCATGCCCTTGTGCTTGCCCTGGTGGCGCTGCTCGCCGTTGCGGTGCTCCTGGTGCTGGCCCGGCGGGTCGTCGGCGCCGTGGTCGGCGAGTGCCGCCCCGGCTCCGCCCGCGGTCAGGCCCAGGGCGACCACGGCCACCCCCAGCGTGCGCTTCAGCATCTTCTGCCTCCTTGTCGGACGAGTTGAACGAGACGCGGCCGCACGTCGATCCCGGCCGCATTGACCCTGGGGTACGGGACCTCGGCCGCGTCGGTTCAACCCGACCCCGGAACTAGGATCAGGCCGTGGGCCCGCAGAAGGACAAGGAGATCCAGTGGCGCAAATGGATCCTCGGCGGCCTCATCGCCCTCCTCGTCATCGTCGCCCTGCAGAACTCCCAGCGGGTCACCTTCGAAGTCCTCTTCGCCAGCTTCGACGCACCGATGATCGTGATGCTGCTGGTCTTCGCCCTCCTCGGAGCCCTGATCGGCTGGGCCGCCCCGGTCCTGATCCGCCACCGCCGGACCGAGCGCGCGGTCCGCGGCGGCGCCGTCGACGCCAAGGAGATCGAGCGCAAGAAGTAGGTGCCGATCTATGGACGCCGCCTTTCTCTCGGGGGCCGCTCGGGCTTCCGTCAACAAGCCTCTATTCGATGTCAGACCCCCCCTCCATGAATAGACAATTTCCTTCTACTTTGTTTTTCCGCTTGACACTTCCCATCCGCTCCTCCTAGCCTGGCGCCGGCTTCAGATCGGGGCCCGCGTCGACAGGGAGTCGGGTGAACCCAGCGTCTGCCTTTGAAAAACTGCCGCGTAGGGGTCGGATGGCATGCAGAAAGCGGCGAGTTCCTTGAGCGGCGAGAAGCCGCAGCCGTCCGGGCGTCGCGCGGATGGCGCTGCCGCCTCCGACGTGATCAGGCACCCGATTCGCTGGTTCCTCGTGGCACTGCTCTCAGATCGTCCGATGAGCGCCAACGAGCTCGCCGAGCAGGTGGAGATCAACCCCAGCGCGATCCGGCGCCATCTGCGGGAGATGCGGGCGGCGGAAACGATCGAGGTCGTCGAGGTCCGCCGCCGACGGGGCACCGCCGAACAGGTCTACGGCGTCTGCGCCGACTTCATCCTCAGCGAGGCGGAACGGGCCGAAGCCTCGCCCGACACGAGGCGACGGCTGGACGGCTACGTCCTCAAAGTCGCCCTCGGGGAAGCGCTTCGCTCGCTGGTCTCGAACCCGACTCCGAG